>UQVT01000050.1 GCA_900544465.1 uncultured Collinsella sp. | reverse complement strand
GCGGCGTCAAGACGGCCGACCTGCCGCAGCTCAAGGCCACCGGCGTCGACGGCTTCTTTGTGGTGAGCGCCGTCTGCAGCGCCGACGACCCCCACGCTGCCGCCAAGGAGCTTGTCGACACCTGGCAGCAGGCATAAGCCTAGGCCGAGCAGTTGCTCCGCAGCCTCATATCTTCAATAGCGGAAAGCGCATCCCAGTTTGGACGTCCATTCTGGGATGCGCTTTCCGCATGCGGCTCCGTTGGGAAACCCCATCCCATTCCAGGCGCAAATTCTGGGACGCCGTTTCCAAAACCCGCCGTCGGGGAAACTGCATCCCGTTTTGGATGCCGATTCCGGGGCGCGCTTTCCGCTACGGGCCTCTCGCGGAAACCTCATCCCATTTTTAGCGCCGATTCCGGGATGCGCTTTCCGCCGAGTCCACGGCAGTTTGCTCTACTCTGCCAGATACGCTTCCAGCGCCGGCAAGGTCGCCTCCGCATCGTGGCGGCCGACCTGGTAGATACGCTCGAGCTCATCCGGCTCGCGGCACAGCGACGGCACCTTCACCGATTCGCTCGGCCGCACCACAAAGACCTCGCCGGCAGCCTCACGACGCGCCAAGTCATCGAGCGTGGCATTGTAGACCTCATGCCGATGCTCGAGCGCTGCAACAAACTCCGGGTAGTGACGGAACACGCGCCGCAGCATGGGCATCACGCTGTTGGGTTGCTTCACAAAGCCCGCCGGCTGCGTGAGTACCACGATATTGCGGTCATACCCCTGCGCAAACAACCAAGCGCTGGGAATGGAATCAGCCACGCCACCATCCAGATACTTATGCCCGCCAATAGCAACGGGACGCGTCGCCACGGGAATCGCCGACGACGCCCGGATCCACTCGATATCGCGCTCGTCGCCATAGGGCAGGTCGTGGTAGACGGCCTTGCCCGTCTCGATATCGGTACACACGCACGTAAACCGCATAGGGCAGGCGCGATATGTCTCCAGGTCGATGGGATCGCGCTCGATGGGCACCTCGTGATAGGCAAAATCGGCATTGAACATGTCACCGGTTCGCAACCAGCTGGTCACACCCGCATAGCGCTTATCGGCACAATAGGCCTTGTTGTAGCGAATGGCGCGGCCGATCTGGCGCGATTTAAAGTTGTAGCCAAACGCCGCACCCGCCGAGACACCCACCATATGGTCGCAGGTCAAACCGTGCTCCATCCAAACGTCGAGCACGCCCGCCGTATACATACCGCGGTAGCCGCCTCCCTCGAGCGCAAGCCCCACCGTGTGCGTCGTATCCGGCTGTGCCATGCGACCATCTCCGTTCCTGCGTTTTAAACCGGGACAGGTATACCCGTCAACATATATCGTCTCAGTCGCATTTTCATCGAACATCGCATCGTCGCGCTACCGCCTGTCGAATAATAGCCGTCCACAGCATGTGCACCCATATCCCCGCACTCGAGGAAAGCGGCTTTATGGTGACGCTCGACAAGCACATTTGGCAGATTGCGCCCGTCGACGGCGATCAAGGCCGCAGCACGCAGATCATTTCATCGATGCTCGAAATGGCGCAGTCGCTCCATCTGCCGGTCGTGGTCGAAGGCGTCGAGACGAATGAGCAGGCGAACATGCTACGACAAATGGGCGCCCGCTACGCTCAGGGCTTCCTCTACTACCGCCCCATGCCTGCGAAGGATTTTGAGGCATTGCTCGATGGTGGCAATAACAACTGATACGCTCGCGCGCAAAACGCCACCGTCGAAGGGGGCATTTGTCTCCATTAGCTAACTTATATCCCCAATTCAAACCGAATTGGGGATATGATACAAACCGTTGTTCCGCCCAAGGAGGTTATCCATCATGAACGAGTCATATCGCCTGGGCGAGCAATCGATTATTGCCTATCTTCAGCGACTTGCGAACGGCGTCTCGACCGCTGAACTCGATGTTGCCGCGCTGCCTGCTGAGCTACGCGCCGTTGGTGAGCAACTGCAAAAGACGCATGCCATCCTGCAACAAGAGCGCCAGCTGCTTGAGCGCAACGCCTATATCGATCCGCTCACCAACTTGGGCAACCGCAACGGATTCGACCGTCACGTCGAGCAACTCTGGCGCAAAGGCGACCCCTTCACCTGCGCCTATATTGACATCGACCATCTCAAGCATTGCAATGATAGGTTTGGCCACGCCGAAGGCAATCGCTATATTCTGGGCATCTGCCGCACGCTCTCCGAAACCATGGAGAACGATGAGATGCTGTTCCGTATCGGTGGAGACGAGTTTGTGCTTATCTCGCTCTCCGCAAACGAGATTGAACTCGAGCAGCGCTTGGAGCAGGTACGTGCCGGGCTGATCGAGGCGAGCTCAGGTGGCAAGGCGCCCATGATCGGCAGCTTTAGCTTTGGCTGCTCACGCGTCGATCCACTTGCTGGCGACACGCGTCGCCAGATGACGATGGATGCCGATCGCAAGATGTATCGCTATAAGCTTATGCATCGTGTGCATCAACCGAAAGACGATGACGCGCCGCAACGTCCAATCGTCGATCAGCTTCCCTGCAACGACCGGGTGTTCCAAGCGATCTCCATGAGCTCCGAGACGCGCTATCCGTTTATCCTCAATCTCGATACGGGAGAATCGCAATGGTCGGTTAACGCCGTGCGCGATTTTGACCTGCCCTCCCAGCACCCTTTTAACTCACTCGACATGTGGCTCGCCCGCGTTCATCCCGAGGACCGCGACAACGTACGTGCCGAGCTCGACATGGTGATAAACGGCACGTGGCACTTCCACTACATGCAGTATCGCGTAATGGATGCCACCGGAAAATACGTGCTTTGCGACTGCACGGGCTACCGCTTGGACGGCACCGATACCGAGCCCGGCATGTATGTGGGCATTATCATCAACCGAAGCTTGGCAGATACGACCGATTCCGTGACCGGCTTGGGCGATATTCACGCCCTGGTCAACGCCATTGGCGAAATGCGTCGCGTGGCGCGCAAGGCTGGTTTGATCGCCATCAAAATCGACGATATCGCTCAGGTCAATGCCCGCTTTGGCTTTGATGCGGGCGACCGCGTTTTGGCAGAATGTGCCGCCTGTCTGGTGGAATGCTCGCGCGGTAAGGGTCGTATGTTCCGCTCGACGGGACCGATGTTCGTGGCTCTTTTCGACGACTTTGATCCCGAAGAAACCGATGCGATTGCAGAGGAAATCGAGCAGTTCCTGGGTTCGCCCGTGCTCTTTGGCCCATTTGAATATCAGCCACCCATTCGCGTGGCCACGCTCCATCTGGACGGCGTCGACCGTCAGCCCGTTTCCATTTTGAACGAGCTCAAAGCGTTGCTCGGAAAAGCCGTGCAGGTGCCAGGCACCAAACTGGATTAGCGCCGCGCCCGCGCCGCCTCCCCCATCGTGCGATAATCCTCTGCAGAAGTCACCAAAAGCAGAGGGAGTTTGTGATGAAGGTTCTTTTGGTCAATGGCAGCCCCAAGGCAAACGGCAACACCGCCCGCGCACTCGCCGAGGTCGCCGAGCAGCTCAACGCCGAAGGCATTGATACCGAGGTGTTTCAGCTGGGCGCCAAGCCCATTCGCGACTGCATCGGCTGTGGTCAGTGCGGCAAGCTTGGCGGGCGCTGCACCTTTGACGATGACGTGGTGAACGAGCTCATCGCTGCCGCCGAGCAGGCAGACGGCTTTGTCTTTGGCTCGCCCGTCTACTATGCGCACCCCAGCGGCCGCATCCTTTCGGCCCTCGATCGCGCCTTCTATGCCGGCAGCAAGGCCTTTGCGCACAAGCCGGGCGCTGCCGTCGCCGTCGCCCGTCGCGGCGGTACGTCGACGACCTTCGACGTGCTCAACAAGTACTTCACTATCAACCAGATGCCCGTGGTAGCCTCCACGTACTGGAACAACGTCTTTGGTGCCATGCAGGGCGAGGCCACCCAGGACGCCGAGGGCCTGGCCACCATGCGAAACATCGGCAAGAACATGGCCTGGCTTCTGCATTGTATCGAAGCAGGACAGGCCGCCGGCATCGAAGCCCCCGAAGCCGATCGCGAGCGCACCAACTTCATCAGGTAGAACGGCGGAACATGAATATCCAGATTTTTGGCACCAAAAAGTCTTTCGACACCAAGAAGGCGCAGCGTTATTTTAAGGAGCGCCGCATTAAGGTGCAGTTTATCGACCTTAAGGAAAAGGAGATGAGCAAGGGCGAGCTCACGAGCGTGATGCAGGCGGTCGGCGGCATCGACAAACTGCTCAACCCCAAGGCCAAGGACGAGGAGACGCTCGCGCTCATTCAGCACCTTACCCCCAGTCAGCGCTTCGACAAACTGCTCGAGAACCAGCAGGTTCTAGCCGAGCCCATCGTACGCAACGGCAAAAAGGCCACCGTCGGTTATTGCCCCGATGTATGGGGAGCCTGGGAGTAGCCTGTGTTATTTGCCAGCGCGTGGGTATAAGAGCGAGCGTTTGGCATAAGATTCAACTGTAAGCCATGTCTAACAAAGGAGGGCACATGCCCAACAAACCCGTGAAGATCATCATGCTTACCGGCTACCTCGGTGCCGGCAAGACCACACTGCTCAACCACATCCTCGCTAACGACGGCGGCATCCGCGCCGCCGTAATCGTCAACGATATCGGCGAGATCAATGTGGACGCCAGCCTTATCGCCGACGGCGGCCTTTCCGAGACCGACGACCTCATCCCGCTCACCAACGGCTGCATCTGCTGCACGCTTTCGGATGACCTGGCCAACCAGCTGCAGGGCATCGCCGATTCGGGCAAGTTCGATTACATCATCATCGAGGCCTCGGGCATTTGCGAGCCCATCCCCATCGCCTACACCATCTCGAGCTTCTGCGACGAGGCCAAGGTGGGCGGCGAGCCCAAGCTCGCGCTCGACAACATCGTGGCCGTGGTCGACTGCGCCCGCATGTACGACGAGTTCAACGGCGGTCGCGACCTGCTGGCTGAGGATATCGACGAGGACGATATCGAGAGCCTGCTTATCCAGCAGATCGAGTTCTGCTCCACGCTGATCCTCAACAAGACCGATACCGTGAGCCCTGAGCAGATCGCCGAGCTCAAGGCCATCGTGCGCAGCCTGCAGAAAGATGCCGTGATCGTCGAGGCCCAAAACGGCGAGGTCCCCATGGAGGAGCTGCTCGACACCGACCGCTTCGACTTTATGCGCGCCTACAACTCCGCCGCCTGGATCGATGCCATGGAGCATCCCGAGGAGCACGATGACCCCGAGGTGCTCGAGTACGACATCGAGACCTTTGTTTACTCGCGCCGCAAGCCGTTTGACCTGCAGAAGTTCACCGATTTTGTTGAGCAGGAGTGGCCCGACGAGGTCATCCGCGTCAAGGGCCCGCTGTGGCAGACCGGCGATCCGGACATGTGCTACATGTTTGAGCAGGCTGGCCACCAGATGCGCCTGATGGAGAACGGTCTGTTCGTTGACTCCGCGCCCGAGGGCGAGAAGCAGAAGATCATCGACGAGAACCCCGAAATCATGCAGATTTGGGACGACGAGACGGGCGACCGCATGACGAGCCTGTGCATCATCGGCCGTCACATGGACAAGGATGCGCTCATCGCCTCCCTCGACGCCTGCCTGACCGACTGGCACCGCGCCTAGGTTTATCCAAGCGGACATTTTTCCGCTACGTAACCGCCAAACCACCACGAAGGTGCCTGTCCCCTTCGTGGTGGTTTTTCGTTCTGAGCCAAGGAGATTCATGTTCAACATCGTGCTGTATGCGCCCGAGATTCCGGCCAATACGGGCAATATCGGCCGTACCTGCGTGGTCACCGGCGCCCGTCTACATCTGGTGGAGCCACTGGGCTTTTCGCTCGACGACAAGACAGTACGTCGCGCCGGCCTGGGCTACTGGCAAAACTTGGACGTGACCACCTATGCCGGCTGGGAGGATTTCCTTGCGCGCAATGGTCTCTCCCCTGCCGACGAACGCCTGCATCTGCTGACCAAAAAGGCGCGCCGAACCTATGCGCAAAGCACCTACCGCGACGGTGACTACTTGGTCTTTGGCAGCGAGAGCTCAGGCATTCCCGAGCCACTGCTTGCCGCGGCGCCCGAGCGCTGCGAGCGCATCCCGATGCTGCGTGATTGCGACTCACTCGATAACGCCGAGGCCTGGGAAGCCCACGAGGAATCGCTCGGGCATACCGAGGACAGCCACGAGGCCATCCTCCAGCAGGATATCTGCGGCAACTTCGTCAACCCGGACGACTACCGCATCAGCGCCCTCAACCTATCCAACAGCGCCGCCATCGTCCTCTACGAAGCTCTGCGCCAAACAGGCTTTCCGGGAATGTGACAAAGGGACTATCATTTTGTCACATTCGAGCGCCACGTCGATGGCACACACGCCTAATTGATGCTCTAGATAAAGAGCCCTCACTTTTAATCAGAATTAACTAAAGTAAAATGAAGTTAAACGGCGGTGTGAAAGGAGAGCCTTGTGAAATATCTCGAGAACCCGTTTACCCCTAGCTTTGGCGAGGTTCCTGCCCATCTCGCTGGCAGACAACAGATTATTCGGGATTTGGACCGTGCCTTCTTGAGCCAGCGCAGGCGCCCAGAATTGACCTCGATCTTCTCAGGCGCGCGTGGAACCGGTAAAACCGCTCTCATGTCGTCGCTCGCGACAAGGGCGGAATCCCACGGCTGGATTGCCGTAAAGACAACCGCGCTCCCGGGAATGCTTGAGGAAATCGAGTTCGGGGCGAAACGTGCTGCCGGCCATCTTATTGACCCGTCTAACAACTTCGAAGTCACCGGTCTCGGAATTGCACCTCTCGGCAGCATCGAGGTCAATCGCGTTCACGATGCCTCAACCTGGCGTTATCGCATGAGCGACATCATCGACCAGCTCAACGAGGCGGGCACCGGTCTGCTCGTCACGGTTGACGAGGTGGACCCGACACTCGACGAAATGATTCAGCTCGCAGCGACGTATCAGCACTTTGTGACCGATGGGAAACGCGTCGCGCTGCTCATGGCGGGACTTCCCAACAACGTCTCGACGTTGCTGAACCACAAGACGGTCTCGTTCCTTCGCCGCGCCCAACAATATCATCTGGGTCGCATTGCCGACTATGACGTGCGCGAGGCCTTGATTCGCACAATCCAGGAAAACGATCGCCTGGCAGATGCTGAGGGAATCGATAGAGCAGTTCGCTCGATCTCTGGTTTTCCCTTCCTATTGCAACTCGTAGGCTACCGTGCCTGGGATCTCACAAGCGATTCGAAGGAAATCTCGTCACGCGACTTTGACCTGGGAATCAAAATCGCGCGCGACGAGATGGACGACCGAATCCTCGCGGCAACCTATCGGGAACTCACTGCAGAGGACAAGCGATTCCTCATCGCCATGCTCGATGACGAAGAAGAGTCCACCACCGCCGACCTTATCGAGCGCCTCAAGCGTTCGCCGCAGCAGGTCTCCCGCTACCGACGCCGCATGATAGATGCCGGCATCATCGGAGAACGAGGACGAGGGCTCGTCGCATTTGAATTGCCATTCTTCCGCGACTATCTCGCGGCTCAATGCGTGAAATAGAAATCAATGTGACAAAGAGGCAGTCCCTTTGTCACATTGCCTATAGGTAGCGACCGGTAATGCTCTTGGAGCAAGCCGCGATGTCGCCCGGCGTGCCGGCGCAGACGATTTGCCCGCCGGCATCGCCACCGCCCGGGCCCATGTCGATCACATAATCGGCGTTACGGATAAGGTCGAGGTCGTGCTCGATCACGACAACTGTGGCGCCCTTGGCAACGAGGCCGTCGAACACACTCAGCAACACCTGAACATCGAGCGGATGCAGGCCGATCGTGGGCTCGTCAAACACAAACGCGGCATCATCCTGCACGCGGCCCATCTCGCTCGCAAGCTTAAGACGCTGTGCCTCGCCGCCCGAGAGCGCCGGCGTGGGCTCACCGAGCGTGAGATAACCCAAGCCCAGGTCGTGCAAGGTTTGCAAGCGCGCCTGAACCTTCTTGAGTCCCACCGTGGCGTCGAGGGCCTCGTCCACACTCATGTCCATGAGCTGCGGCAACGTAAGCAAGCTCCCGTCCTTGCCCTCGCGATGGATATGCGAAGCCGCATCCGCATAACGCGAGCCGCGACATGCCGGGCAGACGATCTCGACATCGGGCAAAAACTGCACGTCGAGCGATATCGAACCCGTGCCATCGCACGTAGGGCAACGCAAGGCGCCAGTGTTGTAGCTAAAGGCGCCCGCCTTGTAGCCGGCCGCCTTGGCCTCGGGCGTACGGGCGAAGGCGCGGCGCAGCTCATCATGGATGTCGGCATAAGTCGCCACCGTCGAGCGCACGTTGGCGCCGATGGGCGTAGCGTCAATCAGATTTGCGCGGGCAATGCCCTCGGCATCGACCCAACGCACGTGCCCCGGCAGGCGCTCGCCGGCTGCCTGCGCCTTGAGTGCCGGAATGAGCGTCTCGAGCACCAACGTCGTCTTACCCGAGCCCGAAACGCCCGTAACCGCGACGAGACGGCCGCGCGGGATATCGACTTCGAGCGGCTTGACGGTATGGATAGCATCGGTTGCCATGTGGATATGCCCCTGGTCGAACATCTCGTCGTCAGTCACCTGCGGACGCAAGCGTTTGGGCTCTGCGCGCAAAAACGGAGCGATGCGGCTGCCCCGCGATTGCTCGACCTCGCCTACCGTACCAGTGGCAATCACATTACCGCCGTCTGCTCCGGCAACGGGGCCCATCTCGACGAGATAGTCGGCTTCCGCCAGTACGCGCGTATCGTGGTCGACAACAACCACGGTGTTGCCGTCATCCACCAGATCGCGCATCACACCCACCAAGCCGTCGACATTGGCAGGATGCAAGCCGATCGAAGGCTCGTCCAGCACATAGAGCACGCCTGTCGATCGGTTGCGCACCACGCGAGCAAGCTGCACGCGCTGGCGCTCACCCGTGGAGAGCGTGGCACCGGCGCGATCGAGTGAAAGGTAATCGAGACCCAGGTCGACCAGACGACGGGCCGTGCTCAAAAATGAATCGCAGATATCCGCTGCCATGGGCTGCATCTCGGGCGGCAAGGATGCGGGCACCCCACGCACCCACTCAATCGCCTCGCCCAAAGTCATGGCCGCCGCCTGTGCCAGATTGATACCGCGCACCTGGGGCTGCCGCGCAGCCTCGGAGAGACGCGTGCCGCCGCAATCGCGGCATGGGCCCTCGCGCAAAAAGCGCGCAACGCGTTTTAAGCCCTTATCGTCCTTGACCTTGGCGAGCGCATTCTCGACGGTATAGACGGCGTTGTAATAGGTAAAGTCGAGTGGCGTAGCGCCCTCGCCGTTTTTGGGCACGTAGAGGATGTGCTTCTTAACCGCCGGACCATGAAACACGATGTCGCGCTCTTGAGGCGTGAGCTGGTTAAACGGCACGTCGGTGCGCACGCCCATCTCGCCGGCCACCTGCTTCATCAGATCCCACATGAGCGTGCCCCAAGGAAGCACCGCGCCCTCGTTGATAGTCTTTGACTCGTCGGGCACCAAGCTCGCCTCGTCCACCTCATGCATAACGCCGGTGCCGCCGCAGGTGGGACATGCACCACCGCTATTGAAAGCCAAATCCTCGGCACCCGGCGCGTAGAACTCGCGGCCGCATGCGGGGCACGTGAGCGACAGGCCCGCAGCCACGTTAAGGCTCGGCTCCACACGCGCCCCGCAATGCGGGCACACGTGATGGGCGCAGCGGCTAAAGAGTAGACGCAGGCTATTGTTGAGCTCGGTCATGGTGCCAAAGGTGGAACGCACGCCCGGCACGCTGGGGCGCTGATGCAATGCGAGAGCCGCCGGCACGTGCAATACCTCATCCACCTGAGCGTGCTCGGCCTGCGTCAGGCGACGGCGGGTATAGGTGCTGAGCGCCTCCAGGTAACGGCGCGAGCCCTCGGCATAAAGAACCCCCAGCGCCAGCGAACTCTTGCCCGAACCCGACACGCCGGCAATGCCCACAAGCTTTCCCAGCGGAATATCGATATCGATGTCTTTAAGGTTATGAACGCGCGCGCCACGCACCTCGATAGCACTTGGTTGTTGCGACACCGCCATCGCTCCCCTTCCTGTTAGCCGAACGTGGCAAAGGAACTGTCCCTTTGTCACATTACTTGCACTGTGCCTGCCTGCGCCAGTCTTCGCGGGTCAAATACGTAAAGTACTCGGTACGCACATCGCCCATAAGCTCGCAGGGCACGTCGCGTTCAACGTGATGAGGCATGAAGCCGCATTTTTGCTGAACGCGTAGCGACTTGTTATTGCCCTCGTAGTATCCGCACCAAAATGCCTTGCAGCCAAGTGTTTCGAACGCATAGCGCTGCATGGCTTGCACCGCCTCGGGAGCAAAGCCTCGGCGCCAGAACGGCTTGGCGATCCAATAGCCCACCTCGAACTCGAGTCCGCCTCTTTGGCTGTTCGACTCACAGCGAGGCGGCATGAGCCCGATGCTGCCCACGGGCTCGTCTGTCTCAGGCAGGCAAATGGCAAAGGTATGGGGCGCCGTAAAGACCGTCCGAATGATCTCTCTGCTTTCTTCAATGCTTCGATGGGGCGGCCAGCCCGCAGCCGGCCCCACGTCCGGGTCGCTCGCGTATGCATACAAGCTCGCCGCATCTGTCTCGCGCCACGGACGAAGCGTCAATCGCTCAGTTTGAATCGCCATGTTTTGACCTCACATCTATCGATGTCACAAAGGGGCCGTCCCTTTTCACATTACTCGTGCCATAAAATGCGGTCGCGGATGTACTCGCCCAGCATGGGCACAGTAAACCGGACGAGACCGTATCCGGCAGCCTCGATGACGCGCTCGCGAATCAGGCTTGCGCGATATTTACTCGCCCAGCTCTGGGTACGATCACAGCGCTCAATGATATCCGCCATGCGCGTCGGTTTGTCCTCGTCAACCGCCATGGCCTCGATAAAGAGGCGCTGTGGACTGCGCAGCCCGTAATACAGGGGCGCGTCAACCGCTTCGTAGAACTCGGAGACGGCATCCGCATGGCCATCCTCGA
>UQVT01000049.1 GCA_900544465.1 uncultured Collinsella sp. | reverse complement strand
GCATCGAGACGCATGAGTCCGGCACCGCTCCCTGCAAGACGGCCTGCCCCGCGCACGTTGCCGTTCAGGGCTATTTGAAGCTCGCGGCTCAGGGTCGCTATGACGAGGCCCTAGCACTCATTAAGCGCGAGAATCCGCTGCCCGCTATCTGCGGCCGTGTGTGCAACCGCCGCTGTGAGGATGCGTGCACCCGCGGCCGTGTGGACGCCGCCGTGGCTATCGACGAGGTCAAGAAGTTCATCGCCCAGCGCGATTTGGATGCCGCGACCCGCTACGTCCCGCCCGTGGTTACGCCGACGCGCGCTGGCGGCTTTGATCAGAAGATCGCCATCATCGGTGCCGGTCCGGCCAGCCTGTCCTGCGCTTTCTATCTGGCCGAGAAGGGCTACAAGCCCGTCGTGTTCGAGAAGAACGAGCGCCCGGGTGGCATGCTCACCTATGGCATTCCCAGCTTTAAGCTGCAGAAGGATGTTATCGAGGCCGAGGTCGAGATCATTCGCCTGATGGGTGCCGAGTTCCGCTATGGCGTGGAGGTCGGTCGTGATGTGACGCTCGACGAGCTGCGCGCGCAGGGCTTTAAGGCCTTTTACGTGGCCATCGGCTGCCAGGGCGGCCGCCTTGCCGGTATTCCGGGCGAGGATGCCGTGGACGTGACCGTGGCCGTCGACTTCCTTCGCGAGGTTAACAGCGGCAAGATCGATACCCTGTCCGGCCGCACCATTGTGGTGGGCGGCGGCAACGTGGCCATCGACGTTGCCCGCAACGCCTGCCGTCTGGGCTCTGAGCACGTTGAGATGTTCTGCCTGGAGAGCGAGGCCCAGATGCCCGCCAGCGAGGAGGAGCGTCGCGAGGCCGTTGAGGACGGCGCTCACATCAGCTGCGGCTGGGGCCCCAAGGAGATTCACCTGGACGAGGCCGGTCGTGTATGCGGTATCACCTTCAAGCGCTGCACGCGTGTCTTTGACGACGAGGGCCGTTTTGCGCCCGAGTACGACGAGAACGATCTGCGCCGTGTCGATGCCGACCGTGTCGTCATGTCGATCGGTCAGTCCATTGTGTGGGGCGACCTGCTGGCTGGCTCCAAGGTGGAGCTTGGCCGCGGTCAGGGTGCCCTTGCCGATCCCCAGACCTACCAGACCGCCGAGCCCGACATCTTTGTGGGCGGCGACGTCTACACCGGCCCCAGCTTTGCCATCGATGCTATCGCCGCCGGCCACGAGGCCGCCGTGTCCATCCATCGCTTTGTGCAGCCGGGATCCACGCTCACCATCGGCCGCAATCAACGCCGCTACACCGCGCTCGACCGCGACGACGTTGTGCTCGAGAGCTACGACAACGCGAGCCGCGAGGTTGCGCATGTGGACCGCGAACGCGAGAAGGCTGCGCCGTTTAGCGAGTATGTTGAGACCTTTACCGAGGAGCAGGTGCGCGCCGAGACCGCCCGCTGCCTGGGCTGCGGCGCTTCGATCGTCGACCCCAACAAGTGCATCGGCTGCGGCCTGTGCACCACCAAGTGCGCGTTTGACGCTATCCATCTGGATCGCGACCGCCCCGAGTGCTCAACGATGGTCAAATACGAGCAAAAGCTCCCGAGCCTCGGCAAGTATGCGCTCAAGCGCGCCATCAAGATTAAATTTGGTCGTAAATAGGTAGCCATGGCGGGTAAGGGGACGGCGCAGACTAGATCTCGTCGTCCCCTTGCTTTGAGTTTGCATCGAATCAACCTCTGCAGAAAGGGTTTCGCCTTGCATGAATTGGGAATCGTGTATCACATCATTCGTGATGTTGAGAATGTGGCGCGCGCTCATGGCGTGCGTCGCGTTTCGAGCGTCACGCTGCTGCTGGGCGAGGTCTCGGGCGTCGTTCCCGACTTGCTGCTCGACGCTTGGCGCTGGGCAGCAGATAAAAAGCCTATCGCGCAGGGCGCGGAGCTTATCGTGGAGCTCGTCGAGGCCGTTACACATTGCGAGGCGTGCGGCCGCGACTACGCGACGGTCGAGCACGGCAAGACCTGTCCCCATTGCGGTAGCGGAGAGACATACCTGCTACAGGGCCAGGAGGTCATGATCAAGCAGGTTGAGACCCCCGACGAGGACCCGGCAGACGCTGCCTCCGACGGCCCCTCTGATGCCCCCAACGCCGTTGACGCGGCCAACCCCCTCCACATCGCCTAACATCCAATGACTACATGGGCTAGAGTTCTAAACATATTTGCTTCGGTTAGTCAAGTCATGTCTGTTTAAACAAAATGGCGGCACGCAGACGCATTGGGATCCACCTAAAAGCGGTCTTAACGAACAGTGCACCTTTATATGTCTTTGAAAGCAATCGGAAAATCACGTTTTAGCAGGCAATGAGCTATAAATCAGCAATGTAATCAATTTGTAACAAACTTAGACGTTTAAACAAATAATCCAACCTTTTGCGAATTTAGCTATAATTCCACAATCCAAACAGGTATACTCCTTTCATGTCGTGTAGGAATTACGTAGACAAAAAGGAGGTTATGTGATGGTAAGTATTGTTCTTGCTAGCCATGGTGACTTGGCGGCTGGAATCAAGCAGACGGGCTCGATGGTCTTTGGCGATCAGCCGTCTGTTGCCGTGGTCTCGCTCGAGCCGAGCATGGGCCCCGACGACTTCCGTGCCAAGGTCGAGGAGGCAATCGCTTCCTTCGAGGACCAGGAGCAGGTGCTCTTCCTCGTTGATCTGTGGGGCGGCACGCCGTTCAACCAGATCAGCGGGCTCATCGAGGGCCACGATTCCTGGGCTATCGTCACCGGTGTCAACCTGCCTATGCTCATCGAGGCATATTCGCAGCGCTTTGACGCAAAGAACACTGCACATGCGATCGCAAAACATCTCGTGACTGAGGCTAAGGCCGGCGTGCGCGTCAAGCCCGAGTCTCTGGAGCCCGAGGAGAAGAAGCCGGCTGCGGCCGCCGCTGCTCCTGCGGGTGCCATTCCTCCGGGAACGGTGATCGGCGACGGGCACATCAAGATCGCCCACGTCCGTATCGACACGCGCCTGCTGCATGGTCAGGTGGCCACCACGTGGACCAAGCAGATCAACCCCAACCGCATCATCGTGGTCTCCGACGGCGTTGCTCACGACGAGCTCCGCAAGACCATGATCGAGCAGGCTGCCCCTCCGGGAGTCCACGCCAACGTCGTGCCTATCAAGAAGATGGCCGAGGTCGTCAAGGACACGCGCTTTGGCGACACCAAGGCGATGCTGCTGTTCGAGAACCCGCAGGATCTGCTCAGGGCCATCGAGGCCGGCGTCGACATCAAGGAAGCCAACATCGGTTCCATGGCCCACTCCAAGGGCAAGGTCGTCGTCACTAACGCTGTCGCTATGGGCGATGACGATGTCAAGACCATCGAGGCTCTCAAGGCCAAGGGCGTCAAGTTCGAGGTCCGCAAGGTTCCTTCGGATTCCTCCGAGGATCTCGACGCCATGTTGAAGAAAGCTAAGGCCGAACTGGCCGCTCAAGCATAGTAAAGGAGGGTCCGATACATGTCTGCAATCACTATTCTGCTTGTTGCGATTGTCGCGTTGCTTGCCGGTATGGAAGGCATTCTGGATGAGTTCCAGTTCCATCAGCCGCTCGTGGCATGCACGCTTATCGGTCTCGTAACCGGTCACCTTCAGGAGGGCATCCTCCTGGGCGGTTCGCTCCAGATGATGGCCCTTGGCTGGGCTAACGTCGGCGCCGCCGTCGCGCCTGACGCCGCTCTGGCCTCGGTCGCTTCTTCGATCATCATGGTGCTCGCCCTCAACGGTGGCGCCACCGATTCGGCCAAGGCCGTTACCGCCGCCATCGCCGTCGCCGTCCCGCTGTCGGTCGCTGGTCTGTTCCTGACCATGATCTGCCGTACCCTGGCTACCGCTATGGTTCACGCCATGGACGCCTGCGCCGAGAAGGGCGACTTCGCCGGCATCGAGCGTTGGCAGTACGCCGGCATCCTCATGCAGGGTGTTCGTATCGCCATCCCGGCAGTACTTCTGTGCATCATCCCGGCCGAGGCCGTTACCAACGCGCTTAACGCTATGCCCGATTGGCTGTCCGGCGGCATGGCTGTCGGCGGCGGCATGGTCGCTTCCGTCGGTTACGCCATGGTCATCAACATGATGGCCACCAAGGAGACCTGGCCGTTCTTCATCCTCGGCTTTGTCCTTGCTGCCATCCCTCAGCTCACGCTGATCGCCCTTGGCCTCATCGGCATCTCCCTTGCCCTCATCTACCTTGGCCTTAAGGATCTGGCCAAGCAGGGTGGCGGCATGGGCGGTGGCTCCGGTGACCCGCTCGGCGACATTCTGAACGATTACGAGTAGGAGGGGAGTGATACATATGGCAGAGAACAAGATTCAGCTCACCAAGGCTGACCGTAAGAAGGTTTGCTTCCGTCATCAGTTCCTTCAGGGCTCGTGGAACTACGAGCGTATGCAGAACGGCGGCTGGTGCTTCGCAATGATCCCTGCGATCAAGAAGCTCTACACCAGCAAGGATGACCAGATTGCCGCTCTTAAGCGCCACCTGGAGTTCTATAACACCCACCCCTATGTTTCCGCCCCCGTCATTGGCGTTACCCTCGCCCTCGAGGAGGAGCGCGCCAACGGTGCTCCGATTGACGACGTCGCCATTCAGGGCGTCAAGGTCGGTATGATGGGCCCGCTCGCCGGCGTCGGCGACCCCGCCTTCTGGTTCACCCTTCGCCCGATTCTGGGTGCACTGGGCGCTTCCCTGGCCCTGTCCGGCAGCATCGCCGGTCCGCTGCTGTTCTTCTTCGCGTGGAACATCATCCGTTACGCCTTCCTGTGGTACACGCAGGAGTTTGGCTACAAGGTCGGCTCCTCCATCGCCAAGGACCTCTCCGGCGGTCTGATGGGCAAGGTCACCGAGGGTGCTTCCATCCTGGGTATGTTCATCATCGGCGCCCTGGTCGAGCGCTGGGTGTCCATCTCCTTCACCCCGGTCGTCTCCAAGGTCACGCAGTCCGCTGGCGCCTATATCGACTGGGCCAACCTGCCCGCCGGTTCTGAGGGCATCAAGCAGGCATTGACGATGTACAGCTCTGTCGGTGCCAACGCACTCGACCCGGTGAAGGTCACCACGCTTCAGGCCAACCTCGATCAGCTCATCCCCGGCCTTGCCGCCGTGTGCCTGACCCTTCTGGTCTGCAAGCTCCTCAAGAAGAAGGTCAGCCCGATCGTCATCATCCTGGCTCTCTTCGCCGTCGGCATCATCGGTCGCGTCTGCGGCTTCATGTAAGCACGCTTCGGCTTAAGACCGAGAGTTGCTAGGCAAGGGCTTTTGAGCCATTGAAATGGACCGCACCCGGTGGGTACACTGGATGCGGTCCGATTGTTTTATTTGGAGGGCGAGGCGCGTATGGCGCAATCTCAGAACAGCACGGTCGATCTGGCAACGCCGGCAACCTGCCTGATGGGGCTTACCAGTCACGGTAACGTGATGGTGGGCAATAAGGCGTTTGAGTACTATAACGAGCGCAATCCCGAGGATTATATCCAAATCCCGTGGGACGAGGTCGACTATATTGCCGCCGAGGTTTTGCGCGGCACCAAGAAGATTACGCGTTTTGCCATCTTTACCAAAGAGAATGGCCACTTTACGTTTTCGACGCGCAATGACAAGGAAACGCTTCGCGCGGTGCGTAAGTACATTGACGAGGACAAGCTCGTTCGTTCGCCCGACTTTATCGATGTGACGGCCAAGGGCGCCAAGAGCATCCCCTCCGTCATCAAGAACCTTTTCCACAAAGGCAACTAGCCATTAAAGAGCGCCCCCCTAAAGTGGGACGCGGTTTCCCATGAGGCTCGATCGGGAAAGTGCATCCCGGTTCGAGTGCCGATTGCGGGATGTAGTTTCCGGAACGGGCCCGTTTGGGAAACCGTGTCCCGTTTCGAGTCGAAATTCTGGGACACAGTTTCCCAGCGAGGTCCCATGGGGAAAGTCTGACCCAGAATTTGCCTGGATAGTGGGACGCACTTTCCGGAGGGCTGTTCCACCGCAACTTCGAAGAGTGGCTACACGCTGCATCACAACGTGTAAATCTGCTACACTAGTACAACATGCCTCCGTAGCTCAGGGGATAGAGCACCGCTCTCCTAAAGCGGGTGTCGTGCGTTCGAATCGCACCGGGGGCACCAGAAGAAATTACAGGTCAGACGGTATAAATCGTCTGACCTGCTTCTGTATAGATAGGGCTAAATAGACGATAGAGGGGTGAAAAAGGGGTGAAAGAAAGTTCTATGATGAAAACAGCTCGCCTACATATTTCACTCCGATATTTCACCCAAATATCCGGTTTCCAACGCTTCCCACAGCCTACGGGCTTATAAGAAGCCCTTCGGCCATGGAAAGCGTTGAAAACCTAGGGTGACGTTGCTGTGAGATGGGCGAGTTTCCAACAGCCCCCGGCGTCTTCGGGTTTCGCCTGGGACCCTGCGACACCGTGGACCGTTGAAAACTCGCCCTTCCGCTTGGAAGAGGGCTTGTACCCCTTAAAATTGTCCGAAAGTGACAACGACGCAGGAGGTCCGGTATGCCTGCCAGCAAGAAAGAGGTAAAGGAGTTCGTCAAACGGTGGAAGAAGCGCCTCGGTGCCATCCCCGCAGGCTCCAACAACGAGCAGCAGGATACGCAGAAGTTCTGGGTCGACCTGCTCATCAACGTCCTGGGCATCCCGTCCAACACCATAGACAGCTTCGTCGACTTCGAGCGGAAGGTGAGAGGCCGCCGCATCGACGTGTTCGTCTCCGACCACAACTTCCTCTGCGAGCAGAAGTCGTGGGACATCGACCTCGACAAGCCCGAACCCAGGAACGGCGGCATGGAGACGCCGCTCCAGCAGGCCATGTGGTACGCGCGGCACCTGCCGTACTCCGAGCGCCCCCGCTGGGTGATGACGTGCAACTTCGGGACCTTTCGCCTTTACGACCTCGACAACGAGCGGCCCGAGGATACCGTGCAGGAGTTCTCCCTCGAAGAGCTCCCGGACAGCCTGTATCTTCTGTCCTTCCTGACCTCCAACGAGACGAGCCGCCTGCACAAGGAGCAGCAGCTCTCCATCGAGGCCGGGGCCTACGTCTCCAGGCTCTACGATGCCCTCGCCAAGCAGTACCACCACATCGAGGAGAAGGACGAGCGGGCGCAAGAGGAGCAGCGCTCCCTCAACGTGCTCATCACCCGAATCATCTTCCTGCTCTACGCCGAGGACGCCGACCTCCTGCAATCGCACCAGGCGTTCGGCAGGTACTGCGAGGGAGACCCCGCGAAGCTCCGCCGAAAACTGGTCGATTTGTTTGAGACGATCGACACGCCCCTAGAGCAGAGGGACGAGTACATGGACGAGGACCTCGCGGCCTTCCCCTACGTGAACGGCGGTCTGTTCGCCGACTCCTCCATCATCGTCCCGCAGATGACCCCGGAGATCCTCGAGGCCATCACCGACGCGTCCCAGGACTTCCACTGGCGCGAGATCTCGGGCGTCATCTTCGGCGGCGTGTTCGAGGGCACGCTGAACCCCGAGACGCGCCACGCCGGGGGCATGCACTACACGAGCGTCGAGAACATCGAGCGCTGCCTCAAGCCGCTCTTCCTCGACGAGCTGTGGGACGAACTGCACGAGGACGAGGGCGAGAAGACAGCTGCCAAGCGCAAGCAGGCCCTGGCGAGGCTACACGACAAGGTGGCCTCCATCACCATCGGTGACCCCGCGTGCGGCTCGGGCAACTTCCTTACCGAGGCGTACCGGCAGCTGCGCACCATCGAGAACCGAATCATCGAGGACGAGCTCAGCGAGGAGACCGGCAACGCGGGACAGACGTCCCTCGTCGTTGCGCAGGACAGCCCTGTCCGCGTGTCCCTGGACCAGCTGTACGGCATCGAGATAAACGACTTCGCCGTCTCGGTCGCTAAGACCGCCCTTTGGATCACCGAGGAGCAGATGCTCCGAAAGACGCAGGAGATATACGTCGACTACGACTTCGACTTCCTGCCGCTCAGGAGCCTCAGCAACCTCCATGAGGGCAACGCCCTCAAGACCGATTGGTCCGAGGTGTTCCCCGATGACCTCACGTACCTCGTGGGCAATCCGCCTTTCCTTGGGGCCCGCAACCAGTCCAAGGAGCAGAAGGCCGAACTCCTTGAGGTCTTCGACGGCGCGAAGAACGCGGGCAACATCGACTACTGCGGGGCCTGGTACATGAAGGCCGCGAGGTTCACGCAAGGGAAGCGCACGCGCTGCGCCCTGGTCTCGACCAACTCGATATGTCAGGGCGAGCAGGTCGCCAACCTCTGGAAACCCCTGCACGACCTGGGTATCCACATCGACTTCGCGCACAACACGTTCAGGTGGGACAACGAGGCTGCGGACAAGGCACACGTGTTCTGTGTCATCGTCGGGTTCTCCCGCGAGTCGGGGACCAAGACGCTCTTCTACCACGCGACCCCGGACAGCGACGAAGAACAGATTCCCACGGCTCGAATCAATGCGTATCTGAAAGACGCCCCTGATGTATTCATCTACAGCCGCAGCAAGCCTATTTGTGATGTTCCGGAAATGGGCATCGGAAATAAACCTATTGATGGGGGATTCTACCTGTTTACCGATGAGGAGAAAGACGATTTCCTGAAGAAAGAGCCAAAGGCCGAAGGCTTCTTCCATCCATGGCTTGGATCAAAAGAGTTCATTCATGGCTATCATCGCTGGTGCCTGTGGCTTGGGGAGGCAACCTTCTCAGATTTAAAGCAGCTTCCCGAGTGCAGAAAGAGAGTAGAACAGGTTCGTGAATACAGGCTTGCAAGTAAAAGCACTGGAACCCGAAAAATAGCAGATAAGCCAACGAGATTTCACGTTGAGAACATGCCCGAGGGAAGTTCCATCATCATCCCAGAGGTGTCTTCAAGCAGACGGAAACGTGTTCCAATGGGCTTTGTTGGTCCAGAGATATTTTGCAGCAACAAGGTTAGATTGATACCCAATGCTTCTCTCTATCACTATGGCATTCTGCAATCTCAATTCCATAATGCATGGGTTAGGATCGTAACCGGAAGATTGAAGGACGATTACCAGTATTCGGCCAATATTGATTACAACAACTTCGTCTGGCCCGAGCCCACGGAATCCCAACGCGAGGAAGTCGAGCGTTGCGCCCAAGCCGTGCTCGACGCCCGGGATGCCCAAGAAGGTGCGACGCTCGCGGACATGTACGATCCCAAGAACGAGACGTTCTTCCCCGAGCTGATGACAGCGCACAAGGCGCTCGACGACGCCGTCGAAGCCGCCTATGGCGTCGACTTCGGCGGGGACGAGGAGAAGATAGTCGCCCATCTTTTCAACCTGTACGCCAAGAAGGTCGGTGAACTATAGTGCCCAACTCTATCTACAATCCCATATCGCTGGAGGTCGGTAACATCCTGAAGGATGTTCAGACGGGCAAGATTGGCCTGCCTGATTTGCAACGGCCTTTCGTGTGGGGCAATGAAAAGGTTCGCGATCTGCTTGATTCCATGCTTCGCGGATACCCTATCGGCTATGTGATGCTGTGGGACTCTCCGAGCGATGATGCGGGCAAGAAGTCTGCCATAGGCTCGAACCAAAAGGTGTATGCCGTCCCCAAGTCCCTTGTCATCGACGGACAGCAGAGGCTCACTGCCCTCTTGAGCTCTCTGTACGGCGTACCCGTGCGAGACAAGAACTTCAGGGAGCGAACGGTGAAGATCGCCTACGACCCCATCGCACGCTCATTCAAGAATGCCGATGCCTCGACCGAGAAGGATTCGCGCTATGTGCCCGACGTATCCGAGGCCTTCGCGGCGAACCACGAGAACAAGCTGAGCGCCTATCGCAGGGCGTTCATCAAGCGCCTTAACGAGGCGAATGCCAAAAAGGGAGAACCCGAACTCGACGATGGCGGCGAGGACGCCGTCGAGAGCGGGCTCAACGCATTACTCGGGCTTGAGCGCTATCTTCTGCCGACGCTGGAGATTTCCGAATCGGCTGACGAGGAGACCGTATCGGACATCTTCGTGCGCGTGAACTCGCAAGGGCAGGCGCTTAAGCAGGATGACTTCATCATGACCCTGCTTTCGGTCTACGAACCTGCCATGAGGGAGCGCATAGAGGAGTTCTGCGCCATGAGTCATGCGCCCGCAAAGGGCACCTCGTACAACCCGCTCATGACCGTCTCGCCGACGCATATCATTCGCGCCACGGTGGGCGTGGGGTTCAAGAGGGGTCGTCTGCGTTATGCCTACCAGATTCTTCGCGGGCGAGATCTCAAGACAAAGGAAACGACGCCCGAGACGCGGGCCGAGAACTTTGCCACGTTCGGTCGCGCCCTCGATCTCGTGCTCGACTTGAACAACTGGCATGCCTTCATCAACACGCTGGCGGAGGCGGGCTATGTCTGTTCCGACCAGGTGGGGTCGGGCAATGCGCTCATGTTCTGTTATGCGTTTTACCTTATCGGGCGCTACGAGTTCGGTATGGAGCCGTTGGCTGTGCGCAGGCTCGTGCGGCGCTGGTATTTCGCCGCAGCCATAACGGGGCTCTATGTGGGGTCCTTCGAATCCGAGTTCGAGCAGCAGCTTAACGACGTCTCGCGCCTTGAGACCGCCGATGAGTTCCGGGCGTACTTCGACTGTAGGCTCGCCGCCATCATGACGGACGATTATTTCTCCATCACGCTGCCCAGCTCCCTCGACGCAAACGAGGCGGCGGGCCCGACCTGGTGGGGCTTCGTCGCGGCTCAGGTCGTGCTCGGTGCCAAGGTGCTGTTCAGCACGGCCCCGCTGTCCCAGCTCCTGCTCATGGGCTCGTCGGGCTCGAAGAAGGCGCTGGACAAACACCACCTGTTTCCGGACAACTACCTGAAGTCCAGGGGCTACCTCTCGCAGCGCAGCAACAGGGGCAACTTCACCCTCGTGGACTACCAGAACAACATCTACATCTCGGACGACGCCCCGAGCGAGTACGTCAGGAAGTACCGCGACTCGCTGGGGGAGGACGAGTATCGCCGCAACTGCGAGGAGCATGCCCTGCCTGTTGGGTTTGAGGACCTCGATTACGAGGAGTTCCTAGGCAAGCGAAGGCAGCTTATGGGCGAGCTGGTGAAGAGGGCCTACGAGCGGCTTTAGGTCTCCATTGTGGATCGGGGAGAGGTTACTGCCGACTCCTCCCCGACGCGCAGGTCGAGAGGGCCGAGGCGTGGCAATCGGCCTTGCGGCCGATGGGTCCCGCTTATGGGCGGGACCCCCGCGACGCACGGCGTCGCTCTCGCTGCGGCTCCCTGGCAACGCTTCCCAGGGTCGCG
>UQVT01000048.1 GCA_900544465.1 uncultured Collinsella sp. | reverse complement strand
CACCATTGTCGGCCTAATCCGCGGTCTTTCATGCAGCAGGGGCTCTCAATGTTTTTATGTCCTGCTCATATCGTCTCTGCCGGCACCCGGGGACACTCCTTGCTCTGGTGCATTGGGGACAGGTTTGTTTGCACCAGGTCGGTGCAGATTAACCTGGCCCCATTGCGCCAATTTCGTATGCGCTAGGTGAAAAGCTCGCATTCCTTCCGCACGACGCAAACCTTGCTCAGCATCTGGGAAACAGCGGATAGTTTGCTGGAATCAGGCTTGCGAGCACCTCGCGGACATACGGCGATGCAGCGCATGCAGGAGATGCACGCCTCGCCAGCTGCTCGTTTGGAGTCACCCTTGTCGATAGCACAAACGGGGCACGCCGCGGCGCATGCACCGCAGGAGACGCAATCCTCTGTTGCCTCGGGCGCCATGCGGTGACCTCCAGCTTGTTTATAAGGACGATTGCCGGGGATAGAGGGCTCGGACGCATCCTCAGCCAACAGCTTTTGCTGAATTTGCTGAGCAAACTCAGCAAGCTGCGCCGCATCCTGCGCATCCGGACGACCGGCAGCAAACTGTCGCGCAATGGAATGTTCTGCAATGGCCGCAACTGCCGCGATCACCCGGAATCCCGCATGCTTCGCAACGTCCTCCAGCTCTACGAGCGTGTCCTCAAACGCGCGGTTTCCGTAGACGCACACCAGAACGGCCCGCGCTCCGTTGCCGTGAACCATGCCCAACCGGTCAGCCACCACAGCCGGGATTCTACCGGCATACGCCGGCACAGAGATTACGGCCACGTCGTCCTCAGTCATCGAGACAGCGCTGAAATCTAGCCCGCTATCGGTCAGATCGACGGTAACGGTATTCTTGTCCAGTGCCCCGGCCACAAGGCCAGACACCTTCTGCGTTCCACCCGTCGGACTAAACACAATTTCGAATACGCTCATCGAGACACCCTCCCCCTACGTCTGGCAACGCGTCAAGCCGTTTTCACATCCAGCCAGAGTATACGGCACGTGGGATCCCCATTTTGGTGCATCAAGCACCCCAATGCACCAACCCTACGCTGTCTGCCTCTTCGTTTTGTATAAATTACGGTACAGATTGTATATATTTACGGGATACCGCCGTGTTCTCCCGAGGTACCCCATCCTGGCCCGTGCAAAAAACGGAGTATTCTGCAACGTGACCGCGCCAGCAATACCCCGAGCGGGCAAACCTTTAGGGCGCTGCGTCATTTTGGGTTCCGACATGGCGAGAATGACGCGCCCCTGCTCCGGAAAACGACGAAATCTGACTCAGAACGCTCGCTAGGGATATCCGAAAGCCACCGTTGGCGACGTCAAATCATATGCAGACAACTCGAACTGCAGAATACTCCAAAAAATGCACGGCGCACCCCATGGGACCCATTGCCGCATGGTAGGAAACAGGCCCACGGCATCCTCTAGATGCATTCCCGAGGAAATCACATTTGAACTAGCGATCGGATACGGCAAACAAAAAGGGCCCCGAGCGTAGTTGCTCGGGGCCCTTGGTTCACCTCGCTCTAGCGGGCGATGCGTATGTTACTTGCGCTTGCCGCCGCCGTCACCGGGGCGACGGGAGCTGCCGCCGCGCTTGCCGCCACGACTATTGCCATAGCTACCACGATTATCGCGACCGCCGGCACGGCCGCCGCGGGAGCCGGCCTGGTTGCCGCCACGCCCGCCACGATAGCCGCCGCGACGCTCTTCGCGGGTATCGTCGTAGTTGCGCCAGTCATCGCGACGATCGCGGCTGGCACGCGGGTCACGACGATCACGCGACTCGTTAGAACGACCAGCGCCGCCGCGGCCGCCATTGCCGCGAGCACCCTCGCGACGCTCGCCGCCGCGGCTACCGCGCTCTTCAAAGCGCTTGCCGCCACGGGACTCACCGCCACGGGCAGTACGCTCACCGCGACCCTCGCCGCCGCGACGCTCATCACGGCCGCCGCGCTCGTCATCACGACCGGAACGCCGGCGGTCGCCCGCACCGCGCTTGCCACCGCGCGAACCGCGGCCCTCGTCCTCGCGCTCGACACGACGACGACCGCCGCGGTCCTCGTCCTCACGACGACGGCGGTGTGCCTCGCCCTGGAACTGCTTGGCACGACGCTCGGCACGGTTGCCGCGCGCAGGCTGCTCAGCGGCACCAGCACCGCCGCGCTCCTCGGCAGCTACCTCGCGAGCCACGCTCTCAACAGCCTCGTCCACGCGAGCCTGAACGCCCTCGCGCACGCGGGTCTTGCCGCCGCGCTTGGGACGGCTCGGACGCTCACCGTCGCCGCGACGCTCGTCTCGACCGCGGTTGGAACGACCGGCCACATCACCGTAATCGTCGCCGTTGCGTTTGCCGTCGCGACGCGCCTGCTCAAGCTTCTTCTTGCTCTTGGACTTGCCGCGCTTGGTCTTCTTCTTCACCTTAAAGGCCGCAGGATCGCGCTCGGGGTCAACCGCGGGCGGATTGGGGCCCACATGCAGGTCGCCGGCCTCGTAGATGTCGGCGGTCTTGTCCATGAGCTTCTCGATCTCGTAGAACTCATCGACATCCTGCTCGGTCACAAACGTGATGGCCCAGCCCAGCTCGCCGGCGCGGCCCGTACGGCCAATACGGTGGATGTAGTCGGTCGGCTCGGCCGGCACGTCAAAGTTCACGACGTAGCGCACGTCGCTGATGTCGATGCCGCGGGCGAGCACGTCGGTTGCCACCAACACGTCGACGGTACCGTCGCGGAAGGCCGAAAGGGCACGCTCGCGCTGAGCCTGGCTGCGGTTGCCGTGAATCGCGGCGGCCTTGATGCCCTTGCGCTCCAGACGACGGCAGCAGCTGTCGGCGCGGTGCTTGGTGCGCATAAAGACGATGGTGCGCTCCGGGCCCTCCTTCTTGAGGAACTCGGGCAGCAGATTGTTCTTGGCCTCGATGGACACCGGGAATACAAACTGGTCGACGGTGTCGGCGGTCGACGTGGCGGGCGCGATCTCCACGCGTGCCGGGTCGCTCACCAGGTCGGTGATCTCGCCCACGGCCTCCTCGTCGAGCGTGGCCGAGAACAGCAGCGTCTGACGCTCGGCCGGCGTCTCGCGCACAATGCGGCGGACGGCGGGCAAAAAGCCCATGTCGAGCATGCGGTCGGCCTCGTCCAGCACCAGCACCTTGACCTCGTCCAGGTGGCAGGCGCCCTGCTCGATCAGGTCAACCAGACGGCCCGGCGTAGCGACCAGGATGTCACAGCCGTACTTGAGCGCCGCGGTCTGCGGCTTGTAGCTCACGCCGCCCACGACGGTCACGGCGACATGGCCAGTGACGTCGGCAATCTTGCTCGCGACCTCGTCGATCTGCTGGGCAAGCTCGCGCGTGGGGGTGATGACGAGCATCAAGGGACCGCGACCGTTGCCCTCGGGCTTCTTGGCGCCGCGACGGCGGTTGCGACCGCCACGCTCGCGCACGGGCTTGGGCGGAGCGATGTGCTCCAGGTTGTTCATGGTCGGCAGCAAGAAGGCGGCCGTCTTGCCGGTGCCGGTCTGAGCAGCGGCAAGCAGGTCGCGGCCCTCGAGCACCACGGGGATCGAGCCAGCCTGGACAGGCGTGGGCGCCGTGTAGCCTAGGTTCTCGATAGCACGAAGCATCTCGTCCGAAAGGCCCAGCTCGTCAAAGGCGGGCAGGCTCTCGGTAGCGGACTCGACGGTCTGGGCAGCATTGGCCTCATCGGCGGCATCGAAGGCAGCCTGGGTCATGGCCTCGCGGGCCTCGTCCAGAATCTCGGCGTCCGTGACGTCGGATACAGAATTACGCATATGTTGTTGTTCCTTATCTGCACGCGCAATGGGCACGGCATGCGGCCGCGCGGGCGTGCTTGGTAGTGCGCTAATACATACAAAAACAGGTGCGCACAGAGAGGACGTTGCTCAGCACGCTGGCGATCGCTTTGGCAGCCCTATCACGCGCCGTCCAGACGCAGCAGCTCTAAGCGATGGAGCAGATTCGCCGCCGGTTAGTATACCCGCACTCCGTATGCCCCCACGTAAACCACAGATGACGAGGCGGACGGGGCGGGCCTGGCCGATTGTCTCAATCTGTAACAGATGCAGGGCAAAACCGGGTCCAAATGTTACAGAACAAGACAGAGGGGGATTTCCGTCCAGTCCAAACCAAATCTCTCAGTCTTCCTGCAATTTCGAACATGTGGCCTATAATGTTGCTTTGGTTACGCTGTATATTGCGCAGCCATTTAATACGTCGCCCACCGGGAGCCATTAATTCCTATCGCCATATTGGCTAGGAAGCAATCAAAGGAGGTATCCGTGGCAGCAGAGACGCCTTGCTCGGTCCTCTATAACGATATCCGCTCGTTCGGCGGTCTTAAACATCTCGAGATCGCCCGAATGCTCATCAATGGAAACTCTTATCTCGGCAGTACCCTGCTCGAGAAATGCTCTTCCAACCGCTCGTATCTCACCCGTTACATCGTCCATCGCAAGCCTGACCAGTGCGCGCCCGCCATCTACAGCGACTTTACCGTCACCACGCTCAACCTTTCCGCGGCAATCTGCAGCAAGCTCGGCGGCGGCGAGTCCGCCTATCGGGCAATCGCCGAGCACTATCGCGGTCCGGCCGCCAACGAAATGATGTCGGCTCTCGCCAGCTACAAGCTGGACAGCCGCCTATATGCAAATGCCCTCAATCGCATCGACAACTTTGACGGCAATGCCGTGCGTGAGAAAAGCACGCTTTACCTTATGCTCTTTGTGGCAACGGGGGCGCTCGCCGATCCCGTTCAGGGCGTGGCCACCGTCGAGCGCTTTTGCGACAGCAAGACGGGTGGGCACTTTGGCACCACCGAAACTACCGTCGGACGTGGCTTTATGGGCAGTCTGGATCAGCCGCACGCCGTCGCTCCCAACCTCGGTCTGCTCAGGACACATGCCGACAACTGCGTCGACATGCAAATCCATCCCCTCACACGCGATCCGCGTGGCACGGTAATTGGATCCTTGCCCAAAACCTCGCCCAGCATCACCGATGTGGGCGCCGACGCATCGCGCGAACATCTTCGCATTTGGCTTGAGGGTGAGCACTGGTACGCCCAGGGCCTTGGATCGACCAACGGCACGGTGCTCGAATCGGGCGCGGGCGACGGCGATATCGTAATCGAGCCGCCGCGCGACCTACGCGAGCCCGGCAAGATCTATCCCCCAGTGGAAATCGAAAACAGCGACAGGCTCCATCTGGGTCTCTACACGACATTCCTTGTCATTGTGGACTAGCGCGGACGGCGATCGAAAGACGGTCGCCGTCCGGCTTTCGTCTTCTACCTTCTGCGTCGTAAACGACAATGCTCAGCGGTATACGTGGGCAGTGCGGCTATCATGGTACTTTACCGATATCCGCACTGCTCGCGTAAACGTGCGGCAACCCATGCCAGACAAAGGAACGCCATGGATACTACCGATAGCGCCTATGGCGACAAACTCGTCCGTCTCGATACGTTCGATACCGCCGTAGCAGTCGACCCCAGCGCCGAGGACGACGCCAAGCGTCGGTTTATGACGCTTATTCTCCAGACGGCCCACCGCAACAACGGCAACATCGGGCACGTGCTGCGCGCGACCAACACGAGCGGCAAGGTCTTTGCCGTCAAGCTACTCAAGGACAATGCCATCCTTTCCGGCCAAGCCCCCGACCGCTCCGCCGAGCAATCGGCAGCGCACCTGGCCAGCACCGCCGCGCTGTTCGAGGAGTACCGTCATCTGTGTACCGTCTCGTACCTGCGCGGATTTCCGCGCGTCTATGGCTACGGATCGTGCGAGGATGACCCTCTCATCCTCATGGAGTGGGTCGAGGGCACCTCGCTCAAGCAGGCGCTGCCCCTGCTTCCGTACGACGCCTCAGGCGGGCTGACCACCCAGATGGTCGCCGCCGTCGGAAACGCCGTGCTTCGTGCGCTCTTGATGACCCAAGGCCTCGTGAATCCGGTCATCCATCGCGACCTGTCGCCTGCCAATATCATGTTCCGCACCACCAGCCGAACACTCGAGCAGCAGATTGCCGATTGTTCCTTTGACCCCTGCCTCATCGACATGGGCTCCGCGACCATGGCTCTCGGCGACGACACGATCACCCGGCGCGCCGACATCTGGCGCTTTGCCACACCCGCATACGCCGCGCCCGAGATGCTCACGCAGGATATCGAAGGCATCGCGGCCCTTCGCCGTTCGCCCGCGATCGACGTCTATGCGCTTTCGAGCATTCTGTACCAGCTCTACAGCGGTCGCAAACCGTTTGACTTTGAGTCGACGGACGCCGCTGCAACCGGCTCGTTCTATCTCGTAAAGACCAAGACCAAGCCGGCGCCGCTCGAGCCGCGCTGCGAGGGCGATGAAGCGCTCGTCCAAATCATCATGAAGGGTCTCTCAGTCGAGCAGTGCGATCGTCCCACCGAGCAGCAGATGCTCGAGGTGCTCTCGGCATACCTCACCGATGCCGAATCCGAGGGCCGCGAAGGCACAGGAGACGAGGCCGCGATTGATATCGATTCTGGCACGCACCTTAAGGTCGACGTCGCCGGCGAGCGCGCGCGAGAGATCCTGGAGCAGGCCCGGCACGATGCCATGACCCGCCGCCGCTTTATTATCGGTGGCGTCGTTGCAGCCGTTGCGGGGCTCAGCGTCATTGGGGCGGCGACCCATGGCTTTGGCATCCCCGACTACCTGGACGGCATCCGCGGTTCGCTTGACGACTACACTTGGGATCAGCTGCAGGAGATTTCGCTCAAGATTAAGGCCGCCGAGACCCGTAGCGAGGCACGCGAGATTGTCAAGCGCTATCACCTGCTCGATGCCGATGGGCATATCCCCTATCCGTGTACCAAGCGTATCACGCTCACCAACGGGCTGCAGGTTGGCGCGCAGCTTGTGGGCATCCGCCACGATGAGCTTCTGGACGGGACGGGCAAGGCCGGGCTGACGTTTATGTTCGACGCGGGTATTGCCGAGCGCAACGCTGCGGCTGAACCGCCGAGCGCCGGCTGGGCAGATTGCGAGCTGCGGGAGTGGCTCAACGGCGACGGCCTTAAGCTGCTGCCCAACGAGTTGCGCGCGCTCATTAAAGGTGTCAAGAAGGTCTCGAACAATGTGGGCGCCGCCAACAGCGCATCGTGCCTGAGCGAGTTGCCCGCAACCCTTTGGCTGCCCGCCATGGTCGAGCTGTGCGGTACGCAACCGCCCGATTCGTTTACCGAGGACTATCACTACCTGGCAGACATCTACAACGGCGAGGGCAAGGAGTATCAGCTCTTCCGCGAGCTCAAGGTAAGCCCGTATTCCACGAACGAGACGATGGTCCGCCAGTGGAAGGGCAAGGACACCTGCTGGTGGGAGCGCACGGTGAGCCCCGACACATCGGAGAGCGAAGGCACGCTCTATATGAACCGCGTGGGACACGACGGCGACGTCTTTACGTACGCAACGCCTGCGGAAAAGCCAAACAAGCTAACCTGTGTGATCCCCGGGTTCTGTATCTAGGCGGCGAGCGTCTTGCCGCAACGGGACCCCTCCCCGGCAATTGTCTCGATCTGTAACACTAGCTCGGCAGACACAGGTCTAGATGTTACAGAACGAGATGTTAGTTTTCGGCCGATTTCTATGTCTTGATCTGTAACAGTTAGAGGTCATATTTCCCGCCAGATGTTACAGATTGAGACATTAAGTTTCCTGCCAACTGTTTGTCTTGATCTGTAACAAATACCCGGCAAAACGGGGTCTAGCTGTTACAGAACGAGACATTAGCTTGCCAAGAACTTCGACTCATAAATGTGACTCAAGTGTGTCGACATTTCCTTGCCAATGTTGCGCAACAGGAACCCTTTCGGCGGTTGTAACGTACGAATTGTCATAGGTACCCCTTCAACGATTGGGAGAAGAAATGGCAAAGTACGCACCTAAACACTTGGAAGTCTCAGGCGGCGCCGAGTCTCGCCCCACATTCTCGGGCCATAAGGCAACACGACTCGCCATCACCGCGGCAACCACCATCGCTATGACTGGCTCGTCGCTGCTCGCGCCGTTCTCGGCATTTGCCAACGATGTGAGTGATACCACGGCACAGGACGCGATCATGTCCCCGCTTGCCGTCCGCGCCGGCGAGGCGGCAGGCTCCGCAGTAAAGGCAAACGCCCAGAAGATTGCCGACTTGCAGGCCGCAATCGACGCCGCAAAGGCCGCCGAGGCAGACGCCAAATCCGACTACGACACGGCGGCTGCCCCCTATACCGAAAAGCAGGTGGCACGCGACAACGCCCAGACCGCCTACGACGCCTCCGTCTCCGATAATTCGCAGGCAGAAGCCGCCGCGCGTGCCGAATACGCCCGTCAGCTCGACGAAAGCGTCAAGGCGGCTGACAGCGCCAGCGCCACGCTGAAGGATGCCCGGAGCAAGCTCGATGCTGCCAAGGCCGATGCCGAGAGCAAGGCAAAGGCACTCGACTCCGCAAAGCAGTCGGCAGCCGATACGCAGGCCAAGCTCGAGGCAGCCCAGAAGGCAGCCGCCAACGCAACGCCGGAGGAAATCAAGGTCGCCGAGCAGGCTGCCGCAGATGCGCAGGCCGCTCTGAACCAAGCAAAGGCTGCGAAGGCCGCTGCCGATTCCGCGCTCGCCGATGCCCAACAGGCTCAGAGCGCCGCGCAGAGTGCTTACGACGAGGCGGCAGGCACGCTGGCTTCCGCTCAGCAGGAAAAGACCGCCGCGGATGGTAAGGCGGCTGAGGCACAGGCGGCATACGACAGCGCACAAGCCGATTTGGCGGCCGCAAAGGCAGGCGCTGAGGGCCCGGAGTATGACGCCGCCCAGGCAAAGGTCGATGCTGCTCAGGCCGATCTTGACGCCGCAAAGAGCGCCCAGGCAAACGCTGAGAAGGCTCTAGAAAACGCCCAGCAGGATCAGACTCAGAAGCAAAGTAATCTTGCCGCAGCACAATCGGAGCTTGATGCCGCAAAGCAGAATGCCGAGCAAAAGAAGTCCGAGCTCGATACTGCGAATGCCGCAGTCTCCGCAAAGGACGAGGCCCTCAAGGACGCGAAGGCAGCCCATAGTGCCGAGCTTGCCAAGCTCGATGAGGCGAATAAGGCCGTCGAGAACGCGAAGGCAGCAAAGACGGCCGCAGACGAGGCGGCCGCGCAAGCTCAGAACGAGCTGCAATCAGCCCAAGCCGCGGTTCAGACTGCTCAAGTTGCCGTCGACGCCGCCCAGCAGGCAGCAAACTCTGCCGAGTCCACGCTCAAACAAGGTGCTATCGGATTCTTTAAGTCCGTCGGCGCCAATGAGGCAGTCTCGATTATCGAAAACTGCAAGTATAAGGATGCCACCCATGTTGGCGACAGCGACGATGCGACCTCGCTCGACAATATGATCTCGGCCGTCACCGTTATGAAGTCGATTAACAGCTACCGCGTTTCCGTTGGCTTGAATCCGCTCAACGTAACGTACAACCTTGTCGCGGCGGCAATTGCCGATGCAAACTGGTCGAGCTCGAACATTGAACACGCGAAGCAGTTTGATGTTGCAGAGAACCTTTCGTGGGGGTACGGCGACCCCTGCCGAGGGTGGATTACAGAGGAAAAGGCGTACTTTGACGAGGCGGTGGCGGCCAAGTTTGACGTCCACAATCTCACGGGAAAGGCTGCCTACGACTTCTATTATTCGTACAACTCGAATAATAGAAGCAATAAAAGCCAAATAGACGAATATGTCCATGATAAATATGACGATGTCGTAGGCCATTACATCAATTGCATTGATCCCGACTACACGGCCATGGGTACCGGAATCAACACCTCCACGACGAATAATTTCTACGGCACCACTGCCTCCTTTACAGTGCAGACATCTCCGTCATGGGGATATGGCCACGATTGGACAAGCTCTGCTATGTCCGTCGACGAGTTCGAGCAGACGCTTAACGGCTACGTCAACGGACTCAAAAACGCGGGAAGCAAACTGGAGACTGCCAAGAAGGATCTTGTCAGCAAGCAAGCTGCACTCCAGCAAGCATCCCAAAACAAGCAGAAGGCCGACAAAACCGCAAGCGAAGCCGCGTCCGCGGTCGAGCAAAAGCAGCAGGCAGCAAACAAGCAAAGCGCTAGCGTCGTCGCCGCCGCAACTGCCGTAGCTACGGCTCAGTCGGAACGCGACGCCGCGCAAAATGCAGCGGAGACCGCCAGCGCGCAGGCAGCTGCCGCGAAGGCCGCAGTTACTCAAAAGCAGGATGACGTTAACGCCGCACAGGTATCATGCGACCAGGCACAACAGACTGTTGCGGCACGCGCGACAGATCTCGAAAACGCAAAGAACTCCGTTGCAGACAAGCAGGCCGCCTACGCCGCCGCCAGCGATGAGCTCGCAAAGTATTCTGCCGATGTTGCTGCGGCTCAGGAAAAGGCTGACAAGGCTCATCAAACGCTTGATGAAGCCACGGCAGCCCAGACGTCTGCCCAGAGTGTTCTCGAAAAGGCGGAGCGCGACGCGGCTGCCAAGAAGCAGGCCCTCGACACCGCGAAGGACAACGCCGAGGCCAAGGCGGCGACCGCGGAGCACGCTGCGAGCGATCTGACCACGGCGAAAAACGACTTTGCTTCAAAGAAGGCCCATGCCGACGCCCTGAGCAATGCAGCCGATAATCTTGCCACCGCCGAGGCGGCCAAGAAGGAGGCCGACGCAGCAGTGACTGAGGCCGGAGTCGCCCTTGGTGCGGCAAATGATGCCATCGCGAACGCCGAACAGGCGGTCGAGAATTCTCAGGCTGCATCGGACGTTGCTGCCTCCGCGCTTGGAAAGCTCAAGTCCATCAACGTCGAAAACGGTATTGCTACTGGCTCTGACGCAAACGCGAACGATACGCTCAATGCCCTCTTTGCCAAGTGCGTCGCCGCCAAGCAGACAGAACATAACGCAAAAGCCGCACTTGATGCCGCTCAGGCAGACCTTGATGCTGCGACGCCCGCCTACACCGCGGCTCTCAACGGCTACAACGAGGCGAAGGCAAAACGCGTAGCCGCCGAGCAAGCCCTGAAGGACGAGATCGCCCGCCAGGAGCAAGAGGCGGCGAAAGCCGAGCAGGCCAAGATCACGCAGGCTGCCGCTAAGCTGGTTACTGGAAAGCCGTCTGCCGGCAACGCCAAGACGGCCGCCAACTCGGCACTTCCCACCACAGGCGACAATGCTGCGCTCGCCGGTGAGACGTTTGTCATCGGAGGTGTCGTGCTCGTAGCCGCCGGCGTCTTTCTGACTGACAAGAAGCGTCGTCAGGAGTAAGGATTTCGGGAGGACGGCTTCTCCCCCCTCCCACCGCTTCGCAAACCCTGCCCAACATGCGCCGGGGCGCCCATCACGCGGGCGCCCCGGCGTTTTACGTTGTATGCCCGGGGCATCTGCTCCGAGATTGTCTCGATCTGTAACATCTAGCAGGAAAAACGGTTCTTAGGTGTTACAGATTGAGACGTTAAGTTGTGACTCGATGTAATGTCTGGATCTGTAACAGTTACTCGACAAAAACGGGTCTAGTTGTTACAGATTGAGATGATTGGTTGAGACGGCCCATCGGCCAACCAACCACCTTCATCTGTAATAAAAACTCATATATTTCTTTCTGTACTGGACACCCCCAGGGGGTATGGGTGTATAGTATCATCAGGTTAACAATTCCAACAGCGAACCACAGAAAGGAGAAGCCATGGCTCAAGATAAGTTCGATGTGGGCGGCATGACAT
>UQVT01000047.1 GCA_900544465.1 uncultured Collinsella sp. | reverse complement strand
ATCTCGGCGATGACGGGGGCTGCGGCTGCGAGCCAGCCCAAGCGCCAGCCGGTCATGGCCCAGGGCTTGGAGAAGCTCTCGATGACTACCGTCTGCTCACGCAGCTCCGGGTGACGCTGGGCAAAGCGCTCGTAGCCATCCACATAGACCAGGCGGTTGTATACATCGTCGCAGACCACGTAGATGCCCGCCTGCTCCGCCACGTGCGCCACGGCGTCGAGCGAAGCCGCGTTGAGGATACAGCCAGTAGGATTGTTGGGCGAGCAGATGACGATGGCCTTGGTCGCCGGCGTCACGCAAGCACGAAGCGCATCCTCGTCAATCTGAAATTGCGCAGGCTCCGTATCCAAAAAGACTGCTTTGGCGTGGTTGGCCACGACGATGCTCTCGTACAGGCCAAAGGCCGGCGTGGGGATAATGACCTCGTCGCCGGGGTTGAGCATAGCCATGAATGCTGCCGACAGGGCCTCGGTCGCACCATCGGTCAGGATGACCTCGTCAGCAGAAAACGAAAGGCCCGCGTCGCCCATATATGCGGACAGCGCCTCGCGCAGGGCGGGGCGACCGTTGTTGGGCGGATAATGCGTGTCACCACGGTCCAGCGCGGCGGTCACCTCGGCGCTAATCACATCGGGCGTGGGAAAATCGGGCTCGCCGAGCGCGAGCGCGATGCATCCCGGATGCTGCGCGGCGAGTGCGTTGATCCGGCGGATGCCGGAGGGCTTGAGCGTGGCAAGCGAGGTATTCATGGGCAGACGCATGGCGTTCCTTTCGTAAGGGTTGCACTAGGATAGCGCGGCGGAGCGCCACCAGACGGTGTAACCTAAACGGAAACCAACCGGAAAGGAGGCGGCATGGAGACGACCGCACGCGGCTATGCACCAAAAGCACTGCATAACATCGCGTTTGTCAGTATTCCCGAGAGCGCCGATCTTGAGTTTTTGCTCTGGGATCTGCAGGATGCCATCGCCGCCTATGCTCAGCTTTCCGGCACCGCGCTCCCCCGCCCGGTCAACTTGAAGGCAAATGACACCGGTGCAGTCGATGGCATGGTGCTCGCTGTTGATGATGCATTTGACGATGAGGCTATGATCGCTGTCGAGCAAATACTCGATCGCCTTGGAAATACAGAGACACGCGTCTATGTCGTCGTCCAGGCCCTGTCCAAAAACGCCAAGCAGACGGACGAAGTCCTCGACCGCCTGTACCGGGCATGTATTCTACGTGACCTGCCATGGTGCGACGGCGTTGTCATCTGTGCCGGCGGCGGCATTGCGGCGCTTCGTCATTCCCCACGCATGGGCCTCTTGCGCCGACCATTTTCGGAAGCGATGGATAAGCTTGTGGGCGCCGTGCGCATGGGCTGCTCCATTGAGCATGCGCAGCTGCTTGGCGGTGGCAATGCCGGTAGCGTCGATGCCGACGGCATGGTGCGCGTCAAGCCCGCGCTGCCCGCACCGATCTGGCATGCCATCATGAAATGCCTCGGCACCCGCGCCCAATCAGATATCTAAATTACAGAGCGCCCCAGTCAACGGCCTCGCGCCAGCGCTCGACAAGGCGTTCCAGGCGCCATGCCGCATTGGCGGGACTAGTCGACGGCAGAACGATGGCCGACAGCCCCGTGCGTTCTTGTAGATAGCGCTTGAAGAGCCGACCAGCTGTACCACCGTTGCATATCACCTGCTCAATGGGAGCTGCGCCGGTAATGCGCTCGACATGCGCCGGAACGACGTTTTTGATGCTGGCGTCGCTTGAGCCCTTGATGTCACAGCCCTCGATCACGTCCCAAAGGGCCACACCGCCGTTGAGCAGCATGGAGCGCTTGGCGGCAATCGAGGCATTGAGCGTCGCGGGCTCACCACTTGCCAAAGGATTGCCCTCGTTGGGCGGCACGGGCACACCGAGGCACGCGGCCATCACGCGCCAAAAGCGGTTCTGCGGATTGCCATAGTAGAAGGCATTGGCACGCGAGAGCACCGAGGGAAACGACCCCAGTACCAAAACGCGCGAGCGCTCGTCAAACACGGGCTCAAACCCATGCTCAATATGTTGATAACCCTCGCCTGGCGTGGCCACGAGCTAGGCCCTCAACAGATAGCGCACTTCGTAGGGCGCAAGTTCAAGGAAGCCCGACAGCTCGACCGTGGGCGCATCGTCGGCAAGCAGGTCGACGAAGGAGCCGTTGAGTTCGCCGGCTCCAAAGGTATAGGGCTCGTTCACGGCATTGACCGCCACGAGCACCGTCGCGTCGTCGCAGGCGCGCTCAAACAGCAGCTGCTTATTCTGGATCACCACGTTGCGATAGGCACCGTAGTTGAGAGCACGGGCCGCTGCGTCATCGGCCGAGCGCAGGTGCGCGAGCTGCATGACAAATGCCGTCAGCTCGTTAGGTGCCGGGGTGTCAAGCGCAGGACGTAGCGCCCAATCGCCATCGGGGCCGCCCTTTTCGCCAGTAATCCCCCACTCGCTACCGTAGTAGACGCACGGAATGCCCGGCATACCAAAGAGCATGCCGTAGGCGGGGCGCAGGCAGGACTTGTCCGTCAGGATGCTCGCCAGGCGCGGTACGTCGTGGTTGTCGACAAACGACAGCAGATGCTTGCCGCGATAAATGCACCACGGGTCACCGCCAAACTGGCGATGAAGCGAGTGGGCAATCTCGAACATGTTGACCGAGTTAAAGCTGGAGTACAGGCCCTTGTAGCACTCGTAGTTGGTGCAGGAGTCGAGCATCTCGTCGTTGACGATCTGGTTGTAGTCGCCGTGGAGCGTCTCACCAATCAGCACAAAGTCGGGCTTGAGCTCACGGGTAAAAGTATGCAGGCGGCGCATAAAATCGCGATCGAGCATATAGGCGACGTCCAGGCGCAGACCGTCGACGCCAAAGACTTCGGACCAGCGACGCACGGACTCAAGCAGGTAATCGACCACGGCAGGGTTTTGCAGGTTGAGCTTCACAAGCTCAAAATGGCCCTCCCAGCCCTCGTACCAAAAGCCGTCGCCGTAGCACGAGTCACCGTCAAAGCTGATGTGGAACCAGTCCTTGTAGGGCGAGTCCCACTTGCGCTCCTGCACATCGCGGAAGGCCCAAAAGCCACGACCGACGTGGTTGAAGACGGCGTCGAGCACCACACGGATGCCGTGGGCATGCAGCGTGTCGCATACGGCGGCAAAGTCGGCATCCCCACCCAGGCGGCGGTCAATATGGCGCAGGCTGCGCGTGTCGTAACCGTGGCTATCAGACTCGAGCGGCGGGTTGATGAGCACAGCGCCAACGCCGAGTTCCTGCAGGTAGTCGGCCCATTGGGCAATCTTCATGATGGGCGCATCGGGGTTGGGCGCGGCGTTGGCAGCCTGGGCGAGTTCATCCTCGGCGACGGGGGCGGCGTTTTCGCGCGGAGCTCCGCAGAAGCCCAGCGGATAGATCTGATAGAACGTCGTCTCGTATGCCCACATAGCAACCTCCCGGTAAGCTCAACACAACGACATCCATTGTATGCCCGGCTTGTATCCTCTTCCCCAAAATAAGTTGCGGTGGAATAGGGACTGTTTGCCGGGTTTACTGGGCCCAGCAGTCCGTATTTCACCGCAACTGATGAGGAGGATGTGGCTAGGCGACGGGCCTGGCGCGACGGATGGCTGGGAACAGTACGGCGATGGCGAGGATCTTGCCAAACAAATGGTACTGCCGAGATGCCGCCGAGCGAATAGAGAGGTGTCCGCACGGGTGGCTATCCTATGATGAAGACAGCATATTCCCACACCTGACCTACAAAGGTAGTTGAACGATGGCAGACATTAAAATCAAGATCGTCAGCAATCCATATCAAGAAATTGTTCGGTTCTTCCGATGGGATAACGGCTGGCAAGCAATAACGACCTCCTCAAACCCCAATAGCGCGCTCCATAGCACGAAGATCGTTAACGGATTCTTCCCCTTTAAGGCCGAAGAGATCATCGACATCCTTGCCAAAGAGTTCGGCGGCGGCGAAAAAATCGAATTGCATTTCGAAGGCGCCGATGACGAATGGCAGGAGCTGCTCGCCATCTGCACCGAAGGGCCACGCGCCAACACATACGAGGCCATACGAGACGAACGTTATCTATCAAACGCCCGAGACGTCTTGCCGGAGATTGTCGAAGTCTTCAGAGAAATCCAGGGGCTTGTAGACGAATCAGTCTCCGAGCGAACAAAAGTCTCTGAGCAAATTAGAAAGTTCACCGATGTCTCGAGCGACATCATCCCGCTGTGTGTGCTCGGCAGCTATAGTGCAGGCAAATCGACGCTCATCAACGCCCTCATTGGCATGGAGATCCTTCCCAGCGGCGACGAGCCTGTAACGGCCCGCATATTTCAAATCAAACGTTCAAAAGACCGAGATCGCGCGATGGTTCAATTCTCCTGTGGCAACAGGCGATTCTTGCTACGTTTTGATCTTGATGGCCTCATGGAAAACAAAGAGCTTATGGGGGAGCCCCTATACGACAAGATCGCGGCCAAAGTCGCTGACTCCATGCCCGGCATGGCCTCCCATATGAACAGCGCCCTCAAGGTTCTTAACTCATACCATGCCGATGAAGACGACCGGACCATCTCCGATCTGATCAGAATTGAGGTGCCCTTTAGCGATACCGATCCATGGCCCCATGATAGGGAGTTTGTCATCTTTGACACCCCGGGCTCAAACTCCGCCTCCAACGCCGATCACGCCCGAGTGCTCAAACAGGCAATGGAGGGCCTCTCGAATGGCCTTCCCATTTTCGTTGCGGAGTACAACTCGCTCGATACGAAGGACAACAAGAACCTCTCCAACGAGATAGAGCAGATTCCCGCAATCGATGAGCGCTTTGCCATGATCGTAGTCAACAAAGCAGATTCCGCCGACCTTCCCAAAGGAGGATTCGACGATGAGGCCGTCTCGCAAATCATGCGTTGGTCCATTCCAGCCAGCCTTTACGGGCAAGGTATCTACTTTGTTTCTTCCATCCTCGGCCTAGGCTCAAAGAACTCCAGCGAGTTTATAAGCGACAACTATGCCGAAAAATTCGAAGATCAGCAGCGTAAATACACAGATCCGACAAGCCGCTTCTACAAAACGCTCTACCGCTACGACATCCTTCCGGGACAGATCTCGCGCAGAACCAACCGCGAATCCGAGGCTTGCAAGGACCTCCTTCTTGCCAACAGCGGACTCTTTTGTATCGAAAATGAAATACGGCTGTTTGCCGAGCGGTACTCTGCCTACAACAAATGCAGCAGGTCGGAATCGCTCCTACAAGAAATTGTCAGCATAACCGAAGAAGAGATTGCCGATAAGAAAACCGACCTCGAACAAAAGAAAGCACAGCGAGAAGCCGAGCTCGAAGAGGATAAGCGCAATCTCATCAACCAGCTCGAAGACTGCAGAGAGCATGCGAGGCTGGACTCCTCGGCCAGCTATGCCGGCGCCATCGACAGGAACGTTTCCGCCGAGCAGTGGAAAACCAACCTTGACACGCTTCAGGCGCGTCAAGGCGCCATTACCGAAGACAAGCGAGAGCGCCTCGAATACTCAAAACGGTCGAACGCAGCCGCGCAAGCGTTTGACTCAATCGCCCCTAACTTTTTCAATAGGCTCAGCGAATCGATAAAAGGAAGCCCGGCCAACACGCAAAAGGACATCGACTCCCAGCCAACATTTGGGTTAGCGGAGGTTGGCAAAGGCCTTTGTGATGACATCACCGATGCGCTCCAAAAAAGATCCGACGCAAAGGCTGCCGAAAGAACAGCCGACAAAGATGCCGCCGACCAGCTCTTTAACGAGGTCATCAATCACTATGACGAATGTACCGAGCAAATAGCTCAGACCATCGACGAGCTGTCGCAAAGCTATTGGAAGGACTGTGCGGAGCATAGCCGCGATGCCCTCTATCGCATCGCCACCAGCAGCGACAATCCTCTTTCCGAAGAGAAGCGCCAAGAGGTCGGCGATATCATTCTTAAATATCGTGGCCTCGCGCTCGATAAGACAAAGGGCCCCGTTTTCAGTAAGGCAGACTTTACCGAACTGAAGCTCATGGACCGTGTCATCTTTAAATCTGACAAGCTTTTGCTTAGGAAAGTCGAAGACAAATTCAACCGCGAAATCTCACGGTGTTTCTGCGAAGCACGCGCCGAAATAGAGCGCGAGCATACTTACGGCTTTACCGAATGGCTCAACGAGCTGCTCGGCCAAATTACGAGCAATATCACCGACTACAACCCGGTGCTCCATGTCCATGTCGAAGACATCAACAGGCAAACCGCGGAGATCAACGCTCTCGAGGCAAAACTCGAGACGCTCAATAATCGAAAAGAGTACATTGCGCGCGTCATTAATTGGAAGGAATAGGCTGATCGCATGGGCATTAAAAACGCGATTATGCGCGCTGCCGATAAAGCCGGCAACGCGGTCGCAACCGTCTCGGTACTCAGCAGTTCCCAACTCGATGAGGTCGACAAAAAGCGAACAGCATACTTGTCAGAAAAGCCGAATCCGGCAGACGAGCAAGCTGTCGAGCTCACCAATCGGCTCTTGGCAACTGCCGCCGTTGAGCTTCACAACGCCTATCTGCCGCAGCTGCGAAATGTATACGCGCCGATTGGCCCCTCTATCGAATACCCCACGGGCTTTAACGCCGACAACAACATCCGCTTCATGAATATCACGAAGTGGATCGTCGACCCCAACGAGGACAGTCTCGAAAAGCTTGTAAATGTGTACGACGTTCTTTCTGACGAAGAATGCAACATTGCGCTGGTTTTTATTCGAACCAGCGCAAGCACCGAGGTATTCCTTGCAGTCGTCAATAGTGACAATGCTCGTGACAACATCGACGCCGATAATTTTTCCCGGCGTATGTCGGATGCCCTGAGGGGCAACTTCCCCGGTTCCGAAGTCGGACCCGCCAACCGCGGCCCCATTCCGTGTCTAGACAATCGCCGCTCGTCTTCGGTTGCCGCCGTTTCGAATATTCCAGCCGAAAAGAACGAGAAGTTCGTCACGCAAACCATTGAGAAAGTTCTTGACGGCATTGTTCCTGGCAGGCCGAGCGAAGACTACACTATCGTGCTGCTCGCAACCCCGATCCATGATATCGAATCGCGCAAGCTCCGTCTCGCCGAGCTCCACTCACTGCTGACGCCCTATGCCTCATGGACGACCAACTATACCTACCACCAAAACGACTCCATCGGATCGTCCGCGACGATTGGCATCAATGCAGGCGTGAGTGCCGGCAGGCAGGTGGGGAGCAATCAGGCTGTTGCTCAAAACTACAACGAAACGGACTCGACAAACGAGTCGACCTCGGAATCGAGCAACGAGAGCGTAACCGACTCGTCCACATCGACCGAAAGCATCACGGATACGGTCACCGACGGCAGAAATGAATCCTCGAGCGGAGGCGTTAACTTAGTCGTATCCGCAAGTCACACGGAGAGTTCGTCGCACTCCACGTCCACGGCAACAGGCACAAGCTCATCTACCGGCAAAGCCATATCCAACTCGCTCGGCAAAGCCGTTACCAGCGGCGTTGGCAAGGCCGTCTCTAAGGGAGCGTCCGTAACTTCTGGCGTTTCGCAGGCCGTAAATCTTGGCGCCAACTTTGGTGGATCGTTCGCGCGCTCAAGCACGGTCACCGCTACCATCGGCGCCGACGAAGGCATCACGCAGACGTTTAAGAACTACTCCATCCAGCACGCGCTCGAAATCCTTGAGCTGCAGATGAAACGCTACGACCTTGCCTCGGCGCTTGGTATGTGGGACTTTTGCGCCTACGTGCTATCAGAAGACCACAACGTCGCGAACAACGTTGCCCACACCTACCTCGCCCTCACCCAAGGCAAAGAGTCCTATATGTCTCAGGCTGCAGTAAACCTCTGGCGCGGAGACCTTGGAGAGCAAAGCGCCGACGCCGCGGCAATCTGCTCCTACCTTCACGATTTGCGCCATCCTGTTTTTGCCCTCTCCCCCGCCCTGCTCGATCAACATCCAAGTTTTTCGGTTTACCCAGCAACGGTCGATGCAACAACTGCCCTTTCGGGCAAGGAGCTGGCCTACTCGCTCAACTTTCCCAAGAAATCCGTCCCAGGGCTGCCCGTTATCGAGTGTGCGTCTTTTGGACGCAATGTCTCAACGTTCGATGGCACGCAGCCGCAGCGAGGCCTTTGCATAGGGAAGGTTTTCCATATGCATCGCGAGGAACGCATTAGGACGTTCCTGGCAAAAGACTCGCTCGCCTCGCACACCTTTGTTACGGGCAGCACCGGCGCAGGAAAGACCAATACCGTCTGCCGCATCCTCGATCAGGCGCTCGGGCAGCAGGTCAACTTTCTTGTCATTGAACCTGCCAAGGGCGAATACAAGGACGTGTACGGGGGCCGCGAAGATGTAAACGTCTTTGGAACCAATCCAGAATTCACGCCGCTCCTGCGCATCAATCCTTTTAGCTTCCCGTCCGGCATCCATGTGCTGGAGCACCTCGACCGACTCGTTGAGATCTTTAATGTTTGCTGGCCCATGTACGCCGCCATGCCCGCCGTCCTTAAAGACGCTGTCGCCAGGTCATACGAAGACTGCGGATGGGATCTTGCCGCTTCTGATAACCCGTATGGAGCCGATCTCTTTCCCTGCTTTGCAGATGTTGCCCGCAACGTCCGCGATATTCTCGACTCCAGCGAGTACGATGCCGAAAATAAGGGCGCCTACAAGGGGTCGCTGCTCACGCGTCTCAACTCGCTCACCAACGGGCTCAACGGCATGATGCTTTCGTCGAACGAAGTCGATGCCAGCGTGCTTTTTGACGACAACACAGTCATCGATCTATCGCGCATTGGCTCCGCCGAAACAAAATCCCTACTCATGGGTCTTCTTGTACTCAAACTTCAAGAACATCGCCTGGCCGAGAAAAAGGGCATGAACCAGCCGCTTCGCCATCTGACCGTGCTTGAAGAGGCGCACAACCTGCTTAAGCGATCGTCGAGCAGCCAAGGCTCGGAGAGCGGCGACCTGACAGGCAAGAGCGTCGAGATGATCTCAAATGCCATCGCCGAGATGCGTACATACGGCGAAGGCTTCATCATCGCCGACCAAGCGCCCGGCCTTCTCGATATGGCAGCCATTCGCAATACGAATACCAAGATTATCCATCGCCTGCCCGATCTTTCGGACCGCGAGCTCGCCGGTCGCGCTGCCAACCTCAACGACCAACAGATCGTCGAGCTGGCACGCTTGCCTAAGGGCGTTGCGGCGATCTATCAGAATGACTGGGTCGAACCGGTGCTTTGCAAGATCGCCAAAGCAGAAGAAGGCGAGCGCTTTACCTACAACCGTCCCATCGAAGACACCACATACAACCAACACGATGACGCTCTTTCCGTAGCGCGCATGTTGGCATACGGCATCAGCATTGGAACCGAGGCGGAACTGCATAGCATTCGCGAACGGCTCGATCGCCTCCATATCGGCGCGTCCACAAAGGTTAGTATTCTGCGCACCGCCCAAAACCCGCCCAACGAACCGTACATGACCAAGCTGGCGCCCATTATGAGCGCGCTGTTCCCCGATGTCGTCAAAACGGTCGAACGTGAGCTCAAGAGCAGCAATGAAGCCGAGCAATTGACAAGAGCGGCAGAAGCGGCGCTCGGGGCTTCCATCAACCGCGAAATCGACAACCGCACCAGGCGAGTCATCATCCAGGGCATCATGACAGACATCCTGTACCTGCAAATGCAAGATACCCAGGCATATTCTGATTGGCACAACTGGAACGAGAATAGCGAGGTGAGCTAATGAAGTTTAAGCTGATGGAGTTCAAACAAATGAAAGTCGACGAACCCAAACCAGGCGATAAACTTGGGTTCAATCCCGATAAGCTCATTGGCCCCGAATCAAAGGAAACCAAAGCAGAAGTTAGCGATATCGACCGCACGGACTCCATCAATCCTGACAAATTGATTGAATCCTCGGTGGAATCGTGCGATTATCCTTCGAGCTATAAGGAGAGGCTGGACCGCACACCGAGCATGGATAATCCCCATGGCAAATGGTCGGGCGATCGAGGGGAATCGATGTTTATTCCCACAGCCAATAGGATCCGCGAGATTCTTCGAAACAAAGGTCTTGAGGGCATCAATTACAAAGATGCTATTCCCGATTTCGGCCCCATCGCCGAAGCAAAGGTAATCATACAAGGCATGAGCCAACATAGGCAGTCGCTGATAGGCGAAAGTGGCGAGCGCATAGTCGGCAACTATGAAAAGGCAGACATTGAATGCGCAAAAGCTTGGAACCTTGAGCAGCGCGATGGCAAAGATGATTGGACGCACCAGGATGTCAAGAATTGGCGCGTGGCAAACGAGTACACCTGGCACGAGCACAATGACATGAAGACGTGCTCTCTTGTTCCGACCGAAGTTCACAAGGTGTGCAGCCATCTCGGCGGCGTAAGCGAAATCAAAAACATACTGAATCAGATTGGCGGCTTCGATGACTAACGGCATGAATCTATGGAGCAGGGATTTCTCGCTCCCCGTCTATTACGAGTGCGACTCGGACCAAGACGTCCTCGACATTCAAAAGGAAGCAAAGGACGCCCTGCTTGCAAGCTGGGATACCGTTGAGGGCAGCAAGGAAGCGATCGAAGATTATTGCCTCGAAAGAGACGGCGATCAGATTGAGAGCCCCGTTACAAATATCTTTAGATACGTTATTCCGACCAGCATCGTGGTGCTTCGAAGTGATAATGCTCGCAAAGCGGCACTCATGTGCAACTATCGCTTTGACCCCGAACACGGACTTGCTGCGGTATTTGAAAACGAAAAACTTACAGCCGTCGTCCCTCAAGACGAGCTCTAGGTCGATCATACGCAGACAGAAAAACGAAAACCGAGGCCGCTCCAGCACACACCGGAGCGGCCTCGGCCTCTTTTACGTATGCTCAGCGAGGTAGCTAAAATAGCCCCGTCCCAAATTAGCTACCCCAGCCCCTTTCTAAGTTGCGGTGAAATACGGACTGTTTGCCAGGTTTATTGGGCCCTGCAGTCCGTATTCCACCGCAATTGATGAGGGAACGTGATTAGGCGACGGGCTTGGCGCGGCGGATAGCCGGGAACATCACCGTGATGGCAAGGATGACGCCCACGGCAGCGATCGCACCGCCCGCGTAGCCGATCCAGGCGATACCGGGGCCCGAAACCACGGCTCCGCCGATCGCGGTACCCGTGCCAATGCCCAGATTGAACAGGCCCGAGAAGATCGACATGGCGACGGCCGACGAATCTGCCGGCGTGTGCTTGATGAGCTCGGCTTGGAACGCCACGTTAAAGGCCGTGGCGCAGCAGCCCCACAGCGCGCAGACGGCAAGCACTGCCACGAGCGACGATGCGGCCGGACCCATGAGCAGCAGAGCCACCGGCACGCCGGAGAGCGTAATCGCGAGGAACGGGAAGCGGTGCCCATCGAACAGTCGGCCGAATAGCCAGCTTCCGAGCAGACCAGAGCAGCCGAACGCCGTCAGCGTCATGGTGATGGCGCTTGCGTCGACATGCGCGACCTGAGCCAGGAAAGGCTCGATATAGCTATAGCCCGCGTAATAGCCGGTCGCCATAAAGACCGTGACCACATAGAGCGCGATGAGGAACGGGTTCTTGAGCAGCTCGGGCAGCTGCTTGAGCGTAAAACGCTCGCCCGCCGGCATGGTGGGGAACACCGTGGCCTGGTAGACGACCGCGACAGCAGACAGCGCTCCGACCACGGCAAACGTCATGCGCCAGCCCACGGCCAAGCCAATGGCGCGACCGAGCGGCAGGCCAAAGATCTGCGCGATGGACGAGCCCGTAGCGATCATGCTGATGGCGAGCGCGCCGTGGCGAGTGTCAACCAGGCGCGAGGCCATAATCGAGGCGACTGACCAGAACACGGCATGTGCGCAAGCGACCACCAGGCGCGCGCAGACCAGGATGGGATAGGTCGGCGCCACAGCGGACAGGAACTGACCGAGCGAGAACACGGCCAGCACGCCCAGCAGCATCCGCTTGAACTCAAAACGCGAAGCGAACATCATGAGCGGCAACGACAGCAGCATGACGCCCCAGGCATAGACCGAGATCATGATGCCCGCCTGGGCCTCGGTGAGCGAGAACGACGCGGCGATATCAGTCAAAAGGCCGATGGGCATAAACTCCGACGTGTTGAACACGAACGCACAGCAGGTGAGCCCGACGAGCGGGAGCCACTGCCTGAGCGTGATGCCGTCTTGCCTTGCCTGACTCATATATAACGTCTCCAATCATTTTGAGTGGAGGCGATTATATAGCAACGGCCCCGCATCCGTCAGCAACAGATGCAGGGCCGAAAACAATTCGATACACAAAGGTTGCGCCGTCAATAAATAACTAAGCCAGCCCCAGCAATATGCCCGCCGAATGCACGACAAACGCCACGATCCAGGCGACCGTCACTTGAAACGCGAACACGGCAACGGCGTAGCGCGCGCCCAGCTCGCTCTTGACGGCGCCGATGGC
>UQVT01000046.1 GCA_900544465.1 uncultured Collinsella sp. | reverse complement strand
CGCGCAGCGCCGGCGGCAGCGTGCGATGGTCATCACGCGGACGAGCATGAACCTCTGCAGGCTCAATCATGTCCGGCGCATCCGCCTCATATGCCTCGAGCAAGCACTTGCAGGGCATGTCGTCCATATCCATGCTCTCAAGATCCTTGGCGACAGAAACGCAATCGGCCAGATAGGCCGCACGGCCAAAGGAATACGTTTCGACAACGCGCTCGCCCTGCTCGCCGTCGGGAGCCGCAATCTGCACGTAGCAGCGCGTGATGCGAGCACCCGAAGCAAAGCAAGCCGCCGCGAGTGTAAGCGCAACACGCGCATCGTGCTCAGTGGCCCATGCCGCGCGCTTAGGCTCATCCACCTCGCGCCAGGCGTCATCTTGAGCATCGTATTCGCGCTGCGGCATAGCATCGACAACCGTGCGGCCAAATCGCACCAGCATGATGCCCTCGGCGACGTTAGCTCGATAGGTGTAGTCGAGCCGCGTAACCACGTTGAGCGCTTCTACGATACGTGCAAAACGGGTGCGAACGTCCCACTCGCCACCCGGCTGGCACGCAACCGTCCCCGGCTTGGCCCATGGGTTGTCATTCGACAGCGTTTCGAGCAGGCGAGGAACGTCGTTTGTCGTCTTGCTGATATGCCATAGGTCAAAGAGCGAGCAGCCCTCAAAGCTTGGCGACGAGGCAACGGGGCCCAACCCTGCCCCAATACGCTCAAGGATGCCCGATAGGCGGTTCAGGCGGCACTCGACGGCAAGCAGGGTATCGATCTCGTCCTGGTCCAGCAGGCTACGGTCAAAATTGAGATAGAAGAGCCTCGAGCGATCGATGCGCGCCAGGCTCATTTCGGTTTTGGCCGCGATGGTGCGCAGGCGAGGCAGATTAACTTCGCCCATCAAAGCGGCGGCATAGCGCTCAATGCCACTTGGATTATCTGTATGGTCAATGCGATAGAGCAACGTTTCGATTGCATCGGGCAGCGGCGTGGAATCAAAACCCAGCAGTACCTCAACCGGCTCGGGGAGTTTTACAAGTTTGATCTTGTCGACAGCATTTTTCATGCCCTCGTCGAGGCCGTCGGCATCTGCCGTGCCCGAGACAGTGTTTTCAGAATCGGCGAATATCACGTAACGCAAGAACATCGAGGCCATGAACTCGCCGTAGCGAAGGCTGCGCGTCGAATTCCACGTCTCGCGATCGGTTTGTTCGCGCATGGTGCCTTCGGGAGAGCCGATGACTCGCGCCCGGGAGTGCATCGTCCCATCGGTACCCCTGACCGCAATCTCACCGATGGTGGAATCGGACTCGTCAAGAATCAGTTGCATGTCGGGATCGTCGGGCAGCGATTCCTCGTTAACGGGACGGTCCACCTTATAGACCTCACCCGAAACGCACACGTAGCCCAAAAGCGACACATGGCTTTTGCCGACGAATTCGACGACATAGCATGATTCATGCGGGTCCTCGCCAAAGAGCTTCCAAACCACGCCATACGAGCGTCCCGCAGGCTGCTCGGGCATGGCCGGAAAGCGCTTTTTGGGATCGAGAAACCTGAGCTTGTATGTCGGACGCTCTGCCACGAAATATCACCCTGATCGGTCGTCTAAAGAAAGAGCGCGCCACGGGCTCACCGAGGCGCATACTCGAAATCTTACACGAGTCGATGAGAAATAGTCCCCATTGACCGAGGTTCGAATCCATGCGGTGTTTACGTAAAAGAAAAGCCCCCGTCGCCGGAGGCTTTCAATTTCAATTGGTGCGGCGTATAGGATTCCGCGCATCCGCTGCGCGGATCCGCACCGGCTCCGCCCGCCTTCCGGCGTGCTCGCCCGCGGGCTAAAAACGCTCCGCGTTTTCTTTACGCCCTCGCCTCGACCGAGGTTCGAATCCATGCAGTGCCGACGTAAAAGAAAAGCCCCCGTTGCCGGAGGCTTTCGATTTCAATTGGTGCGGCGTATAGGATTCGAACCTATGACGTTCTGATTCGTAGTCAGACCCTCTATCCAGCTGAGGTAACGCCGCAGCGCAAGACATATAAAACCACTTTAGCTTATTGGAGTCAAGCACAATCTCAAACTTTTTTGTGGAACGCAGTTTTGTCATGCTGCTCCGCATATACCGCCGTTCCCCGTACGATCGATTGGCTTTTCGATCACGTCGAACTTAGCATCAAGTTCCCTCAGGAGCGATCTCACCCGCTGGGCACAGTCATAATCGGCAAACGAGATGCTCAGCATGCGCGCGACCTGGTTGGAAGTCCCAACTCCATAGAAGTGCTCCAGCGCCACAAGCCCCTCGTGCGCCACAAACGTCTCGACCACATGCGGCGACTCCTCAAAGCACCATTGGGTCAACGGACCCTCACTCGTCTGCCGAACCACCAGGCCGCCCATGCCAGACGGCTCACACGTTACAAGCAGGTACTCCCCGCCCTCGTCGCTCTCAAACAAAACCACCCGATCATCAAACAGCTCCATCGCGTCCCCTTTCTCTCGCTCTTATTTAGCAAAAGCATAGCAGGTAGATGGCTGTATACAGAACACTTGTTCGTGTGTTTTCTATTGAGCTGTCCGCACGGCATGGTATGAACCTGCGCACGAAATAGGGCGCCCCCGAAGGAGCGCCCTTGCATATCCCCTATGCAGCCAAGTTACGCGACCGGCTCGATCTTCTCGAGGCCGCCCATGTAAGGACGCAGAACCTCGGGAATCGTGATGGTGCCGTCGGCGTTCTGGTAGTTCTCCAGAATGGCGGCCATGGTGCGGCCGGCCGGTAGGCCGGAACCGTTGAGAGTGTGCAGGTAACGCGAACCCTTGAAGTTCTCGGGGTCGCGATACTTGATGTTGGCGCGGCGAGCCTGGAAGTCACCGCAGTTGGAGCAGGAGCTGATCTCCTTGTAGGCGTTGTAGCTCGGCAGCCAGACCTCGACGTCGTAGGTCTGACGGGCAGAGAAGCCCAAGTCGCCGGTGCACAGGCTAATCACGCGATACGGAAGGCCCAGCTGCTGCAGCAGGTACTCGGCCTCGGCGGTCATGCTCTCGAGCTCCTCGTCGGACTCCTCCGGTTTAGCGAACTTGACCATCTCGACCTTGTCGAACTCGTGCTGACGGATGATGCCGCGGGTGTCGCGGCCAGCGGAGCCGGCCTCCTCACGGAAACAGGGAGTGAAGGCAGTGTAGCGGCGCGGCAGGGTGTCGGCGTCGAGGACCTCGCCGGCGTGCAGGTTGGTAAGCACGACCTCGGCGGTGGGAATCAGGAAGTTATCGCCCGAGACGTGATAGGCGTCGTCCTCAAACTTGGGCAGCTGGCCCGTACCGAACATGGTCTGACGCTTGACGACGATGGGCGGCCACCACTCCTTGAAGCCACGGCTGGTGTGCGTATCGAGGAAAAAGTTGATGAGGGCGCGCTCAAGACGGGCGCCGGCGCCACCGAGAACGGTGAAGCGGCTGCCGGAGAGCTTGTTGCCACGCTCGAAGTCGAGGATGTCCAGATCGGTGCCCAGATCCCAGTGCGGCTTAAAGTCGAAGTCGAACTCGCGCGGGGTGCCCCAACGACGGCGCTCGATGTTCTCGTCCTCGTCCTTGCCGTACGGCGTGGCCTCGCAAGGAATGTTGGGCAGGTGAGCCATGAAGTCGTACTGCTCCTGCTCGAGAGCAGTGCGGCGCTCGGCCAGACCGTCAATCTTCTCGTTGACGGCGCGCACGGCCTCCTTGGCGGCCTCGGCCTCGTCCTTCTTGCCCTCCTTCATCAGGGCGCCGATCTTCTTGGACTCGGCATTGCGCGTAGCCTGGAGCTCCTCGACCTCGGTGATGACGGCACGACGCTCGTCGTCGAGCTCAAAGAACTTCTCGCGATCCCAAGACGTCTGGCGGTTAGCCATGGCGACATCGATGGCATCGGGGTTCTCGCGAACAAACTTGATATCAAGCATTAGATCCTCCGGCGATATACATTCCATTTAGGTTGCAACCTTGTACATGTATGGGCAAGTATATACTTATGAGCGTTTACGACCCAACTCAACTACGCAAGAAGGCACCCAATGGACGCAGTTTTTTCCTTTTTGTTTGGCACCCGCACCGGTTTTGCCATCCTTTTCGCCGGCGGCATCCTGTTATTTGCGATTCTTGCCTTTGTAATGGAGAAGCGTACCCATAAGATGTACGTCGACCGCGGACCCAAGTCCGAGGATGAGGAAGACAGCTTCTGGGACTAACCTGCCAAAAAGGGCCAGGTTTATTTTGGTCGGTTTTATCTGGGCAAACGCAAGCGCCCCGCAACTGGAATTGAGCCAGTTGCGGGGCGCTTTTTGCTATAGAGATAAAACCGCAGGAAAACCCGCCAAAATAAACCTGTCCCTAAATGGAAGGTTTTACTGAAGGGTGGCGTCGATGGCCTTGACCAGGGCGCTGCGCATGCCGGCATCCTCGAGCGCGATGACGCCCTTGATGGTGGCACCGCCGGGTGAGCATACGGCATCCTTCATCGCCGCAGGATGCTGGCCAGTTGCAAGCTGCAGCTTTGCCGTACCCAACACCATCTGGCTCACAATGCGATAGGCATCGGCACGCGGGATACCGTGCTTGACCGCTGCATCGCCCAGGGCCTCGATTGCCATGGCGACAAATGCCGGAGCGCAACCACCCACCGTGCCGCCCACAAACAGCAGGCTCGTATCGAGTTCGACCACCGCACCGAGCTTGCCAAGCAGATCAAGCACCACTGCGCTCCGCTCATCACTAAGCGTGGAAGCCTTCTCGCAAGCGATGACGCCCTCGCCCACCGAAACCGGTGTGTTGGGCACCGTCGAGATATGCGCGACGCCCGGCAGGACCTGCTCCCACTTGGCACTGTCCCAGGTCCAGGCAACCGACAGAACGACCTTTTTGGCAAGAGCATCCTTGAGCGGGGCGAATACCTTCTCGATCATGTACGGTTTGACCGCAGCGACCACGATATCGGATGCGGCGACAACCTCGGCGGCATCGTGGCAGGCGGCCATGCCGCGCGCCTCGCAGCGCTCAACCAGTGCGTCGTAGCGACCCGCACAGGCGCACATGTCGCTCGCAGCTACACCGGCAGCGATCCAGCCATCGGCCATAGCGCTCGCCATATTGCCAAAACCGACAAATCCAATCTTCATATCTCATAGTCCTTTCAGACACATTCCTCAAAACGAAAGGTATTGTCCCACGCCATTGTTTCGTATTGCCGACCTATTTGTGATACGGCTCGCCACGACTGATCTTGCAGGCACGGTAAATCTGCTCTAGCAGCACCACACGCGCCAGGTTATGCGGCAAGGTAATGCGTCCAAAGCTGAGCATCTCGTCGGCTCGTGCGCGCACCTCATCACTCACGCCGTCCGAACCGCCAATCACAAAGGCGATGTCGCTGCTGCCTCGCAGCATAAGATCGTCGAGCCTCGCCGAGAGCTCCTCACTCGAACGCTCCATGCCCTCGATAGCCAGCAGGATCACATGCGCTCGAGACGGCAAGGCAGCAAGAATCGCCGCCCCCTCCTTGTCGCGCGCGGCATCCACGCCGCCCGCCTTGGCCGGGTCGATATCGGCCACCTCGCGGATATCAACCTTGGCATAGGCACCCAGGCGCTTGGTGTACTCAGCGCAGGCATCCTTCCAAAAGCGCTCTTTGAGCTTGCCAACACAAACGACGGTGTATTTCACGCGTGTCTACTCCTTTGACTCGTTCTGAACCTTACCGGCAGCCAGCATCTGCTCGAACATAGAGGCCGACTGCGAAAAGTCGCTCGGCAGCACGACCGTCGAGGTTTTACCCGTGCGAGCGAACTCCGTCATCATCTCGGACCACTGCGTAAACATGAACAGTTGGTTGGCCTCGTCATTGCCGACACCCGTCTCCTGTATGATCTCGAGCGAATCTTTGATACCCAGCGCGATGGCCTTGCGCTGGTTGGCGATGCCCTCGCCCGCCTTTTCCATAGCCTCAGCCTCGGCGGTCGCCTCGGTGACGCGCTTGATGCGGTCTGCCTCAGCGAGCTCCTGTGCCGCAGCGCGCTTGCGCTGGGCGGCGTTGATGTCGTTCATGGAGTTCTCAACCTCGGTCGGCAGTGCGATTTTGGTGATGAGCGTCGACACGAGGGTGAAGCCGTAGGCGGCCATCTGCTCGGAAACGGTAGCGTTGACATCCTTGGCGATGTCATCCTTCTTGGCAAAGACCTCATCGAGTGTGTAGACGGGAATCGAAGAGCGCAGGGCGTCGGTGATGAAGTCACGCATCTGGTCGACGGGCTCCTGCAGCATGTAGTAGCTCTTGTAGATACCCGAATCTGCCGGGCCGGCGCCCATGTCATAGCTCACGTGGTACTGAGCAGAGACCTCAAGGCCGATGGTCACGTTGTCCTGGGTCTTAACGTCGATGCCAAAACCGTTTTTCATGGTGCGCAGACTCACCGTGGCGGCCTTGCGGTCGATCACGGGCACCTTCATGTGGAAGCCCGCGTTGACGATGCGGTTAAACTTGCCCAGACGCTCGATGATCACGGCATGCTGTTGTTCAACGACATAGCAGGCGTTGGGAAGCAGCAGCAACAAAATGATGATGGGAAGCAGAAGGCTCGTAAGGGCGGCAATGATACCGGACAACAGCATGGTCTCTCCTCTGATAGGCACACGTTGGCACTAGGATACCCGCACGAAGCAGCAACGTGACATCAACAAGAGGCCCATAACAAAAAAGCTCCCATTGCTGGGAGCTCTTTCAATCAATGGTGCGGGCGAAAGGACGTCCGCGTATCCGCTTCGCGGATCCGCACCGGCTTCGGCCGCCTGCCGGCGTCCTCGCCAGCTCGCTAAAAACGCTCCGCGTTTTCTTTACGCTCGCTCCTTCACAGGTTCAAGTCCCTGTGATGGGCCCATAACAAAAAAGCTCCCATTGCTGGGAGCTCTTTAATTTAATGGTGCGGGCGAAAGGACTTGAACCTTCATGGGGTTGCCCCCATACGGACCTGAACCGTACGCGTCTGCCAATTCCGCCACGCCCGCGTGCAGGAATTAGAATAACGGAGCGCCACCACGAACGCAAGAACTATTTTTGAAAAAGTTTGCAGGCATTCTCCCAGGCGGCTTGCGCGATTGCCTCAGCATCCTCGCCGGTACGATCGACACGGTCGTTGACCAGCGTGTTTGCCGTAATGGAGATCATTGCGGGCTCGCATTCAAGACCGCGGATGGGCTCCGGAGCCATATACGGGCAATCCGTCTCGAACAAAATTCGATCGAGTGGGGTTGCCGCAAATGCCTCGCGCACATCGTCGTTGCGCGTAAAGGTGGCCGCACCGCCATAGGCGATATAGCAGCCCAAATCCACAAAGCGCTCCATCGTGGCGCGGTCCTCGCCAAAACAGTGCAGCACACAACCAGCCTGGGGCACACCCACCTCGCGCAGTACGTTGTACGCATCAACGTGCGAGGTGCGCTCCCCATCCGAGTCCTCGTGACGCAGGTGCAGCTCCACCGGCACATTGCGGCGCACGGCAAGCTCGAGCTGGCGCGCCATGCAATCAATCTGCACGTTATGGGGTGCCGGCGCGATATCGTCGTCATAGTCCATGTGATAGTCCAGGCCGATTTCGCCAATACCGGCGCATAAGGGGTCATCAAGTGCGGCAACGACCTGTGCATGAACGTCGTCGGTATAGTCCGGCGCGCCATACGGATGCACGCCGGCAAGATACTTGATCTGCGGGATATCCTGCATCGGAAGAATCTCGCGCACCAGCCAGTCGCTATAGTCCGCCACGCTGCGCTTGTCGGCAATGGGGTCGAACATCGTCACCAACAGGTCGACGCCCGCGGCTTTGGCACGCAGGAGCGTCTCGGGCACATCCTTGCCCCAAAACGAAAGCAGATGTGCATGCGTGTCGGCAAGCGGCGCCAAGGGCACGGGACAAGCAACCGTCTTCTTTTTCTTGGTAAACGTCACGCGTTCGGCATTAGGCATCATGGATTAGCTCCCGGGCCAGACGGACAAAGTCGGCAACATCGAGCGTCTCGGCGCGCGTGGTGGGTGCGATACCGCAAACCTCAAAAGCGGCATCGAGCACGTCCTTGGCAAAACCGTTGGCGCTCATGGAATTGCGGATGGTCTTGCGACGCTGAGCAAATGCAGCATCAATCACGCGGGCCACAAATTCGCGATCGAGTCCTTCGGGTACCACGCCGTCAACACGGTCGATACGCACGACGGCCGAGTCCACGTGCGGCGCCGGCATAAAGCAACGCGGCGGCACCTCAAAGCGACCCGTTACCTGCGCATACAGGCCGAGCTTTGCCGTATAGCCGCCATAGGTCTTGTTGCCCGGCACTGCGGCAATGCGATCGGCAACCTCCTTTTGCACCATGACGACGGCGCGCTTGAGCGCGGGCATCGTCTGGAAGAACTGCAGGATGATCGTCGCCGCCACGTTATAGGGCAGGTTCGCAACAAATACCGTCGGCTCACCGCCCGCAGCCTGTTCAATCTGTTCCGGCGTCACCTTGAGCGCGTCGCCCATGATAAAGCGGAAGTTGGCGTAGTCGGCGGCGTGAGCATCGAGCACCGGCTCGAGCTCGGAATCTGCTTCGATCGACGTGACGCACGCCGCCTCCTGCAGCAACGCAAGTGTCAACGTACCGCAACCCGGACCCACCTCGAGTACGCGCTCGTCACCTGCAAGCTCGGCAAGCTCGCAGATACGCTCGATCACATGATTGTCGATTAGAAAGTTCTGGCCCAGGCGATGCTTGGTCGCAAGGCCAAACTCCTCCAGCAGCTCCCTGGTGGCCGTGGGGTTTGCCAAAGGCGAAGTTGTCATGGCTGCCTCCTTAGCATGATGGCGGTGTCTTGAAACAAAAGGGCATGGACCGTGGCGGCCATGCCCTTACAGCTAAACAGCAAATTGCCGATATGGCGCTCGCGCGGTCTCTACGCCAGACGCGGGAACAGCGGATCGCCCTTCTCGACGGGCTGACCACCAGCAAGCAAGCCCCAAGCGCAAATGCCCTTGAGGTCGTCGCTCGCGGCCTCGTCCTCGCAGGACAGGCGGCGCAGAGCCTCGGCAGAAGTCTGGGGCATGAGCGGCATCAGCAGGTGAGCGGCAATGCGGATGGCCTCGAGCAGGTTGTAGATCACAAACGCCAGCTCGTCAGCCTTGGCCTCGTCCTTGGCAAGTGCCCAGGGCTCGGAGTCCTCGATGTAGTGGTTGGCGGCGTGGATGAGCTCCATGACCTCGTCCTTGGCTCCACCGTAATCGAGCACGTCCATCTTGGCCATGTAGCGCTCGACCAGACCATCGGCGATCTTTGCCAGCGGGTTGTCGAACGCATCGAACGACGCGGGCTTGGCGGGCGCGCAACCATCAAAGTACTTTGCGCTCATGTTGAGCGAACGCGAGATGAGGTTGCCCCAGCTGTTGGCCAGGTCGGCGTTGTAGACCTGCTCCATGCGATCGAAGCTGATGGCGCCGTCGGTACCGGGGACGACGTCGGTCATGAAGTAGTAGCGATAGCCCTCGACGCCCAGCATGTCGATAACGTCCTGCGGAGCGATGGCGTTGCCGCGGCTCTTGGACATCTTCTCGGCCTTGCCAGTCTCGGCATTGCGCACGGTCAGGAAGCCGTGGGCAAAGACGTGCTCGGGCAGGGCCTCGCCGATGGCCATGAGCATGGCGGGCCAAATGACGCAGTGGAAGCGGATGATGTCCTTGCCCACGATGTGGAACTGCGCGGGCCAGCGATAGGCCAGCTCGGCACGCGCCTCGTCGGTGTCGACACCGTAGCCGACGGCCGTCATATAGTTGAGCAGCGCGTCGAACCATACATAGGTCACATGGCCCTCGTCAAACGGAACCTGGATGCCCCAGTCAAAGCTCGTGCGGCTCACGGAAAGGTCGTTGAGGCCGCCCTCGACAAAGCTGCGAACCTCGTTCATGCGGAACGCAGGCTCGACAAAGTCGGGGTGCTCGTCGTAAAGCTTGAGCAGCTTGTCCTGGAAAGCGGAAAGCTTAAAGAAGTAGGACTCCTCCTGCACGCGCTCAAGCGGACGGTGGCAGTCGGGGCACAGGTGCTGGCCGACGCTGCCGTACTCCTCGTCGCCCTTCTGGACCTGCGTATCAGTGAAGTAGGTCTCGTCGGGTACACAGTACCAGCCATCGTAGCTGCCCTTATACAGGTAGCCGGACTCCTTCATGCGCTCCCACAGGTACTGCACGGCATGGTGCTGGCGCGGCTCGGTGGTGCGGATGAAGTCGTCGTTGGAGATCTCGAGCTTGCTCCAAAGCTCCTTGAAGTGCGGGGCTTGGCTGTCGGTCCACTCCTGCGGCGTCATGCCATGCTTGGCTGCGGCCTCGGCGACCTTCTCGCCGTGCTCGTCCATGCCGGTCAGGAACTTGACGTTATAGCCGGCGGAGCGACGATAACGGGCCTGAACGTCGGCGATGATGGTGGAATAAGCCGTGCCCAGGTGCGGATCGGCGTTGACGTAGTAGATGGGCGTCGTGATAAAGAACGAAGGCTTGCTTTGATCCATGGGGTTTGTCCTCCAGAAAAACGTTGCATACAGGGGATGATTCTAGCGCAAGGGCTGGATATCCTCCATCTATTGCATATCGAGCACCATGGCATAGACATCGCGCTTGCGGCGCGAATACTTCTGAGACAGGCGCTTGGCCACCGCAGAGGCGGGCTCCCCCTCCTCAAGCGCGACGCGGATATCCTCGCGCAGGGCCTCGTCGGGATCCGCTGCCGCGGCGCCAACCGGCACGGCACCGGCCTCCTCATCCTCGCTCGGCGGCGCGATGACCAGCGCAATCTCGCCCTTTACCTCGCCGCGAGCACGCAGCTCCTCGGCAAGCTGGGCAGCGGGCCCGCGCAAGACCTCCTCGTGCAGCTTGGTGAGTTCGCGGCAGACGGCAACCTCACGCTGGGGAAAGACCTCCGTCACGGCCTCAAGCGTCGCCACGATGCGATGTGGAGACTCGTAGAAGATGAGTGCGCCGGGCACCACGGCAAGGCGCTGCAAACGGCGCACGCGGTCGCCGTGCTTTCGGCCCAAAAAGCCCTCGAAGAAAAAATGCTCGCAGGGAATACCGGACGAAACGAGCGCCGTGACGCAAGCAGAGGGCCCGGGAATAACTTCGACGGGCACATCGGCCTCACGCGCCGCCTCGACCAGCGCCTGGCCGGGATCGGACACACTCGGCATGCCGGCGTCCGAGGCAAAGGCGAGGGTCTCCCCCGCCAGCAGACGGTCGACCAGGCCGGCGGCGCGGCTGGCGATCACATTCTCGTCGCAACGGACAAGCGGCCTGGAAATACCCAGGTGCATCAGCAGCTTTGACGTCACACGCGTGTCTTCGCAGCAGATGACATCGGCAGCGGCAAAGGCCTCGCCAACGCGCGGGGACAGATCACCCAAGTTGCCAATGGGCGTGCCGACCACATAGAGTTTGCCCGTATGGGCGCTGTTTTGCGTCATATCAACCTATTCAATCATGCCACGCTCGAGCGTACCGAGCGCCGCGCGGGCGTCCCATGCTGCAATGCGCTTCTCGGTCTTCCACGTTTGGAAGAACCAACCGGCAGCCGGCGCAAACGAAGCCAGTTGGTTGGCGATAAACACGCGCTCGTAGGCATTGCGGCCCTCGGGCGTAACCGACGAGTTGGCAAAGATCGCCGCGCCCGACCATTCGCCCACCAGCACGGGGAACCCAGTCGAAATCGCTTCTTTGAGCTCGCGCTTGTTACGCGAAATCGCCGTCGTCAGCCCGCGGGGGCTCGTGATGTCGAGCGCATGCTCGTCGCGGTAATGGTACAGGTGAAGGTCCATGTAGACGTTCTTGTACTTGGCGCCGCGCATAAAATGCTTCCACTCGTTGGGATGCCCCGACGACGAGAAGACGACGATCTTATCCTCGGGCATATACGAACGGACGAGCTCGTAGGCGTCGCGATAGAAGTTGCGCAGGTAGTGCGCCGGAATGCCATCCGTCATGGTGAAGAAGCTCTTGCGGACGCTCATCTGCGGCGTATCCAGCAGCTCAATGCCCAGCAGGCTCTCGGCCTCGCCGTAGCGATCGGCCAGGCGCTCGAGCACGTCGAGCGCGACATGACGGCCGTTGGTGGACGAATGCCACTCGGCGACAGCCTCCGGCGTGGCGGGCGAATCGTTGGAATCGCCCTGGCCACCGGGCACAGTTGCCAGATCAAGCAGCACGCGGATGTCGTACTTGGCAGCCCACTCAATTGCACGGTCGATGTAGTCGACAACCGAGATGTAGGAGGCATCGGACTCCTGTGAGCCAAAGGCATACCAAGGCACCGGCAGGCGCACGGCGTTGAGGCCGATCTGCGCCATGCGACGGAAATCATCCTCGCTCACAAACGTCTCGTAATGACGGCGCATGCGCTCGTTATAGGCGGCGGTGCCCATGGCCTCCTGCAGCTCGGCCGCGTTGGATGCACCGGTCGCCGCGTACAGCGACGGGGTCACCCAAGGCTCGGGAATAAACCAGCCAGAGAGATTAACGCCGAGTATCCTCTCCATCACTGCCCCCTTCGGATCGTGCAGGCCGAGCCTGCATCGTATTGCATAGGAAAAGTATCGTTTTGAGTATACCCGCGCGTGCGGACAGACGACCGAACGGTCTGTAAAGTGGCGCAAAAGCGGGAGGAATGTCTGAGCGGGCCCGAGATGGCGCGCCGAGATGTGCACGCACGTCGGAAGTAAGCGCCGGAAAGCGCGTCCCGTTTTTCGCAAAAGACTGGGATGCATTTTCCGCGGGTCCACATAAAAGACGATATGAGAAAGCCATTGGGGGCCGCCTCCCCCGCGGCGCAGCTTCTTTCCGCGGGCTCGGGGTGCCACAATGGGCTT
>UQVT01000045.1 GCA_900544465.1 uncultured Collinsella sp. | reverse complement strand
CCGAGGTGCCGTCCTGATAGGCGTGCGTAAAGTCGCGGTTAAAGCAGCGCTTGAGCTGGCGCTGGCGGGCGGCTTTCTCGTCCTTGGCAACGGTGGTTCCGGCCAGCATGTCATCAATCTGATGACGATACACGTCGACGATGGAATACACGTAATCGGGCGCCTTCATGCGGCCCTCGAGCTTGAGCGACGCGGCGCCGGCGTCATACAGGCGGCGAACAAGTTGTGAGGTGTTGGTGTCACGCGGGCACAGCGCGCGCTCGCGACCGGCAGGGGAGAGCGAGCGACCGTTCTCGTCGATCAGCTCGTAGGGCAAGCGACAGGGCTGGGCGCACATGCCACGGTTGGCCGATCGTCCCGCCATGGCAAAGCTCGAAAGCAGACACAGGCCAGAGTAGCAAAAGCAGATGGCGCCATGGCTAAAGACCTCAAGGTCCACATCGGGCGCGGCATCGTGAATGGCGGCAATCTCGTCGATGGAAAGCTCGCGCGAGAGGGTCACGCGGTCGGCGCCCTGCTCGCGGCACCAAAGGGTTCCGCGGTCGTCGTGGATGTTCGCCTGGGTCGAGATATGCGTCTCGATGCCGGGCATCGTGCGCTTGACCTCAAAGAACAGGCCCCAGTCCTGGATGATGAAGGCGTCGGCGCCCAGCGTGGAGCAGCGATGGATGAGCTGCAGCGCATCGGCCATCTCGGACTGCTTGATGACGATGTTGACCGTGACGTAGACGCGCGAGCCGGCCAGATGCGCGGCGCGGCAGGCCTGCTCAAAGGCCTCGTCGGTAAAGTTGGTGGCCTTGCGGCGTGCGTTGAAGCTGCCCATGCCGCAGTAGATGGCGTCTGCCCCGGCGGCGAGCGCGGCGGCAAAGGGCTCCGGGCCTCCGGCGGGGGCCAAGAGCTCGGGCCTGCGGTTGGTGGTTCGACTGGCGATTGCGGTCATATCCTGCCTTTCAAAATGCTCAGATATTCAAAAGTATAGTGGTGCCGTCGCGGCAGGCGATGCCCGTGCTCCAAGCGGGATAAAGTCTTCAGCAGTCCTTGCAGCAAAAATGACCCGTTTCCCTCCGTCCCCTATGGATTACCTGATCCGATGGGGACGGAGGGAAACGGATCATTTTGAGCTTCACCGTCCGGTCGTGCCGTTCAGCGGCCGACAGGTGCCGTTGGGCGATAAATTATTCTCGCAAGCTGATAATATTCTTGCATCGCACGGAAACCTTGAGTACTATCCCAATCAAGCGCGGTGTTCAGACCGAATTGTGCCTCCCGGTGCGAACGCCGCGCTCACGCTCTCTATCTGATCGTAAGGAGAAAAACATGAGCAAGACCGTCGTGTCTTCCGATAACGCACCGGCCGCCATCGGCCCGTATTCCCCCGGTATCCAGGCCGGCAACATGGTGTTCCTGTCCGGCCAGCTGGGCATCGACCCCGCGACCGGCAAGATGCCCGAGGGCGTCGAGGCCCAGGCCAAGCAGTCCCTTGCTAACGTCGAGGCCCTGCTGACCGCTGCCGGCGCCACCTTTGCCGATGTCGTCAAGACCACGGTCTACCTGGCCGACATCGCCGACTTCGCCGCCGTGAACGAGATCTACGCCTCCAAGTTCGAGGCCCCGTTCCCCGCGCGCAGCGCCTTCCAGGTTGCCGCCCTTCCGGCTGGCGGTCTGGTCGAGATCGAGGTCGTCGCCGCCCTCTAAGGTGTTGGCCACAACTAAACATGACATGCAAAAAGACCCTGCAGCGCGTGCGAGCTGCAGGGTCTTTTGTTAAGTGACGGATCGCTTGTGGAGCCGCGCTTCATTTTGCTCGTTAGCCTTCCTTTCGGACTTTTTGCAGGTAGCGGTAGACGCTGGGCTCCGAGATACCCAGCGCGGTGGCGGCGCAGGCCACGGCGCCCTTGAGCATGAACACCCCGTTGCCGTTGAGGTGGCGAATGACGTCCACGCGGTCGCTCTGACCAAGCGACGCTACATCCAGCCCGCGCGCGCTCAGCAGCTCGGCAATACTGCGGTCGATGAGCTCCTGCGTGGACTCCGAAAGGCTTTCGACCTCGATAGACGCGGGCTCTGTGCGCGTCGGCGCCGCGTCGAAGCACGCCATGAGCTGCTGCGCCATGGCGTTGATGGAGCGCACGGTCGAGAGGTCGGTGTTGACGCAGAGCATACCGACGATCTCGTCATTCTCGCGGATAAAGTACGTCGCTGACTCCAACGTTTTGCCGCCGGCACCGCGCCCCTCGTAGCCCGTAATAAACGGCAGGTCGCGATACTTGGCGTCGTGCATGATCTTGAGTGCCAGATCGGTGGCGGGACCGCCGACCTTGCGGCCGCTCACGATGCCGTTGCGAATATCGACGATGGCATGGTCGGGATCCGAGAAATCGTGCAGCACGATTTCGCTGTTTTTGCCGAGTATCTGCTCCAGAAAATCGACCATCGGCAAAAAGCGACGTACGGTCTCGTTCACGGGCAACTCCTTTGGGTGAAATCGGAAATGTTCATAACAATTTTTTCTCATGGTAACACGCTGCCCATCATCTCGTATATCCGCAGGTACATTGCGTAATGCAGACGAACGGTAGGAATTTAGCGGTAAACGGTTGATCAAAAGAAAAGTTAGATGTTATTTTGACCAGACACTTTCCTGACCTGCGGAAATACGTTATTTCAGCTGAAGAATAGTCTGATAACAAAAAATTATTATTGAGAATGAGAATCATCTTTAATACGATATGCAATGAAGGCACAACCTCAACCCCGCACTGCGTCACAATAGAGCGTTAGATGCGAAAACAACTACTTCGAGGATTGGTGGTCAAATGACCCAGGAGACGGTTACGAACGGCACTGAAGCCCTGTTCACTCGCGAAGGCATGCCTCCCGTTAAGGAAATGATCCCGTGTGCCCTTCAGCACGTACTGGCATCGTTTGCCGGCATCATTACCCCGGCGGTCATCATGGCCGGCGTCTACGGCTTTAATAGCCAGCAGAGCACCGACATCATCCAGGTCGCCCTCATTCTTTCGGCGATCGATACGGCCCTTCAGGCCTTCGCTCCCTTCCGTCGCATCGGCGGCGGCCTGCCCATCGTCATGGGCGTTTCGTTCGCGTTCCTGCCGGCCCTGCAGGCCATGGGTGCCTCGGGCTTTAGCTTTGGTGCGCTGCTGGGCGGCGAGATCGTCGGTGGCGCCGTCGCGGTCCTCTTTGGTCTGGCCTACAGCAAGATCAAGTGGCTGTTCCCGCCTGTCGTGACCGGTACGGTCATCTTCTCCATTGGCGTCTCTCTCTATCCCACGGCTGTCAAGTATATGGCCGGCGGTATGGGTACGCCGCTGTGGGGCACCCCGCAGGCCTGGTGCGTCGCTCTTATCACCTTCGCCGTGGTCTTTGCGCTCGCCAACTTTGGCAAGGGCACGCTCAAGCTGGGATCCGTGTTCTTTGGCATGATTGTCGGCATGATCGTCTCCATCCCCTTTGGCATGATCGACTTCTCCAGCGTCGCCACCGCTCAGGTCTTCGCCCTTCCCAAGCTCATGCCCTACGCGCTCGAGTTTGATCCCGAGGTCTGCATTACCCTCGCCGTCGTGTTCCCCATGGTCGCCATCCAGGTTATCGGCGACGTCTCCGCCGCCTGCCTGGGCTCCATCGACCGTATGCCCACCGAGCGCGAGCTCTCCGGCGCTATCGTGTCCCAGGGCCTCACCTCTATGGTCGGCGGCCTGCTGGGCGGTCTTCCCACCAGCGCCCTTGGCCAGAACGTGGGCATCATCTGCTCCAACAAGGTCGTCAACAAGTGGGTCTTTGTGATCATCGCGGCCGTCTTTGCCATCGCCGGTCTGTTCCCGCAGCTCTCTGCCGTCCTTTCCGCTATCCCGCAGCCCGTCATCGGCGGCGCGACCGTCGGCGTCTTTGGCACTATCACCATGAACGGCGTGCGCATGTTCACCCGCGAGGGCCTCACGCAGCGCACTACCACTATCGTCGGCACCTCCGTCGTCTTTGGCCTGGGTATCTGGATGGCCAGCGGTTGCCTTGCCGGCGAGGGTATGCCCGCCTGGGTGTCCACCGTCATCGGCTCCAATGCCGTAACCCCCACCGCCATCATGGCCATTGTCCTTAACCTGATCCTTCCGCAGACGCCGGTCGTGGCTCAGCACATCGATGCTGCCAAGGACGCTGCCGTGGATCTGGTCTTGCCCGAGAGCAAGAAGTAACCAATTCGGTGCTATTCGTCGGCGGACGCATCGCCTCGTCCGCCGACGCCATGCGGCGCCAAGCCGCACTTCAAAGGGTTTGTCCCTTTGGTGAAGCGTTGACGGGAGAGGGCCCGTTTCCGGTGTAGGCCGGCGCTTCGCACTCCGCCATGTCAGAGGTGTCAAACCCCGCCCCTGATGTTGAAGGGAGCATTCATGCTTCTGGTCGCTAACGGTTCCGTCTTTACCCGCAATGCTCAGGCCCCGTTCATTCCAAACGGTGCGGTCGCCATTGACGGAGATACGATCGTCGAAGTAGGTCCCGAGTGCGAGCTCAAGGCCAAGTACCCGGATGCCGAGTACGTCGATGCCCAGGGCAACCTCATCATGCCCGGACTCATCAACTGCCACACCCACATCTACTCGGGTCTGGCCCGCGGCCTTGCCATTAAGGGCTGCAACCCCACCAGCTTCCTGGAGAATCTTGAGCAGCAGTGGTGGAAGATCGACGACAACCTGACGCTCGACGGCACCAAGGCCAGTGCCTATGCCACGATTTTGGACTCCATCCGCGATGGCGTCACCACGATCTTCGATCACCACGCGAGCTTCCGCGAGATTCCTGGTAGCCTCTTTACCATTAAGGATGCCGCTCAGGAGCTGGGCATGCGTTCGTGCCTGTGCTACGAGGTCTCCGATCGCCGCGGTCAGGAAAAATGCGACCAGGCCATTGCCGAGAACGCCGAGTTTGCCCAGTGGGCCGCCAAGGAGCGTCGCGATAACGACAACCACATGATCGCCGCAATGTTTGGCGGTCACGCCACCTTTACGCTTTCGGACGAGACCATGGATAAGATGGCCGAAGCCAACAACGGTCTGACCGGCTTCCACATCCACGTGTGCGAGGGCATGAACGACGTGTGGGACTCCCGCCTCAACCGCGGTGGCATCAGCCCCGTCGAGCGCCTGCTGCAGCACAACCTGCTTGGTCCCGACACCATGCTGGGTCACTGCATCCACGTGACGCCCGCCGAGATGGATATCGTCAAGGAGTCCGGCACTTGGCTCGTCAACAACCCCGAATCCAATATGGGCAACGCCGTGGGCTGCGCCCCCGTGCTCGAGTTCTTCCGCCGCGGCATCCCCGTGTGCATGGGCACCGACGCCTACACCCACGATATGCTCGAGAGCCTCAAGGTCTTCCTGATCATTCAGCGCCACAACGCCGCCATGCCCAACGTGGGCTGGTGCGAGGCCATGACCATGCTGTTCGAGAACAACGCCAAGATGGCGAGCAAGTACTTCGATCGCAAACTCGGTGTGCTCGAGGCCGGCGCCGCTGCCGACGTCATCGTCATGGACTACAAGCCCTTTACGCCGCTGAGTGAGGAGAACATCGACGGTCACATGCTCTTTGGCATGATGGGCAAAAACTGCCGTACCACCATCATCAATGGCCGCGTCCTGTACAAGGATCGCGAGTTCGTTGGCATTGATGAGGAAAAGATCAACGCGTGGACCATGGCTGAGTCCAAGAAGCTCTGGAGCACGCTCAACGATCGCACCTACTAATTCACAAGTAGATTCACGCGCGTCGGATGTTTCGCCGCATCCGGCGCGCGTATAGGCGACCTCCGCGGGGTCGCCGGCGCTGTGCCAGCGCTACACCGTATTTGCGCCCGTCGCGCGGTCTCGCCGGGCGTTACAGAGAGGAGCTCATTATGAGCGACATCATGAGGCCGATCCCGTTTTCGCAGCTGATGAACTGGATCATCGAGGAGCATAAGACCCAGGACGCCATCTTTGGCGTGCGCAAGATGGTCACGACCAACCAGGAGGGTGCGCTTCCCATTTTTGACGAGCGCATCGAGACTCCGTTTGGCCCGGCTGCCGGCCCCAACACGCAGCTTGCCCAGAACATCGTGGCATCCTACGTGGCTGGCTCCCGCTTCTTTGAGCTCAAGACCGTTCAGGTTATGGACGGCGAGGAGCTCTCCAAGTGTGTGAACAAACCCTGCATCGTGGCGCAGGACGAGTGCTACAACTGCGAGTGGTCGACCGAGCTCGAGGTTCCGCAGGCCTTTGCCGAGTACGTGAAGGCATGGTTTGCCTGCCACCTGATTGCCCGCGAGTATGGTCTGGGCAGCCCAGACGGCTTTGTCTTTAACATGTCCGTGGGCTATGACCTGGAGGGTATTAAGAGCCCCAAGGTCGACGCCTACATCGAGGGCATGAAGGATGCCAGCGGCTCCGAGGTTTGGAACGAGTGCCGCACGTGGGCGCTCGCTAACCTGGACAAGTTTGAGCATGTCGACGCCGCGTTTGTCGAGTCCATCCCGGCACGCGTTTCCAACTCCATTACCGAGTCTACGCTGCATGGCTGCCCGCCGGCGGAGATTGAGCGCATCGCGACCTACCTCATCACCGAGAAGGGCCTCAATACCTACATCAAGTGCAACCCCACGCTGCTGGGCTATGAGTTTGCCCGCCAGCGTCTGAACGAGCTGGGCTTTGACTACATCGTCTTCGATGACACGCACTTCCGCGAGGACCTGCAGTGGGCCGATGCCGTGCCTATGTTCGAGCGCCTGATTGCCCTGTGCGCCGAGCGCGGTCTGGAGTTTGGCGTCAAGCTCACCAACACCTTCCCCGTCGACGTGACGAGAAACGAGCTGCCTTCCACCGAGATGTACATGTCTGGCCGTTCGCTGTTCTCGCTGACCATCGAGGCTGCCCGCCGCATTACCGAGCAGTTTGACGGTAAGCTGCGCATCAGTTACTCCGGTGGCGCCACGGTCTACAACATTCGCGCCCTGTATGATGCCGGCATTTGGCCCGTCACCCTGGCGACCGACGTGCTCAAGCCCGGTGGCTACGAGCGCTTTAGCCAGATGGCCGGCGAGTTTGCCGATCTGGCCGGCAAGCCGTTCGCGGGCGTCTCTCTCGACGCCGTGACCGCGATCCAGACCGACTCGCTCACCAACCCGCTCTACAAGAAGCCGCTGCGCCCGCTGCCCGACCGCAAGGTCGCCGGCAAGAGCCCGCTTTCCGACTGCTTTACCACGCCGTGCCGTACGAGCTGCCCCATCCAGCAGGACATTCCCGCCTACCTGGCGGCTGTTGACGAGGGCCGCTACGAGGACGCGCTCAACATCATCATCGAGCGCAACGCCCTGCCGTTCATTACCGGCACCATCTGCCCGCATCCCTGCGGTCGTGCCTGTGAGCGTGCATTCTACGAGCCCGAGGGCGCCCAGATCCGCGCCAGCAAGCTAAAGGCCGCCCGCGAGGCCATGACCGCCGTGCTGCCCAAGCTGCGCGCCCAGGCCATTGCCAACGACGGCGCGCGCAACGTTGCCATTATCGGCGGCGGCCCGGCCGGCCTGGCGACGGCGTTCTTCCTGACGCGTGCCGGCGTGCCCGTCACCATCTTTGAGGCCCGCGATTCGCTCGGCGGCGTGGTCCGTCACGTGATCCCCGAGTTCCGTATCGCCAGCGACGATATCTCCCACGACGCCGAGCTCTGCCTGGCCTTTGGCGCCAAGGTGCAGCTCAATGCTCGCGTGGAGTCCATCGAAGAGCTCAAGGCTCAGGGCTTTACCGACGTTGTCGTGGCCACCGGTGCCTGGATGCCCGGCTCTGCAGGTTTGGGCGAGGGTGCCGAGCTCGACGTGCTGGAGTTCCTCGAGGCCGCCAAGAAGGGCGAGAGGCTCGAGCTGGGCGAGGACGTCGTAGTCATTGGCGCCGGCAACACCGCCATGGACGCGGCTCGCGTGGCCAAGCGCCTGGCTGGTGTGAAGAACGTGCGCCTGGTGTATCGCCGCACCAAGAAGCAGATGCCCGCTGACGAGGAAGAGCTCGATCTTGCTCTTGCCGACGGTGTTGAGTTCTGCGAGCTGCTGGCACCCAAGGCACTTAACGGCGCCGTGCTGACCTGCGATGTTATGGAGCTTGGCGAGCCGGATGCAAGCGGCCGTCGCAGCCCTGTCGCCACGGGCGAGACCGTTGAGCTTCCCGCCACCACGGTGATCTGCGCCGTGGGCGAGGGCATCGATGCCAGCCTGTACGATGCCGCGGGCGTCGAGCACGACCGTCGCGGCCGCCTTGCCGCCATCTCCACCGGCGTCGAGGGCGTCTGGGCTGCAGGTGACTGCCGTCGCGGTCCTGCCACCGTGGTTGAGGCTATTGCCGACGCCGCCGAGGTCGCCCGTGCCATCGCCGGCGTGGACTTTAACAAGTACGCCGACTGCAACGAGCAGGCTGGCCGCGAGGACACCTGCTACGAGCGCAAGGGGTCGCTGTGCCGCGACAAGCGCAACTGCACCAAGACCCGCTGCCTGGGCTGCGGCTCGGTATGCGAGGTCTGCTGCGACGTGTGCCCCAACCGCGCCAACGTGGCAATTAAGGTGCCGGGCCTGGCCAAGCATCAGGTCGTCCACGTCGACGGTATGTGCAACGAGTGCGGCAACTGCGCCGTGTTCTGCCCCTACCAGGAGGGCCGTCCCTACAAGGACAAGCTCACCCTGTTCTGGAGCGAGGAGGACATGGAGAACTCCGAGAACGAGGGCTTCCTGGCCGTGGACGAGGACCACTTTAAGGTCCGCGTCGCCGGCACGGTCCGCACCGTCTCGGTCGATGCCGTCAACACCGGTCTGCCCGAGGCCGTCCGCCTGACCATCAGGGCCGTGCGCGACAACTATTCGTACCTTCTTAAGAAATAGGCGAGTCTCTTATGGCCAAATCCATTCAACATAACGTGGCCTACGTTGCCTGCGGAAGCGGCTGTGCTTCCGCAGGCGGCGACGCCCGCTGCAGCGAAGGCTGCATTGGCTGTGGTGCCTGTGTCGCGGCCTGCCCCCACGGTGCCATCGCGCTGGTCGACGGCGTCGCCCGCGTGGACCGCTCCAAGTGCACGGGCTGTGGCCTGTGCGGCATGGCGTGCCCGCAGCGCGTGATTGCCTTCGTTCCCGGCTACCAGAACATCCTGGTGCGCTGCAACAACACGGATAAGGGCGCCATTGCCCGCAAGATCTGCGACACGAGCTGCATCGGTTGCGGCATGTGCGCCAAAAAGTGCCCCGCCGGCGCTATCCGCATCGAGGACAACTGCGCCCATATCGACGGCGCGGACTGCCTGTCGTGTGGCATGTGCGCCGTCGTCTGCCCGCATGGCGCTATCCACGACCGCACCGGCATCGCCGCCGGCGTGTAGAAGGGAATCACCATGGCACAGGAATTCACTTTTACCGTTAACGGCGTTGAGCGCACGACGACCCAAAACAAACCGCTGCTGCGCTACCTGCGCGACGACCTGCACATTCACTCCGCCAAGGACGGCTGCTCCGAGGGCGCCTGCGGTACCTGCACCATTCACGTGGACGGTGCGGCCGTCAAGGCGTGCGTACTGACCACCGCGCTTGCCGCCGGCCGCAACATCGTGACCGTCGAGGGCCTGCCCGAGGACGTGCGCGAGGCCTTCGTGTACGCCTTTGGCGCCGTGGGCGCCGTGCAGTGCGGCTTTTGCATCCCCGGCATGGTCATGGCGGGTGCAGCGCTCATCGCCGAGGACCCCGAGCCCACCGAGGAGCAGATCAAGTACGCCATCCGCGGCAATGTCTGCCGTTGCACCGGCTACAAGAAGATTATCGAGGGCATTTCGCTGGCAGCCGCGGTGCTCCGCGGCGAAAAGCAGATCGACGAGGACCTGGAGCGCGGCGATGACTACGGCGTGGGCAAGCGCGCCTTCCGTATCGACGTGCGCAAGAAGGTGCTCGGCGAGGGCAAGTACCCCGACGACATCGACGAGCTCGACCAGCCGGGCCTGACCTATGCCAGCGCCGTGCGCTCGAAGTACCCGCGTGCCCGCGTGCTCTCCATCGATACTTCCAAGGCCGAGGCCCTGCCCGGCGTGGTGGGCATTCTGCGCGCCGAGGACGTGCCGGTCAACCAGGTCGGCCACCTTATCCAGGACTGGGACGTCATGATCGCCCAGGGCGATATCACCCGCTGCGTGGGCGATGCCATCGTGCTGGTGGTTGCCGAGGACGAGGCGACGCTCGAGAAGGCCAAGAAGCTCGTCAAGGTTGATTACGAGCCTCTGGAACCCGTGCGCAACATCGCCGAGGCCAGGGCTGCCGACGCCCCGCGCCTGCACGACAGCTTCTTTGCCTTTGGCAACACGGTGGAGCTCAAGGACAACGTGTGCCAGAGCCGTCACGTGACGCGCGGCGACGCCGCCAAGGCGCTGGCGGAGAGCGCGTTCACCGTGACGCAGCGTTTTACCACGCCCTTTACCGAGCATGCCTTCTTGGAGCCCGAGTGCGCCGTCGCCTTCCCGTACAAGAACGGCGTCAAGGTGCAGTCGACCGACCAGGGCGCCTACGACACGCGTAAAGAGTGCGCCCACATGTTTGGCTGGGATAGCGAGCCCGAGCGCGTGGTCGTCGAGACCATGCTCGTGGGCGGCGGCTTTGGCGGCAAGGAGGACGTGTCCATCCAGCACCTGGCCGCGCTCGCCGCATATAAGTTCCAGCGTCCCGTGAAGTGCAAGCTCACGCGTGCCGAGTCGCTCGCGTTCCATCCCAAGCGCCATGCCATGGACGGCACCTTTACGCTGGGCTGCGACGCCGAGGGCAACTTTACCGGTCTGGACTGCGAGATCAACTTTGACACCGGCGCCTACGCGTCGCTGTGCGGTCCGGTGCTCGAGCGCGCCTGTACGCATGCCGTCGGTCCCTACAAGTACCAGAACACCGACATTCGCGGCTTTGGCTACTACACTAACAACCCGCCCGCCGGCGCGTACCGCGGCTTTGGCGTGTGTCAGTCCGAGTTTGCGCTCGAGAGTCTGATCGACCTGCTGGCAGAGAAGGTCGGCCTGGATCCGTGGGAGATTCGCTACCGTAACGCCATCGAGCCGGGCGAGGTTTTGCCCAACGGCCAGATTGCCGACTGCTCCACGGCGCTTAAGGAGACGCTGCTCGAGGTCAAGGATGCCTACTACGCGCATCCCGGACATGCCGGTATCGCCTGCGCCATGAAGAACGCCGGCGTGGGCGTGGGCCTGCCCGATGCCGGCCGCTGCAAGATTCGCATCGAGAACGGCGTGGCCGTGGTCTATGCCGCCACGTCCGACATCGGCCAGGGCTGCAACACCGTCTTTTTGCAGGACGTTGCCGAGGCATGCGGTCTGCCGCTTCGCTGCATTGCCAATGGCGAGTGCTCCACCGAGAACGCTCCCGACTCCGGCACCACGTCTGGCTCGCGTCAGACGGTCGTGACCGGCGAGGCCGTGCGCGGTGCCGCCTTCCTGCTGCGCGATGCCATGCTTGACATCGAGACCGGCAAGCCTGCACCCGATACCCCTGTGAGCGCGCATGGCGACGGCGTCAAGATCGAGTACGACGACGGTCGCGCCTATCAGCTGCGCGCACAGGAACTCGTCGCCGGCCAGGGCATGCATCCTCAGGATCCCGCGGTCGCCATCAAGGCGCTCGAGGGATGCGAGTTTGGCTACGTGTATCTGGAGCCGACCGACAAGCTGGGCGCCGACGTTCCCAACCCCAAGAGCCACATCTGCTACGGCTTTGCCACGCATGTGGTTATTTTGGACGACGACGGCCGCGTGAGCGAGGTCTATGCCGCGCACGATTCCGGCAAGGTGGTCAACCCCATCTCCATCCAGGGTCAGATCGAAGGCGGTGTGCTCATGGGTATGGGCTATGCGCTTACCGAGGATTGGCCGCTCAAAGACTGCGTGCCCCAGGCAAGGTACGGTACGCTCGGGCTGTTCCGTGCGCCCGAGATCCCGAATATCCACGCCATCTACGTGGAGAAGGACGAGCTACTGCCCGTGGCATACGGCGGCAAGGGCATCGGCGAGATCGCAACGATCCCCACGGCGCCCGCCGTACAGAACGCCTATCGCGCGTTTGACGGCAAACTGCGTCCAGATCTGCCCATGGTGGATACGCCGTACAGCCGCGCCCGTCACCGCGGGTAGGGTAGGGCGCAGACGGCATTGCTGATGGGCTGTTCGCGCTCAACATCAACTACATACGCTGCGCCTTTGGCCCCAGCTCCATCGCGAGCCGGGGCCTTTTGTTATGCCGCGCCTGCTGCTAGTGGAAAGCGCATCCCATTTCTTGGCTTCGGAATGGGATGCGCTTTCCGGATCGGCCCTCAAGCGGAAACTGCATCCCGGAATGCGCGCTCAGAGCGGGATGCGATTTCCAGTTGAAGGCTCAAGCGGAAAGTTCATCCCGGAATATGGCTCCAGGCTGGGACGCACTTTCCGGTTGAAGCCTCAAGTGGAAGCTGTGTCCCGGAATGCGCGCCCGGAATGGGATGCGCTTTCCGGATTGGTCCTCAACCGGAAACTGCGTCCCGGAATTTCGCTTCAGAGTGGGATGCCGTTTCCGGCTGAACCCTCAGGCGGAAAGTACATCCCAGAATTGACGCTCAGAGTGGGACACGGTTTCCGGATAGAACCTCAGCGGAAACTGCGTCCCAGTTTGAGCGTCTATTCCGGGATGCAGTTTCCGCTGAAGGACTCAACCGGAAAGCCTGTCCCGTTCCGAGACCGGATTCCGGGATGCACTTTCCGGTAGGCCCGCCATCCGGAAAGTGCATCCCGTTTTGAGCGTCCAGACTGGGACGCGCTTTCCGTTGGCGTGGCCGTTGGGAAAATGCGGCCCAGATAGGGGAGATACGATCCGGCGATGCGCGGCCTAGCAGCTCCTACAGCTCCACGTCGTTGAGCCATGTCGGCAGCGCGGTCTGCCGGATGCCTGCCGTCTGCAGCTTTTTGGCGAGCACTCCTGCCGAGCGGACCTCGTTCATGGTAAAGCGGATGAGCGGATGGCCGTAGAGCGATAGGTGCGCCTCGCGCTGTCGTTCGGCAACGAGCGCCTCGGCGGTGGTGCGTCCGGCCAGC
>UQVT01000044.1 GCA_900544465.1 uncultured Collinsella sp. | reverse complement strand
TGCCGATGGACTCGGCGATGTAGGCGGAAAGCACGGGAACCATGAGGTTCATGGCGATGCCGCCGATGATCTTGAGCATAGCGGCAAAGCTGTTGTAGTCAGACGCCGTCGAATCGAAGGACGTGATGCCCCACAGGAACGAGACGGCGGTCAGGACACCACCAGCGACGACGAAGACCAGCATGTGGCTGACGCCGTTCATGAGGTGCTTGTAGATGATGTGGCCGATGGACTCCTTCTCCTCGACCTCATCCTCGACATCGGCAGCAGCCGCAACCGAGTCGTCACCCTTGGCGGCGAGCGCGCGGTCGATCAGCTTACCGGCGGCCTCGACGGACAGGGCTTTGGAAACACCAACGGAAACCATGCGCTTGCCGGCGAAACGCTCCGCCTGGACATCCTTATCGGCCGCGACGACGACGGCCTTGGCACCAGCGATCTCGCTCTTGGTAAGTTCGTTCTCGACACCGACCTGGCCATGGGTCTCGACCTTAATAGTCAGACCTCGCTCGGCAGCTGCCTTCTCCAGCGCCTCCTTCGCCATGAAGGTGTGCGCAATGCCGGTCGGGCAACCGGTGGCGGCGATGATGTCAAACTTAGCCATGTGTCCCTCCTTTTTAAGTTTTGCGCCCGCAGGCGCTCCCCTACACGCGCGTCCTTGCGCGCTTTTCCACAACTGAAAGATACCAACCTACCGTCCGCGTGAGAAGAGACAAGGCGCAATTCTCCGGTGAAAGGTTCTTTCATAACCGTAAACGGTAAGTGAAAGTTTACCATCAACACTTGAAACGGCAAGGTGTATCTTGTAATTGAAAATCCCCCTATACTATGACATTACAAAACGAGTCCGATTTTCATGCCAACCAGGAGCCATCCATGACCGATAGCAGCAAGAGCGCACTTTCCCTCATTAGTACCCATCAGGGATACAGCGAGTCCGAGCAGCGCATTGTCGACTATATATTGGAGCACCAGTCCGAGGCGCCACGCCTCACGGCGGCTCAGCTCTCGCGCGCCGCCGCCACGTCCGAGGCGACCGTTTCGCGCTTCTGCCGCAAGCTTGGCTTTGGCAGCTTCCGCAGCTTTCAGTTTTCGTTGGCGCGCGACTTGGAGAGTCAGCGCAACGAGGGCCTGACCGACGAGGTATCGCTCGACAACATGGAGCAGAGCCTTAAGAACATCCTGGCTGCCAAGGTGAGCGAGCTTAATGCGACCATCGACGGGATCGACCACGATACGCTGGCGGCTGTTGTGCATGCCCTTAAGCATGCAGGGGTTATTGAGTTTGCAGCTGTGGGCAATACGAACGCGGTCGCGCTCGATGCGACGTTTAAGTTTTCGCAGCTGGGCCTGCGCTGCATGGCGAGCACCATTAGCGAGACATCAATCGGCTTTGCGCTCACGTTGCGCCCGGGTGACGTCATCGTGCTAATCTCAAACTCCGGCAAATCGCGCCGACTGAATCGCATGGCAAAAGCGGCTCGCAACTGCGGCGCAACCGTAGTCGTCATCAGCAGCGACAGCAAATCCCCGCTCGCGCGTCTGGCAGACTACACTTTTAATACCGTCAACCACGAAGCGCTGCTGACGACAGGCGACTTTGCGTTCTCTAAGATCAGTGCCACGATGATCATCGAAGTCATCTACAACTTCCTGCTGCCCGAGATTGAAGACGCTCGCGAACATATCAGCTACTACGAGGAGCTCATCCAGCCGGATAAGGTCGTTGAGTAAAACGCGTAGTGGGACAAAAAATTCAGTCTATTTTGTCCCATCAACACCGCTGATACGACCTAACCTCGAGCTTCTTTGAGCATCTGCTTTGCGTGGGCCAAGCTTGCCTCCGATTGATCGCCGCTCAACATGCGGGCGATCTCGGCGGTACGCGCTTCGCCGGTTACCTCGTCCAAATGCGTCTGGGGAACATCGCCCGGTTCCTTGCTGACAACATAATGCTTGTCAGCCATGACGGCGACCTGCGCCAAGTGGGTTACGACAATCACCTGATGCGTAGCGGCGAGATTTGCCAGCACGCCCGCGAGCGCACGCGCCGTGGAGCCACCGACACCAGCATCGACCTCGTCAAACACCAGCGTATCGACACCGTCCGCGTTACCGAGGACAACCTTGCTTGCCAGCATAACGCGGCTGAGCTCGCCGCCCGACGCAATTCGACGCAGGGGGCGCGGCGTCAAACCGGCACCGCTGCGGTATAGCAGCTCGTAGCCCGAAGGACCAACGGGCGTCCACTCAGCACGGGGAAGATCGCGCGACTCCCAGACGAGCTCGGCACTACCCATCTCCAAGCGCGCCATCTGGCGGCCAACCTCGTGGCAGAAGCGCGGGGCCGCCGTATTGCGAGCGCGCTTAAGTGCCTTGGCAGCGGCAAACAACTCGCGCTCGGCGCTCCCGAGTGCCTCACGCGCCTTTTTGATCTGTTCATCGCCATCATCGACCAGGGACAGCAGCTCTTGCGAGCGATCGCGCATGGCAAAAACATCGTCCATGGTGGGGCCCCACTGACGCAACAGCCCCTTGAGGTCGGAATACCGCTCACGCATGCGGGCGAGCTCGCGCGGGTCGAAGGCGACCCCATCGCGATAGGCACGAAGCTCGTTCGCGCAATCCTCAAGGGAGATACAGGCATCCGAAAGCGCATCGGCAATGTCGCCCAGTTTGCGATCGACGGTAGCCATACGGGAAAGCTCTGCCACGGCGTTGTTCACGGCATCGAGCGCTCCCCCTTCGGCGACAAGCGATGCATGGGCATCGCTAGCAGTGGCAACCAGTACCTCGGCATGTTCGGAGCGCGGCAGCAGTTCCTCGAGTTCCTCATACTCGCCCGGCCTGGGGTCGACCTCGGCAATGCGCTCCAGGGCGAAGCGCGCCTCCTCGACACGACTCCCCTGCGCACGCGAGGCCTCCTCGACGCGACGAACCTCCTTGGCAGCCGCGCGCGAGGCTTTAAAGCAAGCACGGTAGTGCTCGAGCGCCTCGAGCGCAGAACGTCCCGCCCACGCATCGACCATCGCAACGTGATGCGCCGGATCGAGCAAGCGCTGGTGCTCGTGCTGGCCGCACAGATCCATCATCACGCCAACGCGCTCCGAAAGCTCGCGCACGCTGGCGATGCGGCCGTCAATCTTCACGCGGCTGCGGCCCTCGGCAGAAAGGCTACGCTGGACCGTGAAACCCTCCGTGTCGTGTGGACCGTCGAACAGCCGCGCCTCAACGCTAGCAAGCGCCTCGCCCTCGCGCACCGTCGAAGAATCCGCACGCTCGCCCAAAATAAGCTTGAGGGCCGAGAGCAGCGCGGTCTTACCGGCGCCGGTTTCTCCAGTCAGAACCGTTAGGCCCGCGCTCGGAACCAACGTCGCCTCGCGAATGAGTGCAATGTTGGAAACCTGCAGCTCATCGATCATGACGCACTCCGTAGAATACGCGGCTCACCGAGTTGTAAAAACTCTCGGGGCCGTAGTCGAGCAGCAGCACATCGCCGGGGCCTCGGCGCACGGCCACGCTCTCGACCGTGCCGTCGCAGGTAATAAACTGTCCATCGATAGCGATCGCCGGAACGCTCGGGCGATCATCGGACATAAAGATTTCGACGACATCACTCGGCGAAGTCAAGAAGGCACGGGCCTGAATGGTGTGCGGCGCAATGGGTACGCAGACCATACCCGTATAGTCGGGGCTCACAATGGGGCCACCTGCACTGAGCGCGTACCCCGTAGAACCAGTCGCCGTGGACACGACCACGCCGTCGCCACGCAGTCGATCGATATGGTGGCCCGACACCGTGATGTCGAACTCAACCATATCGGACAGGGGGCCGCGCGTAAGCGCCATGTCGTTGAGGGCGAAGGTGCGCACGACATCCTTTGTACCGTCTTCGCGCACGGACACGATATCCGCGGCGATGGTGGCGCGACGGCTCACGTGCAGCTCGCCGGAAAGGGCGTCGCTCACGACCTGCAGAATATCGCGCTCCTCGGGGCTCGCAGCAGTTAAAAAGCCCAGGTGACCATAGGAAAGACCGAGGATAGGAATCTCGCGATGGTTGAGGATGCGGGCAGCGCGCAGCAGCGTACCGTCGCCGCCGAGCGTAATGACCAGATCGGAGCCGTCAATATCAGGCGTACTTTGAATCTTCGATCGCTGGTCGGCAGCCCATGCGACCTCATAGCCCTGGCGCGTCAGCCAAAGCTCGAGCATCAGGCCGCTCTCGACCGCCTCTTGCTTGTAGTAATTGGGAACCAGAAAGACCTTCATAGCGTTGCAGCTTTCTCGCTCAAAACCGATACCTGGGATTGCAGCTCATCGTCGGCACGTTCACCGGGGGCAAATCTCGTGCCGTACAGGAAAAACTCAACGTTGCCCTTGGCACCATGAATGGGCGACACGCACACATCGACCGGGAACAGCCCCTTGGAGGCAAAGAGTTCAACTGCCGCAACGAGTGTATCGCGGCGCACGGCGGGATCGGTCACAATGCCGCCCTCGCCCACCAGCGCCGCCGGAGCCTCAAACTGCGGCTTTACGAGCGTGCAGAATGCACCCGTAGGCGCCAGGCACGCCAGCACCGCATCGATAATGTTCGCGATGCTGGTAAACGAGACATCACACACAGCCAGGTCGATGGCGCCGGCATAGCCAAGCTCAGGCAGCTGCGTCACGTTTGTGCGCTCATGCAGCGTCACGCGATCGTCCTGACGCAGCGACCAATCGAACTGGGCGCGACCCACGTCCACCGAGACAACGGTCGCAGCTCCGCGCTTGAGCAGGCAATCGGTAAAGCCGCCGGTAGAGCAGCCCACATCAAGACAGGCAAGGCCCGTCGGATTGATGCCAAACGCATCAAGCGCGCCTTCGAGCTTAAGACCGCCGCGGCCAACATAGGGAATGCGCCCCTTCACGTGCAGCGGCAGCCCCGGGATCACCTTAAGGCCCGGCGAAGTCAAGCGCTCACCGCCACTCGAAACCAAGCCGGCCATAAGAGTGCGAAGGGCATCCGCGCGATCGGCGCAGATGCCCTGTGAAATCAGTTCGTCATCAAGACGCACACGTTTCATGAATGCCATCAACCATTCGTATCCGGAGATGCGGCCTAGCTATCCTGGGATTCGTTTGCCGCATCCTCATCGTATTCCTGCTCGAGCTTGTCGGCCTCACGCGGCGTCAGCTCAAACTTGTCGACCATATCGACCGCGCGGGAGCCCAGCTCAATCGCTTCGTCAAACAGATCGAGCGAACGCTCCAAGGAGGTATCCTTGGAGCGAACGGTAGCGATGATCTGGTCCAAGCGGTCCGAGATCTCGTCGAAGTTGCGGACGGAACCCTCTGGCATGGCTACTCCTCGACGGAGTCGACAACAGCCTCGGCGGCGTCCGAATCCTCGGCCAGCACGCCAGCCTCAGCCTGAGCAACCGCAACCTTTGCGGCAGCCTCGGCAGCCTGGGCCTCCTCGCGAGCACGATCCTCGGCCAGCAGCTCCTGGTACAGGTCCTCGCCCGGCAGCTCCTCGCTGCGAGCGATCTTACCCAGCACGCCGTTGACGAACGACGCGGACTGGTCGGTGCCATAGGCCTTGGCAAGCTCGACGGCCTCGTTGATCACGATGGCGTCCGAGACCTCCTCGTCGGTGAGGAAACGCATCTCGTAAACGGCGATACGCAGCAGATTGCGGTCGGCGCCGGGCATGCGCATAAGATCCCAGTTCTTGGCAACGGAGCGCAGAGCGCAGTCGATGCGGTCGATATGCTCGTAGGCACCGCGGCACAGCTCCAGCGCATAGGGGTCGAGGGGACCCTTCGAGATCAGGAAATCGCCCTCGAGGACGCGCTCGAGCGGACTGTCCGTGGCCTCGGCCTGGAACAGCAGCTGCAGCGCCTGACTGCGGGCAAGCGTACGCCCGCGATAAACCTTAAGGCTCAAAGGTTACTCCTTGGGGAAAACGAGGCCGTCGATGCAAACGTCAACGCGCTCGACCTCGACGCCCACCTGAGCATCGATGGCGGCGACCACGGCGGCGCGAACGGCCTCGGCGAGTTTCTTGAACGGATAGCCAAAGAACACCACGACGCGCACGGTGAGTGCGAGCTTGTCGCCGACGACCTCGGCCTCGACCGCCGGCTCAGAAGCCGGGGCCTTGGACGAGAGCATCATGGAGACAAGGTTGGTGGCAAGGTCCTTGACGCCAACGGAGGCGATGCCCTCGACATCCGACACGGCGCGCGAGACGATGGCGGTCAGAACATCGGGCGAAATGCCGATGCCGTCAATCTTGATTTCCTGGGGCATAAGTCCTCCTAGAAGAGTTGGTTGCTAGACGCGGGAGACGAACTTGCCGTCGCGGGTGTCAACCTTGATGACCTCGCCCTCGTTGAGGTACATGGGGACCTGGATGACAGCGCCGGTGTCAATCGTGGCCGGCTTGGTGGAACCCTGGACGGTGTCGCCCTTAAAGCCCGGGTCGGTCTGGACGATGGTGGTCTCGATGAACATCGGCGGCGTCACGCCCATGAGCTCATCGTCGGCGAAGAGCAGCTGGCAGATGTCGTTCTCGCGCAGCCACTTGGAGTTCTCGCCCACCATGTCCTCGGGAACGGGAACCTGCTCATAGGTCTCGTTGTCCATGAAGATGTAGTCGGCGCCATCGTTGTAGAGGTACTGGAACTCACGGGTGGTGAGCATGACGCTCTCGAACTTGGTGCCGGCGTTGCAGGTGTTCTCGACGACGCGGCCGCTCTTGATGTCGCGGGTCTTGTAGCGCACAAACGCGCCACCCTTGCCCGGCTTGACATGCTGGAACTCGACGATGGTGTAGACCTTGTCCTTGATGCGGAGACCGAGGCCGTTCTTGAAGTCGGCGGTAGAAATGGTAGGCATAGCGACCTTTCTTGTTATGGGCAGAACGCACAAGCGTCCAAATTACATACGACCGAAATTATACACTTGCAGACGGCGCCTGCGGCGAGCGCATAAAAAGAGAACGCGGGGCGCCCCAATTGCTCCGGACGCCCCGCCCCAAAAATCTATCGAAATGGGCTAGCAATCGATGACGTGCAGGTCGTGCGGGGTCTTGGTGAAGGGCTCGTAGCCGTTCTCGGTGACCACGCCGTAGTCCTCCAGACGCACGCCGCCCACACCGGGCAGATACACGCCGGGCTCCATGGTGATAACCGAGCCGACCTCGATGATGTTCTTGCTGCGGTTGAAGTTGGGCAGCTCGTGGATGTCGATGCCCACGCCGTGGCCCAGACCATGGTTGTAGTAATCGCCATAGCCGGCATCGCCGATGATCTTCTTGGAAAGCTTGAAAATGTCGTTACCCTCGACGCCCGGATGGATGGCGGCGACGCACTCCTCGTGCGTACGGCGCACGAGCGCGTACAGGTCGAGCTGCTCCTGCGTGGGCTCGCCCATCACGACGGCGCGCGTCATGTCGGAACGATAATCGCAGTAGCCCGCGCCGTAATCCATGAGGACAAAGTCGCCCTTCTCGATCACGCGGTCGCTCGGCACGGCATGCGGGTTGGCGGTGTTGGGACCGCTCGCCACGATGGAGCCGAAGGCAAGGCTGTCGGCGCCGTTGGCGAACATAAAGTTCTCGAGCTCGTTGCGAACCTGCTTCTCGGTCATACCAGGCTTAATAAACCCGAGCATGTGCTGGAAGGCGGCATCGGTGATCGACTGCGCATGGCGCATGAGCTCGATTTCCTCGGCGTCCTTGATGGCGCGCATCTTGCGAATATCGTCGTGCATCAACGGCAGCATGCAAGCGACAGAGTGGTCCTCCAGGCCGCGCTGAATGCCCTGATAGAAGTTGATCTGCATGTCGTCCTCGACAGCGCAGACGCGGCACTTGTTGGCCGCGATTTTGCCGGCGACCCAACCGGGGATGGTGCCCTCGTCCATGTCGTAGACCCAGGGGCTGCCGGCGGGCGTGTTCTCCTCAAAGCTGTTGAGGTAGCGCGAGTCGGTATGGAACAGGCACTGGTCGGCCGTAATAAACGCAGCGTGCGGGAACTCGAAGGTGTAGTCGAAGACGCCCTTCACGCCCGTAAGCCAACGAAGGTTGGCCTCGTCGCGCACCACGATGGCGTCGTAGCCACGCTCGGCCATCAGGGCACGGACACGCTCGATACGACATGCAGGACCGGCAGCAAACTCAGACATGCAGATTCCTTTCTTGTTGTCTCTATATAGACGGGACGGGTCTCAACCGAACGACGGAATCGCATGCGATCCGCAACCGATTGGAAACCCGCCCCTCAACATGATACGAAAGACGATGGAAGTCAATAAATCTTAGAGAAGTTCTTTGCGAGAAGCCAAGTAGGCGTGAGCATGGCGCTCAAGAACCTCGTCCTCAACGTTCGTTAGGCGAATGGCGCCGAGTGCCGCGGGCAGCGGCAACATGCTGCGGTTTGAGCGAACAAACTGCTGCCTACGGAACTCCTCAATATATGCGGCAGGCTCCAGATCGAAGGCAAGTTCCTCGATACCAAAGTCCTCCAGGCAGTCATCGACATCAAAGACGTAATCGATATCAAAGTCGCAGGCATCATGTGCTAGGCGCGCCTCAAAGCGCATGCCCTCGGACAACAGCTGGTAGGCAGGGACCTGCGAAGCGACATCGCCCAAGCAGGCGCGCAGGGTACGCTCCCCCGTTTTGCCAAAATCGAGCGCATGGCGGGCACTCGGATTCGTGGCCGTCAGCACGTCCTTGCGGGCAGTCTGAGACCATTGAACGGCATTGACGAGTGCGACCTCCTCGCCCGCGAGAATCTCGGGGACGGTCTCAGTAAACTGATTCCAGCGGGACTTACTGCTCGAAAGCATGGTGCCAACAAGTACCACATAGCCGAGCTTGAGGTCCTCGGGGTCCGCCTCGCGAACAAGGTCGAGGTCACACACGACCAAACCCGGTTCGGGACGGAACGCGATAGCGGGAAGCGCATTGGCCGACGAGGCGACGAGCGGCTTCATGGTCGTCGCGACCGTGAGCATGGCGTCAAAGGTCGTCGGCAACAGCGCGCACTCGGTTCGGCCGCACCACTGGTTGGCGCACCAGCTAACAACCGAGCAGGTTGCGGCATCGCCAACGGCGACAACCAGATCGTCGCAGGTAACGCCGTTGGCAGACAGGGCGCCAAAGATAGCATCAGCATCGGCCAGCGTGGCACCGGCAGGCGAAACCTCGAGGACGAGCAGCGACACGGCAAAGCCGGCGTCGACCAGCGCATGCTCGACGACCTCGCCAAAACGCTCGGATGTGGCGTCGTTCCAAACCACCATCGCGCGCTTAGGCTTGCCCACGGCCGAGGCAAACATGCGCGAAAGCTCATCGAACGCACCCAATCCGACACGGACATCGACGCTGCGGTTTTGGAAATTGATCAGTTGACGGCGAATCATAGCAGTCCACGCTCCAAAAGCATCTCGGCACAAAGGTAGGAAACGTCCTCGAAGGACTTGTTGCGAATATCAAGGGTAAGGTCGGCGGCCTGTCGATACAGCGGACGGCGATGCTCAAACAGGCGCGCGGCATGCTCGGGCGAGCGGAAATCGGGGCGCGTGTCGGACCGACGAATCTGGCGAATCGAATCCTCGAAGTCGCCCTCGAGGTACACGCACGTACCCATTTCGTGCATCAACTCAATATTCACCGGCGTCTCGACGATACCGCCCCCGCACGAAACCAACAGGCTGCGCTCGCTTTGGAGCGAACGGAGCGCCGAGGTCTCGAGCTCGCGAAAACGATCCTCGCCCTCGGTCTCAAAAATCTCGGTTACCGACTTGCCGCAACGGCGCACGACCAGGCGGTCGGTATCGATAAAACGCCGCTTGAACATGGTGCCCACGTTGCGCGCGAGCGTCGATTTGCCCGCGCCCAAAAAGCCGATAAAGAAGATATGGTCGCAGCCGTGTTTGGTGTGCTGGGACATGACGAGACCTATTCCTCGCAGGGAAGGTCGCGCAGGGCCCGGCGCTCAAAGATACGAAAGATCTGCGTATACCACAGGTCCTGCGTCGCCTGCGGCTTAACCAAGATGGTATCGACGCCGGCGAAGTTGCCGCTCCACACGTCCGTGTAGAGCTGATCACCGATCAGCACCGCCTCGTCGGCCGTGGCGCCGAGGCGCTTAAGACCCGCCTTGAGGGCAAACGGCGCCGGCTTCATGGCGTGGCTGATGGCCTCGAGACCCAGCTCGCGCGCCGACGCCATGACCTGGTCGCGATGCCAGTTGTTGGACACCATGCATAGCTTAAAGCCTTTGGCGCGGGCGGTATCGAGCCAAGCGGAAACCGCGGCGGGAACCTGCTCGGTGTCGCGCGGCACGAGGGTGTTATCGCGATCGAGCAGAATGGCGCGTTTACCGTCGGCCCACAGGGTATCAAGGTCGATGCGATCGACCGAGGCAACGTATCGTTTGGGGCTAAAAATCCTCATGCTAATTCCAAGACTGTTGATGCTCTTCGTAGGTTTGCGAGAAGTACTCCTCGTCCTGCGTAATATAGAAATACAGGTCATCGGAGTCGGTCGGCTCAAGCGTGGCCTTGAGTGCCTCGAGCGACGGAGAGCAGATGGGCGTGGGTGGCAGACCCTCGTGCTTATAGGTGTTATACGGACTATCGCTCTGCAGGTCGTCGGCGGTAACCTCGCCACCGGTGACATACATCATAGTCGCATCGCTATTGAGATAGCGCAGACCGTCGAGCTTGCCGGCAAGGCGGTTGTAGAAGACCGAGGCCACGTGCGCACGTTGATCGGCGTTGAGGCCCTCGCGCTCAACGATAGAGGCCAAGTTGACGATGTCGTAGTCGGACATCTCCACACCGTAGCGTTCCTTGATCTTGGCTTCGCAGCTCGCAAAGTCAAGCGACTTGTACTCGGTCTTAAACTGATCGAGCATAGCGCGAATCACGCCATCGGCCGTCGGCGAATCACCCAACGAATAGGTCTTGGGGAACAAGAAACCCTCAAGCGAGTCGTTGGCGGCGCCCTTAAGGAAGCTATAGTCATCCACGTAGTTGGAGGCCTTAGCCTGGTTGAGGAAGTCTTCCTTAGAGATGCCATCGTAGGCCTGGGCCACACGGTCGGCGACTTGATCGACCGTCAGGCCCTCAGGGATAGTTAGCGCATTGGAGCCCGCGTTGGGACCTTCCATGAGCTGCTGAACAACCTTGGTCGCGTCCATGAGTGTGGTGAACAAATAGGTACCAGGCTTGAGCGACATATCGGCGTTGAGCTTTTTCACCGCCGCATAGTAATCCTTGGGATTCTCGACGATATGGTTCTCGGAGAGAATCGAGGCGATCGTATCGCCCGAAGCACCGTCGGGAATGGTTAACGTAACCTGCTGACCAGCCGTGACCTTCGTATCCTCACCGGCAAAGAAGCCCTTGACGGCCGGCACGACAAAGAAAACGATCGCGACAAGCGCAAGCACCGCCACCACAACGCCGATGATCATGGGAACCGGAGAGCTCTTCTTTTGAGCACCGCGACGAGTATGCGTGTTGTAGCTCGAGCGGGTCGCCGGAGCAACGCCATGCGAACCGCGGGCGTGATGAGAATGCGATTGGGGGGCCTGCGTTCGCTGGGTAGGTGCCTGCTGCTTAAAGCGGGTACCGCCTGCAGGCTGGGCCGTACGAGCAGTGGGCTGCTGAGCCGCGTGAGAAGCCGGATGCTGAACCGAACGAGCAGAAGGCTGCTGACCCGTCCGTTGAACAGGTTGGGCCGAACGAGAGAAGGACTGCACCGGGCGCGCGGCAGGCTGAGCTGCGCGCTGCGTCGGCTGTGCCGGACGCTGGCCAGGCTGAGCAGGGCGCGGCACGGGCTGCCGTGTACGATTCTGCTGGCGCGGATCGGAAGCGCTAGGCATGCTGAACCTCCTCGTTTTTACGATCGAGCCATGTCTGCAAGAACAGGCTGGCGGCGATCATGTCAATCTTGCCCCTCATCTGCTTTTCGTTGAGCCCCTGCTCTCGCAGGATTCGCTTGGCCTCCTGCGAGGACAGACGCTCGTCCTCAAACTCCAGCGGAAGGTCGAGCTCGTCGGCAATCTTTTGGGCCACGGCGGCGACGCGCTCGGCCTGGGGGCCGGGTTCACCGGCCATGGTCAAAGGACGTCCGCTTACCAGGATATCGGGCTCATAGTCCTCGACCAGGTAGCGAAACGTCTTTGCCATACCGGTGACCTCGGCAGCCGGAAGCACCTTGACAGGCATTGCCATCTTGCCATCACGACTCGAGACGGCAATGCCAATCCTGGTCTCCCCTATGTCCAGTGCGAGCGCGACCACAGCGACTACTTAGGTTCTTAGGCGCCGAGCGCGGTCTTGGCGGCCGCGAGGGCATCGGCGATACCGGCGGCGTTCTTGCCACCGGCCTGGGCCATGTTGGGACGACCGCCACCGCGACCGTCGACCAGGCCCGCAATCTGCTTGATCACGTTACCGGCGTGGAAACCGGCCTTCACGGCGTCATCGGAGCCGGCAGCGAGCAGAGCCGGGGTGCCCTTCTCGGTCACGCTGGCAACGACGCAGGCGACGGGGCCGGCGACCTTCTGGTGCACGGTATCCCAAACGTTGCGCAGGTCGGCAGCCTCAAGGCCCTGGAGCTCAGCGACAACGAGCTTGTAGCCGTTCAGCTCGACAGCGCCGTCGATGGCGCTGGAGATCGCATCGGAGGAGCCACCGGTGAGCGCCTTCTTGAGCTTGCCGGAAGTCTCGCGCAGCTCGGCCTGCAGGTTCTCCACGCGGGCGGGAACCTCGTCGACACGGCACTTGAGCGCAGCGGCGGCGGCGTCGACGAGCGCCAGACGGTCGGCCATGTAGTCGAGAGCGCCCTTGGAGGTCACGGCCTCGATACGGCGGACATTCGAGCCCGTGGAGGACTCGGAGATGATCTTGAACAGACCGATCTCGGCGGTGTTGGCGGCATGCGTGCCACCGCAGAGCTCGCGGGAGAACGGCTGGTCCTCGGCGCCTACGGAGACGACGCGGACGACGTCGCCGTACTTCTCGCCAAAGAGGGCGACAGCACCGGCGGCCTTGGCCTCGTCGATGCCCATGACGCGGGTCACGACCGGCTTGGAAGCGAAGATCTGCTGGTTGACCAGGTCCTCGACAGCCTTGAGCTGCTCGGAGGACA
>UQVT01000043.1 GCA_900544465.1 uncultured Collinsella sp. | reverse complement strand
CGAACACGGCAACGGCGTAGCGCGCGCCCAGCTCGCTCTTGACGGCGCCGATGGCTGCCACACAGGGCGGGTACAGCAGCGTAAAGACCAGGAACACATAGGCAGTAAACGGAGAGAACATGGTCGACAGTGCCGCGGGCGAGGTCGCGCCCAAAAGCACCGTGAGGGTCGAGATGACACTCTCCTTGGCAATAAGTCCGGTGACGAGCGCCGTGGATGCACGCCAGTCGCCAAACCCAAGCGGCGCCAGCGCCGGCGCAATGATGCTGCCGAGGCCCGCAAGTAGACTCTGCGACTGATCGGCGACCACATTAAAGCGGATGTCGAACGTCTGCAGGAACCAGATGACCACGGTCGCGGCAAAGATAATGGTAAAGGCCTTGGTAATAAAGTCTTTGGCCTTATCCCATGCCAGCATCACTGTCGTCTTGACGCTCGGCAGGCGGTAATTGGGCAGCTCCATGATAAACGGCACCGGGTCGCCCTTAAATACCGTGCGGTTGAGCACCAAGGCCGCGATGCAACCGACCGCGATGCCAATCAGATAGAGCGAGACCATGGCGGGGACCGTCGCCTGCGGGAAAAACGCCCCGCACAGCAGGCCATAGACCGGCAACTTGGCCGAGCAGCTCATGAACGGCGTGAGCATGACCGTCATCTTGCGGTCGTGCTCGGATGGGAGCGTACGGGTCGACATGATAGCCGGCACGGTGCAGCCAAAACCGACGAGCATGGGCACAAAGCTGCGGCCCGACAGGCCAAAGCGACGCAACACCTTATCCATGACAAAGGCGACGCGCGCCATGTAGCCCGAGTCCTCCAGAATGGAGAGGAACAAAAAGAGCACGACGATAATCGGCAGGAAGGTCAACACACTGCCTACGCCCGTAAGCACGCCGTCGACAGCCAGCGAGCGCACCACGTCGTTGGTGCCGAACGCCTTGAGACCCGCATCGGCCGAGGCGACGATGGCAGCGATGCCGTCCTCCATGAGTCCCTGCAACGCCGCGCCGATCACGCCAAACGTCAGCCAAAAGACGAGGCCCATGATCACCAGGAACGCCGGAATGGCTGTGTAACGACCTGTCAGGATGCGGTCAATCTTGACGGAGCGCACATGCTCGCGGCTCTCATGCGGCTTAACGACGCAACGCCCACACACGTCGCCGATAAAGCTAAAGCGCATATCGGCCAGCGCGGACAGGCGGTCGGTGCCGGCCTCGCCCTCCATCTGGGTAATGATGTGCTCGATAGCGTCGAGCTCGTTTCGATCCAGATGAAGCGCCTCGGTCACCAGCTCGTCGCCCTCAACCAGCTTGGTCGCCGCAAAACGCACGGGAATGTGCGCCGTCGCGGCATGGTCCTCGATAAGGTTGGCAATGCCGTGAATGCAGCGATGCAGCGCACCGCCGTCTGGGCCATCGGGCGCGCAGAAGTCCAGGCGACCGGGGCGCTCGCGAAACCGTGCCACGTGCAGGGCGTGGTCCACCAGCTCGCCGATGCCCTCGTTGCGGGCAGCGCTAATGGGGACAACAGGCACGCCCATCAGGCTCTCGAGCAAGTTGACGTCTACGGCGCCGCCGTTGGCGGTCACCTCGTCCATCATGTTGAGCGCGATAACCATGGGGCGATCGAGCTCCATAAGCTGCAGTGTCAGGTACAGGTTACGCTCGATGTTGGTGGCGTCAATGATGTCGATGATGGCGTCCGGGCGCTCGTCGAGGATGAACTGACGGCTCACGACCTCTTCGCCTGTGTACGGCGACAGGGAGTAAATGCCAGGCAGGTCGGTAACGCTCGCCTCGGGATGGTTACGGATGGTGCCATCTTTGCGGTCGACCGTCACGCCGGGAAAGTTACCGACGTGTTGGTTGGAGCCCGTCAGCTGGTTGAATAACGTGGTCTTGCCGCAGTTTTGGTTGCCGGCGAGGGCAAAGTGCAGCGGCGCGCCCTCGGGCACGGCCGTCTTTGCCGCACGGGGCGAATATGTCCCCTCGCCCAGGGCCGGATGCTCCGTCGTGCCGATTGCGGCGTTAGCGCGCGGACCCGTATCGGTGTCGTGAATACCCACAAGCTCGATGCGAGCGGCATCGTCCTTGCGCAGTGTCAACTCGTAGCCACGCAGGCGGATCTCGAGCGGGTCGCCCATGGGGGCGTACTTCATCATGGTGACTTCGGTGCCCGGCGTTAGACCCATGTCCAAAATATGCTGTCGGAGTGCCTGATCGTCCGATGCCACCGATGCGACAACGGCGTCCTTTCCAATCTCGAGCGTATCGAGTCTCACGTCCGCGTTCCTCCCCCGGCGCCCACAGGGCGTTGCATTTTGTTTACCATGGCTAACCGTTTGCCATGGCTAACCAATTGTAACCATGCATGATAGCGCGAACACACAACGATGTTCAATCGACAGATCGGTGCAGGGGGAATTCTGGGCCGTGGTTTCCCAGACGGGCCTGCTGCGGAAACTGTATCCCACTACTCAGGCGAATTCCGGTCTCCGATTTCCCGATGGGGCCCCTCGGGGAAACTGCGTCCCACTCTGAAGCGTCAAAACGGGATGCGCTTTCCGGTTGAGGTCTATAGCGGAAAGCGCATCCCGGAATCGGCGGCCGAAACGGGCCACGATTTCCCAAACGGGCCTCTAGCGGAAACTGCGTCCCGGAATAGGCACTCAGACTGAGACGTATTTTCCCGATCGAGCCCCTCGGGGAAACTGCGGCCCGGAATCTGCGCCCAAAACGGGACGCGGTTTCCCCAAGGACCGAATCAGCCGCCCGCCCCTCGTCAAAATCATCCGCTTTCCTCTGTCGCATGCGGAACATCCAAGGAGTGTCCCAGAGTGCCGGCACAATAGGAACGTCCCCAACTGCCGGCAGCATTTCGCCGCAACTGCAAAAACCCGCGCGGGCAACCGTAGTCACCTGCGCGGGTTTAGTGGGCGCTCACAAAGGTACGTTACAGAGGCCCACGTCAGTTATGGATTACCGAACGGCACCGGCACGCGATGCCTCAGTCGGCGTACCAAGCGATGAAGCTTGCCGCAGTCCTAGACAATCGGCGCAATGCCGGCAAAGTGCAGATACAGCGAAATGATTGCCACGACAATGACCACCGCTGCGATCAGCTTGTCGTGCAGATGCGGAAGCACCGGCTTACCGCGGCCTCGCTCACCCAGCATATAGACGGGAATGGCCGGAGCAAAAAGAATCGTCGTGATCATAACGCCCTGGAGACCAGTCGACCACACCAGGAACAATGTGTAGATGAAGCCGAGTGTACCGAAGAAGCGGGCTTTGCCGACGCTTGGCGCATGCGGACCATCCAGATATTCATTCTTCCAGCCGATCACCATGTAGTAGGCTGCCGAGCACACGTACGGAACTAGGATCGTATTGACCGCGCAGCTGTAGAAAAACTGGTAGGTGCTCGCCGCCACATACGACACAATCAAGAAGAGCTGCGTGATACCGGAGCTCACGAGAACCGTTACCACCGGGGCGTCGTGCTTGTTCGTCTTGGCAAACGCCAGAGGGAAGGATCCCTGGCGCGCTGCCTCGAACGGCGTCTCGGATGCAATGATGACATAGCCCAGCATCGCGCCGACCAGCGAGAGAATAACGCCAAGGTTTACGATGGCAGCGCCAACAGGACCGATTGCGCGCTCGAGAATTCCCGCCATGGAGGGCGTTGCGAGCTGCGCCATCTCCTCGCGCGGCATAATGCCAAGCGACAGCATCGAGATAATCAGATACAGCGTGAACACAGCCGCAAATCCAAGCGCCGTCGAGCGACCTACGTCGCGCACATACTTTGCACGGCCCGAGATGACGACGGCACCCTCGATGCCCGTGAAGACCCAAACAAGGGCAATCATGGTCGAGACAACCTGCTCGCCAAAGCCAGGACCCGCCGGCTCATCCCAGAAGTTGTCCATAAAGATATCGACGTTGAACTTACCCAGGAGCACAATGCTCAGCACAAAGAGTCCCAGCGGCACCAGCTTTGCCAAGGTGACGATCGTGTTAATGCCCGCGGCCTCCTTGACGCCACGAAGTACAAGAGCGGTAAGGAACCATAGAAATACGCTGGCGCAGATGATGGAAAGCAGATTGTTGCCCGCACCAAACGCGGGAAAGAAATAGCCCAGCGCGCTAAACAGCAAGAGAGCAAAGCTCACGTTGGAAAGGCATGCGCTGATCCAGTAGCCCCAGGCGGAGTTGAAACCAATGTAATCGCCAAAGCCTGCCGCAGCGTATGCATAGATGCCGCCGGTTAAGTCGGGACGAGCCTGAGATAGACCGTTGAACACCATCATCAACGCAAAGACGCCTATAAAACAAATTCCCCACGAGACGATAACCGCACCGGTATTGGCTCCGCCCGCTGCCATATCGCCGGCGAGAGAAAAGATACCGCCACAAATACTGGCGGTAATGACCATCATGGTCAGACGAAAGAGATCGAGGCCATTAGGGTCGATAATCTCATCGTTTTGAGCTTTAGAGGCCATTGTATGTGCACCCCCTTCATCATGTGATCGAACGAAAGATGGCCCGGACGTCCCGAATCGGGTGCCGGGCCATCGGTCAAGCGATCATCAGACTGTTACAGCTATCGCGTTAGAAGCGCAGTGACAGGCAAGAAAGGCCACCGTCGACCTTGCGATACTCGGAGGTATCGACGACGAGCGTCTTGTAGCCCAGATCTTGCACGGCCTTGAGCACGGTCGGATAGCCCTCGGCAACGATGACCGTACCGTTGACCCAGATGCAGTTAGCGCCATAGGCCTCGTCCTCGGGCACGACAATCTTGTTGTACTGGGCAAAGTCGGGCTTATCGATGAACTCGCCGGAGACGAGCATGTTGTTGTCCTCGATGTAGTTGACGCCCGTCTTGAGGTGCAGGACCTCCTCCAGCGGAACCTCGGAACCCTCGAGGCCCCAGCCCTCGAGAATCTCGCAGAACTGGCGGATGCCCTCTTCATTGGTGCGAGCGGAGCGACCGACATAGAAATGATCGCCGACCATCATGACGTCGCCGCCGTCGAGCGTGCCGGGAGAAACAATGTGCTTGACATGCTCGTCGTCAAAGAAGCGACGGACGACCGGCTCGATCTCGTCCTTCTCGCCGTTGCGGCTGTCGGCACCGGGGTTGGTAATAATGGCGCCGCAGCGAGTGATGACGGCCGGATCCTCGACGAAGCAGCTGTCGGGATACTGCTCGAGGGCAGGCAGCACCGACACGTCCACGCCACACTGCTCGAGCGCATGCTCATAATCGTAGTGCTCCTCGATGGCGCGCTCGTAGATAGGCTGGCCAAGCTCGGGTGCGCTCGTGATGCCATTGCTCAGGGACTTGCCGGGACGACGGATGATAACGTGGCTGAACTTGGTCATGATGATCCTCCTTGGATCTCCTAGCCGAGGGCGAACTTCCTTGTGTCCGCCCTCCTTTCGATGGCTTAATCATAGGGCGGTTTTCCTGTTTTGTATATTGTATACAATCCTGAACGGTAGGTAATCCTCGGTGAGCGTATCCTTACGTATCGGCGCAAAGTAGCATGATTTAACTGGTCGTTCTATAATTCAACTAAGCTATTCAAGTGAAATGTATTTAGTTTTAAAAATATACAATTAAAGGATATACGTTCATGGAAACACTCAGAAGGCCCCTGAAGGACCACGTATACGACTACATTTCGAGCCGCATTGACGCCGGCGAGTTGTCCGCCGGCGACCGTTTGAGCGAGCAAGCGATCTGCGATGCCATGGGCGTGTCGCGCACGCCGGTTCGCGAAGCGCTCATCCAGCTGGCAAGCGATGGCTATCTGGACAACCTCCCCCGCCGCGGATTCCGTGTCCGCGGGTTCGATCAGCAAAACGCCGTTGAAGTCTTCGAGATCATGGGGCCGCTGGACGGGCAGGAGGCGTACCTCGCCTGCCCGAACCTAACCGACGATGACATTACGCAGCTTAAATTTCTCGTCGGCTCCATGGACCTTGCGATCCAAGGCGGTCTTATCCGAAAGTACGACGATATTCAGCGAGACTTTCACCTTATGTACTTCAACCGCTGCGGCAACGACCGTCTGCGCGACATGATCTCGCAACTCGAGCGCTGCTTTATCAAGCGCGATTACGAGACCGTCGACCAAGAGACGGCGTGCAAACTGCTCAATAAAGCCAACAGCGAACATACCCATATTCTTGAGTTGTTCGAAGCACGAGATGCGACGGGCGTGCGCGACTACGTTCGCGATGTCCATTGGAACACAGAAAACGCCCAGTTCACCGTTTGGTAGGAAAGCAGCGGGCGGTAGCGGACCAATTCTTGGCACCGCCGCCCAAAATGATCCGTTTTCCTCCGTCCCCGAGGGATCATTTGGAAAGCGCATCCCACCATCCGGGCGGATTCCGGGATACCGTTTCCCGGTGGGGCCTCTCGGGGAAACTGCGTCCCAGAATTCTGGCTCGAAACGGGATATGGTTTCCCAAACAGGCCTCTTACGGAAAATGCATCCCGGAATCCCCGCTCGAAACGGGACGCGCTTTCCCAGTCGAGGCCCTATGGGAAACTGCGTCCCACCTTGAAAGGCAAAACTGGGGCGCAGTTTCCGGACGGGGCATCAAAAACGAAGTTGCGGTGGAATAGTTCCTGGATGGGCTGGTTGATGCCCCAGATAGGAACTATTTCACCGCAAGTTATTGAAGAGCTTGGATGCCGGGACTCTTACAGATGGCGCTCGAGGAAGCGGAAGGCCAGGCGGATCCAGGGACGGACGGAAACCTGCTTGTCCTCGTTGTCGACCGCGGTGTTGGCGTTGCCGAGCGAAAGGCCGTGACCACCCTGGTCGAAGACGTGCATCTCGCATGCAACGCCCTCCTCGGCCATGCGCTGCGCAAACGGGTATACCTGCGCGATCGGCGTCGTCTTGTCGTCGGACACGCCCCACACAAAGGTCGGTGGCATCTGACGCGAAACATGCGTGGTGGGGCAGATGTCGGCCAGATGCTCGTCAGTTGCCTCGCCGCCCGTCACCATCGACAGGTAGTCGTTGAGCAAATCGCGTCCCGTCTTGCCGCCCGTCTTGGGCACGCGCAAGTCAATGCGCGGATCGCGCGTCTGCATGTCGCGCACATAGGCAAAGTCGAGCAATGGATAGCCCAGCACCACGGCATCGGGACGAATGTCGTCCGGACGCGCCCCGGCAAGTGCCGCAAAGGGGCCGGTCTTCCACTGTGTTGCCAGCGAGGCGCAAATCATGCCGCCAGCAGAAAAGCCCACGACGCACACGCGCTTAGGATCGACATGCCACTCGTCGGCGTTGGCGCGCACCGTGGCGACCATCTTGGCAAGATCTGCCTGGGGGTGCGGAAAGCTCACGTCACCCGTAGAACTCGTGACATAGTTGAGCACAAAGGCCTGGTAACCGTGATCCAAAAACGCAAACGCCACAGGATCCTGCTCATGCGGAGCGATATGCGTAAACGCACCTCCGCCACAGATAATCACCGCGGGGCGGCGGCCATTCGGTTTATCGGGCAACGGCTCGGCACCCAAATACGTAAACGTCGCCGGATAATCCTCGGTCGGCTCCTCGCCCCACAGCGCATGGTTCTCGACAATCATATGTGCTCCCTTCGCGCAAATTATGCGCCCTTGTTTTTCGCCTTCAAGCGTACCCCACTTGAACCCGTGGCGCAGAAACACTCCGGCAATAAGTTTCCCTTCAACTGATATATCACATAATCCCAGTTCAGAGGTATCGTTGAGCAGCGTAGAATAGGGGCGTTGACCAAGCCGCGAAACACATGTGAAACGTTTCCGGCAAACCAAACGCGCGATATGCGCCTATTTAAGTTGGAGGCAACTATGGGTCTGCTCGATTCGCTTAAGTCCACCTTCACCTCGACCGGCGAGGCGTCCGTTCCGCCCGCAGCAAGCTTCGCTACCCGCGAAGGCGTCATCTATGCCCCCGTCAACGGCGTGCTCGTCAACCTGGACGAGGTTCCCGACGAGACGATCGCCTCGGGCATGCTTGGCCAGGGCTATGGCATCGAGCCCATTACCGGCACCATCTATGCGCCCGCCAACGGCCGCATCGGTGCCACCACTGTCACCAACCACTCCATCGGCATGATTACCGAGGACGGCCTGCGCGTGTTCATCCATGTCGGCCTGGGCACCGTGGAAATGAACGGCAAGGGTTTTGCCCGCTTTGTCGAGATGGGCGATGTGGTCAAGGCAGGCCAGCCGCTCATCAGCTTCGACCGCGAGGCCATTAAGGCCGCTGGTCACGAGGACATCGTGACCGTCATCGTCTCCGAGCTCGATCGTCTTAAGAGCATCGACCATGTCGGCGAGTCTGGAACGCTTATCGGCGGCAACCCGCTCGTCAAGCTTGGCGACCCGCTGCTGGTTGCCAAGACCAAGTAGCCGAGCATCATCGCATAAAGGCTCAACCACCCGTACGTCTTTGCCGCATCTGTGTTGTTGTTTTTGCCTATGTAGAGGTTCTGAAACGTTTCTATATAGGCAGCTGAGCATCAACGCAGGTGCGGCTTTTGCGTAGCGAGGCATCGCCCCGCGGCATGTTGTTCAACCGCACGAACCCCCTTCCTTTGTCCGCGCAGAGCGCTAGACTGCTAGGTCGACATTGGAGGAAGATCGATGCAAAACACACCCACGGACGCCGTACATGCCGCGCCTCAACGCTACCAACGCATCGTCGCGCTCGACGGGCTCCGCGCCCTCGCCATCGCCGGCGTCGTCCTATATCACCTTCGCCCCAGCCGCCTGACCGGCGGTTTTTTGGGCGTTACACTCTTCTTTACGCTGAGTGGCTATCTCGCCACCAAAAGCATTATGCGGGCTACGGCACGCGGCGGATTCTCATACCCGCGCTATATCTGCCGCCGCATTGCGCGCATGATGCCGCCGATCGTCGTGACCATCGCGCTTACCGCCGTCGCCACCTACATCGCGGCCCCGAGCCTACTCCCTAAGGTGCAGCAGGACGCCCTGCCATCGGCACTCTTTTTGAGCAACTGGTTCTACATCTTCCGCAACGTCTCGTATTTCGCCGCCGCGGGGCTCCCCTCGCCGCTCACGCACCTGTGGTTCTGCGGCGTCACTATGCAGTTCTATCTGGTGTGGCCGGTCATCCTTATGGCACTGTGCAGCAAAACCAGGTCGCGCAACACCGCCATCGGCATCACGATCGCATTCGCGCTTGCATCGACGGCAGCCATGGTCCTCATGTTTAATCCCACCGCCGACACATCGCGCGTCTACTACGGAACCGACGCCCGCGCCGCCGAGCTTCTATGCGGAGCCTTAGCCGCCATCGCAGCGCCGCGCCTGCGCGAGATGCTGAGCGGTGACATCCATACCCCCGGAGCCAACAAGGGCATCTCAAAGGTCAACGCGATTTCTATCGCGTGGCTCGTTGCCGTTATAGCCGGCGCACTCATGCTGACCGGAGAGAGCGCCTGGCTCTACCGCGGCGGCTTTTTGCTGTTTGCCCTCGTCACCGGACTCCTCATCATCTGCGTGCAGAATACGGAGTGCATCGTGCGTCGTCTGTTGTCGGTCAAGCCGCTCGTCTGGCTGGGCCAGCGCTCGTTCTCTGTCTATCTGGTGCACTATCCCCTACTGCTTCTTATGAATCCCGCAACCCGCACTACCCGCATCGCCTGGTGGGAGCAGGCATTACAGCTTGTACTGATCCTTGCGGTAGCCGAGGTTTTCTATCGCCTCGTCGAACGCCCTTGGTCCCACAAGCCGGCCCAACAGGACAGCACGGCAGGAAAGCACGTCCTCGCGCCCGCCATGGTGCTCCCCGCGCTTGGCGCCGCATGCGTCGCCGCACTTGCCTTCGCGCCGCTTGACTGGGCAGGCATCGCCACCGCCCGCGCCGAGCAGCTCCGTCCCGAGCTTGCCCAGAACGCGACCTCGACCCAGGACAACGGAGCCAACGACAAGGGCGCCGAGCCCGCATCCGGTAAAGATTCCCAGCCCAGCGACACCGCATCCGGTGACGCCACCAAGCAAAAACCCAAAGAAGGTCCTATCGCCGAAAAGGTCCCCAAGAACTTGGACTGGAAGAGCTTTACCTACGACGAGGCAACCGGAACCTGCGACGCCCGTGTGCTCATGATCGGCGACTCGGTCACCGCAGGTGCCCAACCTGGCATTCAGGCGGCGCTTCCCAACGCGTACATCGACGGCATGGTGAGCCGCCAGTTCTACACCTTCCAGGATGTCTATGCACAGGACAGTGCCAACTACGATCCAAGCGTGGTCATCTGCGCGCTTGGCACCAACGGCCTCATCCGCGACCCCCAGCAGGTGCAGGACGTGATTAATGCCGTGGGCGGCAAGCCCATCTACTTTGTGACCGTGCGCGTACCGCTCGAGCTACAGGACCGCAATAACCAGACGATTCGTGACGTCTGCGCCCAAAACGACAACGCCGGCGTCATCGACTGGAACGGTGCCTCAGAGGGCCACAGCGAATACCTTGTCGACGACGGCACACACCTCACCCAGGCGGGAATCGACACCTACGCTGCTCTCATACGCCAAGCCATCTGCGGGCACTAGACACCGCGAAATCGGCGCTTGCGCGGCGCCCACGTCACGCCCATACATCACGCCTGACGTTTTGCTACGCCCCCACTCGCGGGTTAGAATGGTTAACTGTTTGGAAATAATCCGTACAACCGTTATGGGAGGATACGTGAACCGCACCAAAATCGCGCAGCTCTATGCCGATGCCGAGTCGCTCGGCGGCCAGACCGTCACCGTCGCCGGCTGGGTCAAGTCCGTCCGCGACATGAAGAACTTTGGCTTTGTTACGCTCAACGACGGCAGCTGCTTCCGCGACCTGCAGGTCGTCATGAACCGCGAGGCACTCGACAACTACGACGAGATCGCCCATCAAAACGTCTCGGCCGCACTCATTTGCACCGGCACCGTCAAGCTGACCCCCGATGCGCCCCAGCCTTTCGAGCTTTCTGCCACCTCCATCGAGGTCGAGGGCGTCAGCGCCCCGGATTACCCACTGCAGAAGAAGCGCGCAACCGTCGAGTTCCTGCGCACCCAGCAGCACCTGCGTCCGCGCACCAACCTGTTCCGCGCCGTGTTCCGCATCCGCTCTGTCGCGGCTGCCGCCATCCACCGCTTCTTCCAGGAGCAGGGCTTTGTCTACGTCAACACCCCCATCATCACCACGAGTGACTGCGAGGGCGCCGGCGAGATGTTCCGCGTGACCACGCTCGACCCCAAAAATCCGCCCCTCACCGAGTCCGGCGAGGTCGACTGGAGCCAGGACTTCTTTGGCAAGCATGCAAGCCTCACCGTGTCCGGCCAGCTCAATGCCGAGAACTTTGCCATGGCCTTTGGCGACGTGTACACCTTTGGCCCCACCTTCCGTGCCGAGAACTCCAACACCACGCGCCACGCCGCCGAGTTTTGGATGATCGAGCCCGAGATGGCCTTTGCCGACCTTAACGACTACATGGATAACGCCGAGGCTATGCTCAAGTACGTCCTTAAGGACGTCATGACAACCTGCCCCGACGAGCTCAATATGCTCAACAAGTTTGTGGACAAGGGTCTGCTCGAGCGCCTGGACCATGTCGCCAACTCCGACTTTGCCCGCGTTACCTACACCGAGGCCGTCGAGATCCTGGAGCAGGCCGTCGCCGCCGGTCACAAGTTTGACTATCCCGTGAGCTGGGGCATCGACCTGCAAACCGAGCACGAGCGTTTCCTGACCGAGGAGCACTTTAAGCGCCCGACCTTCGTGACCGACTACCCGGCCGAGATCAAGGCGTTCTACATGCGCATGAACGAGGACGGCAAGACCGTCGCCGCCGCCGACTGCCTGGTGCCGGGCATCGGCGAGATCATCGGTGGCTCCCAGCGCGAGGAGCGCCTGGATCTGCTCGAGGCCCGCATCAAGGACCTGGGTATGAATCCCGAGCAGTACAAGTACTACCTTGACCTGCGCCGCTACGGTTCCTGCAAGCACGCCGGCTACGGTCTGGGCTTCGAGCGCTTGGTCATGTATCTGACCGGCGTGGGCAACATCCGCGACGTCCTGCCGCACCCGCGCACCGTGGGCAACGCCGACTTCTAATCGTCGAACGCTAGCTCGCGTCGCCACACGCCAACGCTCATCGCACAAGCGTCTCTCGACATCGGTCGAGAGACGCTTTTTTCAACAGCATCCGTCAAGCTTTTGGCAAGTTTTTGGTCAGTTGAGCAGGGCTGTTGAAAACTCGACCCGCCGTTTGCCGACGACTACCGACCGCCCAGAGCGCCCTGCGCCCCTGGGAAAGCCCCGCGTCCTAGGCTCCATACCGTCGCCACCCAAAACGGAAAGGACGTGGGCACCATGACCGAAGCCGCTGTTGAAACCTACGACACCACGACGAGGGGCGCCGCCTCGATGGCAGCCTATCGCGCCGTTCGTATCCTGCAGCTCTTGAGCGAAAACACCGGCGAAGACAAGGCCATGCTTTCCGATGAGCTGATCCGGCGCCTCGCCCATCCCGACGACCCCGCCCGCATGCCCATCTCGGCGGCGCGGCGCAGCATCTACACCGCCATCTCCGCGCTTCGCCATGCCGGATACGAAATTGAATACAAACGCGGCGTGGGCTACAAACTTCTTACCCGCCCGCTCACCGATGAAGAGATCATCCGGCTCCACGGTATGGTCATGCGCAACCGCTCCACGCCTATCGCTATCCGCAAGAGCATGGCGCAGCACTTAGTTGCCATGGCGAGCGCCGACGTTCGCGGCTACCTCGATACACCCGAACCCGCTCCAAGCGCAGGCAGCAAGGCTACCAAGGCAACACGCACGCCCATCAAGCGCATCGACACGTGCGAGCTCGTCGAGCAGGCCATCGACCACGGAACCACGGTGAGTTTTGATATTTCGAGCGTCACGACACGCGGCGAAACCGAAGCAGCACGGATGACACTCCGTCCCTTTGCCATCAGGCAGCGCGATGGCATCTCGTATCTGCTGGGAACGGTCTACGACACCCGAGGCACCGACGATACGCTGCGCACCGTCGAGATCGCCCGTATGAGAAACGTCAGCACGCGCCTGCTCGACGGCAAGAAGCTCTTCGCCGCCTTGGACGAGGACGACGCCTCCTCCGCCGCATAAGACCCTCCGCCGCCCATTCGACTACCCGTACCGCCCATCCGATTCTGTATTAAAAACCCGCCAGGCTGTTGTAAAAATGGACATCAGCGCTACTATAGTTCCACTTGCACTTTGTCCCAGTGCAGTGTTTCCAGCCATTTTTATACTGGGGGTAATGATATGAAGGACATCAC
>UQVT01000042.1 GCA_900544465.1 uncultured Collinsella sp. | reverse complement strand
CCGACCTGGGCGAGTATCGCCGCCGTGAGCTGGGCTTTGTCTTCCAGTTCTACAACCTGGTGCCCGATCTCACCATCAAGGAGAACATCGAGGTCACGGCGCACCTGTCCAAAAACCCGCTCAATGTCGACGACCTGCTGCGTTCGCTGGGCCTTTACGAGCACCGCAACAAGTTCCCGCGCCAGGTCTCGGGCGGCCAGCAGCAGCGTTGTGCCATCGGCCGCGCACTCGTCAAAAACCCGGGCCTGCTGCTGTGCGACGAGCCCACGGGCGCGCTTGACTATAAGACGTCCAAGGAAATCTTGCAGCTCATGGAGGATGTCAACCGCACCTACGGCTGCACCATCATCATTGTCACCCACAATGCCGCCATCGCGCGCATGGCCAATCGCGTGCTGCGCCTGCGCGACGGGTACATCGTCGAGGATGAACTCAACGAGTCGCCCGTTGCGGCCGCCGAGCTCGATTGGTAGGCGGCGCCATGACACCTCTCGCAAAACGTCTCCCGCGCGAGCTGCGCCGCAATATCGGCAAGTACCTGGGCATCTTTTTGCTTATGTGCGGAAGCATCGCTCTCACCTCGGGCTTTTTGCTCGCAGCGCATTCCATCGGCTGCCTTATCGACGACATGCGCGATGCGTACGCGATTGAGGACGGCCGCGTGACCACTTCCTTCGAGGCCACCAAAGACCAGCTCAAGGCGGCCGAGGATGCAGCCGGCGACGTCGGCGGCGTTACGCTCTACAAGAATTTCTCCATCGACGCCATCATCAAAAAGACCGCCGGCGACGACGGCACCAAGCGCACGCTGCGCACCTATGCGCACCGCAGCAAGGTCGATATCGCGTCCTACTGTGAGGGCAAGGAACCCAAGGCGGATGACGAGGTGGCCATCGACCGTGTCTTTGCCACCAATAACAACCTGTCCGTGGGCGATAAGGTCGAGCTCGAGGGTCGCGCCTACACCATCTGCGGCATCATGACCCAGCCCGATAGCCAGGCGCTGTTCCTCAACAATTCGGACTTTACGGTGAACACCATCACCTATGGCGTGGCCGAGGTCACCGACGCCGGCTTTGCCGCGCTCGAGGATGCCGGCGGCGCGCCTGCCTACACCTACTCCTTCACCTTCACCGATCGCGATCTCTCCACCGCAGACCGCATCGACGCCGAGCAAGATATGGTCGAGGCGCTGACCGATGCCGATGCGCGCGTGGACGATCTGATCGATGCCGATTCCAATCAGGGCATTGGCTATGCGCGCGACGACGTGGACGGCGACTCCATGATGTGGATGACGCTGCTCGACATCATCATCGTGATCATGGCGTTCGTCTTTGTGGTCCTTACCGACGCCACCATCGAGGAGGAGAGCGCCATCATCGGCACGCTGCTCGCCAGCGGCTATCGTCGACGCGAGATCGTGCTGCACTACCTTGCGCTTCCCGCTATCGTGGGCGTGGTCGCGGCGCTTCTGGGCACAGTACTCGGCGTTGTGTTCTTTACCGAGCCCATGCGCAGCCTCTATTACGGTTCGTATAGCCTGCCGCCCTTCCAGGTGTACTGGAGCTGGGAGATCTTTGTGAAGTGCGCCGTGGTTCCCGCCGCCGCGCTCATCCTCATCACGCTGGTGGGCCTGCTTCACAAGATGGGCAAGACGCCGTTGCAGTTCCTTCGTCACGAGGCGAGCGGCAAATCGGGCACCAAGCGCGGCTTGCAGCTGCCGGAGCGCATGGGTTTTGTCTCGCGCTTCCGCCTGCGCATCTTCCTGCGCAACCTGGGCAACTTCGCCACGCTCTTCGTGGGCATCGCGTTTGGGTCGCTGCTTTTGCTCTTTGGCCTGGCGATCCTGCCCACGATGACGCACTATGCGGACAACCTGGAGACGAGCCTGGTCGCCGAGCATCAGTACACACTCAAGGCGCCGCTGGAGCTCGAGGGCACTACCGAGGAGCGCGAGCAGTGGTCGGCACTCGAGCGCTTACAGTCGGTTGACGGCGCGCTGCTTTCTGCCGCCCAGGATGCCGATGACGAGCTTGACGGCGCGGCCGATGCGGCGCAGACGGCAGCCGATGCCGCGACCGCATCTCCGTCTGCCGAGAGCCTGACCGCAGCGCAGGATGCGCTTGCCAAGGTCCAGGACAAGAAGGATGCGCTCTACGCGCGCCTTGACGATCTTGCCGATGCCCTCGGCTGCAACCGCGATGAGGCCATCGATCTGATCGACAAGGCCTCTAAGATCGACACTGACAACGACGATATCCACCCGGTCAATACGACCGACAACGGCGCGGGCGCAATCGCGCAGGCCGAGAAATATGCCGTTTACCAGCTGCAATACGACCGCGGCGATGGAAATGGGCAGGAGACGATTTCCGTCTACGGCATCTCGTCCGATTCGCGCTATTGGAAAGACCTCAACGTTGGTGATGGGCGCGTCGTCTTTGGCGGTGGCCTGCTCGACAAGTTTGGCTGGAGCAAGGGTCAGAAGGTTAAGCTTCGCGACAAGTACGAGGGCGAGAATTATTCCTTTGAGTACGTGGGCAAGGACTGTGCCTGGGGCTCCAAGTCGGACATGAATATCTATATGAGTATCGACGACTTTAACGAACTGTTCGGCAACGACGCCGCCTACTTTAACGGCTATGTGAGCGACGAGAAGCTCGACCTCGATGCTCGTTACTTTGCCGGCGATACCACGCCCGACGACATGCGGGCCGTGGGCGACCAGTTCATCGGCATGATGAGCAAAATGATCGGCATGATGGTTGGACTTGCGGTGTTCATCTTCTTGCTGTTTATGTACCTGCTGACCAAGGCGGTGATCGACCACAGCGCCCGTTCGATCAGCTACATGAAAGTCTTTGGCTATCGCGATAGCGAGATCTCGCATCTGTACATCCGCTCGATCACGTTGTGCGTGGCGGCGTCGCTCGTGCTGAGCCTGCCGGTCATTATTGGCTCGCTCACGGCCATCTTCCGCTCGATGCTGCTCGCCTACAACGGCAATATCGAGATCTACGTGCCCGCTTGGTCCATGGCGGCGTGCGTGGGCATTGGCTTTGTGACCTACCTGGTCGTGGCGCTGCTGCACACGCGCTCCATCAAGCGCGTCAGCTTGGCCGAAGCCCTCAAAGTGCAGGAGTAATCATCGGGGACAGTCTTTGCCGATTCGCCGGTTCGCCGGCCGTGCTGGCAAGGACTGTCCCCAGCTGCCGGCAGGAAAGGAACGTCCCTAGCTGCCAGGTGGCGAGGCACTCATTTAAGTCCGTCCCCAATGAGTGGTTTCAGTCATTTAAGTCTGTTCCCAATGACTAGGTGCCGTACTTGACTTTAACTCTGCTTTAACTGGTACCATCCTCTATGTCTGTAACGCCATATGGACCGAGGGGATAGATCTATGACCACAACCGCGCCCACCGCACCCGCCAAGGTGTACTTTACGAACCTGCGCACGCATGCTCGCGAGAGCCAGCTCGACAAGCTCAAGCGCCTCATCCGTCGCGCCGGTATCGAGCAGATCGACTTTGAGAACAAGTTCGTCGCCATCAAGATTCACTTTGGCGAGCTGGGCAATCTGAGCTTTTTGCGCCCCAACTACGCTCGCGCCGTCGCGGACGTCGTAAAAGAGCTGGGCGGCAAGCCCTTCCTCACCGACTGCAACACGCTCTACGTCGGTAGCCGCAAAAACGCGCTCGAGCACATCGACACCGCTTACCAGAACGGCTTTACCCCGTACGCTACGGGTTGCCAGATTATCATCGCCGACGGCCTCAAGGGCACCGACGAGGCGCTCGTTCCGGTCGAGGGCGGCGAGTACGTGCACGAGGCCAAGATCGGCCAGGCACTCATGGATGCCGATATCGTGATCAGCCTCACCCACTTTAAGGGTCATGAACAGGCCGGTTTTGGCGGCGCTATGAAGAACCTGGGCATGGGAGGCGGCAGCCGTGCCGGCAAGATGGAGCAGCATGCCGCCGGCAAGCCGAACGTCGCGACCGAGCACTGCGTTGGCTGCCACGCCTGCGAGAAGATCTGCGCGCACAACGCCGTTTCGTTTGACGACACCCGCGAGCGCGAGCTTGCCAACGGTAGTACTCGCACGGTACACGTGGCCGCCATCGACCACGATCGTTGCGTGGGGTGTGGGCGCTGTATTGCGGCGTGCAACCAGGACTGCATCAAGCCCGGCTATGACGCCGCGGCCGACGTGCTCAACTGCAAGATCGCCGAGTACACCAAGGCCGTCGTCGACGGCCGCCCGAGCTTCCATATCTCGCTTGCCATGGATATCAGCCCCAACTGCGATTGCCATCCCGAAAACGACACGCCTATCGTCAACGATATCGGCATGTTCGCGAGCTTCGACCCGGTCGCCATCGACCAGGCCTGCGCCGATGCCGTCATGGCGTCCGAGCCGCTGCCCAACACCGAGCTCACCGATAGCGCGGCCAAGATGGAGCATAACCACGAGCATCTGGAGGGCGAGCAGGCGCACGATCCCTTCTGCATTACGCATCCCGACACCGACTGGCGCGTGTGCATCGCGCATGCCGAGAAGATCGGCTTGGGCACGAGCGAGTACGAGCTCATCGAGGTCAAGTAGCGCCTATCTATTGGACAAAATAAGCGCCTTTGTAGCGTAAGTTGAGCAAAAGCCGCCCACGAGCACAACGCTCGCGGGCGGCTTTTCGGAAGTGCGGTGAAAAAACGAATACCGCCGACCGCAAACCGATTTTTGGCAACAAAACCCCAGACGTTGCTTTTTGCCTAAAAATACTCGTCGAGGAAGTCGTCGACCGTGTTCCAGTAGAGTTCGGGGTCGACCTGCGCGCTCTTGGCGTGGGTGGCGCCATGGACGGTGAGCTTTTGCTTGACCTTGCTGGCGCACGCGTCGTAGTTTTGGTCGAGCATGCTGTACGGCACAAAGGTGTCTTGGTCACCGTGGATAAACAGCATGGGAACCGTCGCGCGCTTGAGCTGTTCCACGCTGCTCGCCTTATGAAAGTCGTAGCCCGCGCGCACGTTGCACACCAAGTTTGCTACATCGAGCAAGGGAAAGCTGGGCAGGCCGAACACGTCCTTGAGCTGCAGAGAAAACTCGTCCCAAACACTCGTATAACCGCAGTCCTCGATAATGCATTTCACGTTTGCGGGCAGAGGTTCCCCCGCGACGTTCATGGCGGTCGCCGCGCCCATGGATTCGCCAAAGACCAGGATGCGCGCCTTGGGGTCAGCCTGAACGATTCGCTCGATCCATGCGACGATGTCGAGGCGCTCGGGCCAGCCCATGCCGATATAGTCGCCGCCGGAGCGCTCGTGGGCGCGGGCGGCGGGTGCGAGTACGTTCATGCCACGGTCGTGGAAGCGTTTGGCGTATCGGGCCATACCGATGGGCTCGTTGGTATATCCATGCAGGCAGACGGCGTAGTCGTGCGTGCTCTCCGACGCAGCAAAATACCAGGCGGCAAGCTCGGTCCCGTCGTCCGCGGTGAGGTTGCTGCTCTTGCGGTTCTCTTTAAACCATGCCCGCGCCTCGGTATCCTCGGCATCCGGCTGCTCACCTTCTTTGTCGTTCTTGCTATCCTGCATCATCTTCATGGTGTATGGCGCGCGGGGATTCAGCGCGAAGTCAAACAGAAAGTTGCCGGCAAATCCGAGCAGCGCAACGACAACCACCAGTGCAACGATGCCGGCTATCTTGAGCTTTCGATTGGAACGTGCGTTTTGAGCCATGCGGTATTCTCCTATAAGATGTTAATACATCAACATTTAATGCAAGCGCATTATGGACGTTCGCCGTTGATGCGTCAACAGGCAAAGAATGGGTAAACAAAGGGTCACGTATGGTGCAAATTTCGCACGTACCTAGACGCTTTGATATAGTGTTGAGAACTCTTTACGTTGGAGGATGTAACCGGCATGTCCGATTCGAGCGACAGTTCCAAGCCGCGACCCAAGACCGCGGCCGTTCCACACTACACGGTGGGCGAGGAGATCATGAACTCCGTCACCCATGGTGTCGGCTGCCTGCTGGGTATCGCGGGCCTGGTGCTCCTGATCGTATTCGCTGCCCTGCGCGGCGGAGGTCCGGCCCACATGGCCGCGGCGATTGTCTATGGTGTCAGCATTATTCTTGAATATCTGGCCTCCACGCTCTACCACGCGATTCAGCCCGCGCGCGCCAAGCGCGTGTTTCGCATCATCGACCACAGCTGCATCTACCTGCTCATAGCCGGCAGCTATACGCCGTTTTGCCTCATCACGCTCGCAAACGACGGCGGCGCTGTGCTGTTCTTTGCCGTATGGGCCATCGCCATCATCGGCATCGCCCTCGAGTGCTTCCTACGCGAGCGCCAGCCGCATTGGGTAAGCGGCCTGGTCTACCTGCTGATGGGCTGGCTCGTTGTCTTTAAGCTGCCCGAACTTGTGGCGCTGCTCAACCCCGTGGCACTTGCCCTGCTCGCCGTCGGCGGCGTGTGCTACACCGCGGGCGTGCCGTTCTATATCGCCAAAAACGTGCGCTACCTGCACAGTGTGTTTCACTTGTGGGTGCTCGCCGGCAGCATCTTCCAGTTCATGGCGGTGATCCTCTTCGTAATCTAGCGACCATGCCTGCGCGCCCGCGTTCTCGTTTGGGCGCCGGTGCAATTGCCGTATCCGCCATCAACGTTTTAACCTGACGTCCCGAATCTTGGAGGTTCGAGAAATTCCCGATGGACATAACCATCTCCCTTATCACCACCCTCGTTTTGACCCTCATCAACGGCTACTTCTCTATGTCCGAGATGGCGCTCACCACGGCCAAGCGCGCCGTGTTGGAGCACGAGGCCGAGGAAGGCGACAAACGCGCCGAGCGTGCCATTAAGCTAGCTGCCGACTCCGACCAGCTGCTCGCCACTATCCAGGTCGCCATCACGCTCGTGGGCTTCGCCTCGTCCGCCGTCGCCTCGACGAGTCTGTCCGACCCGCTCGCCACGTGGCTCATAAGCTTTGGCATCGCGCCCCTCTCCGCCATCGCGCGCGGCCTGGCGCCAGTCATCATCACTGTCGCGGTCGCCTTCGTGTCCATCGTGATTGGCGAGCTTGTGCCCAAGCGCATCGGCCTGGCCAATGCCGAGGGCGTGTCCAAGCAGGTCGTGGGCCCGCTTTCCGTGTTCCAAAAGATCGCCCGCCCGCTCGTGTGGCTGACTGGCGCTTGCTCCGATGGCCTGGCCCGCATCCTGCGCATCAAGAGTGCCGACGACCGCCAAAACGTCTCGGAAGAAGAGATCAAGTACATGGTCTCGGAGCAGGACGACCTGCTCGACGAGGAAAAGCGTATGATCCACGAGATCTTTGACTTGGGCGATACCGTTGCCCGCGAGGTCATGGTGCCGCGCGTGGACACCACCATGTGCGAGGACGACGAGACGGTCGCCGACGTGCTGTCCACCATGCGCCAGACCGGCTTCAGCCGCATCCCCGTCTATCACGAGGATCCCGACAACGTCGCCGGCATTGCGCACATCAAGGACCTGATCCAACCCGCGCTCGACGGCAAGGGTGACCAGCCCATCGCCGGCTTTTTGCGCGACGCCACCTTTGTGCCCGACACCAAGGACATCCTGCCGCTACTGTCCGAGATGCAGACCTCGCACGACCAGATCGTGGTGGTCGTGGACGAGTACGGCGGCACGGCCGGCATTATCACCATCGAGGATATCGTCGAGGAGATCGTCGGCGAGATCGAGGACGAGTTCGACCCCGACAACAAGTATCTCACGCGCCTTTCGCGCCGCGAGTGGCTCGTTGATGGGCGTTTTTCGTGCGATGACGCGATTGAGCTTGGTTGGCCGCTCGAGGAAAGCGATGATTATGAGACCATCGCCGGCTGGATTTTGGAGCTTTGCGACTCGGTGCCCGACATCGGAGAGGTGTTTGAGGTCGCGGGGTACAAGTTTAAAGTTCAGTCGATGCGTGGCCAGCGCATCTCGCTCATTCGCGTGATCGCTCCGGCCGAAACCGATAAGAAGGATTCCGAGTCTTCGGCAGAGAAGCCGGCGGCGTCGGGTGCGGGCTCTGTGGATCCGCACGATGGCGACGAGTAGGGCAAGGAAGAGTAGGGGAGAGTTATGGCAGGCCTGTTCAACATCCTTAAGGTCACCGTCAGTGAGGACAAGATCTGCGCGCATGTGCTGGTGAACCCCGGCATGCCGCTCATGACCTCGGAGGATATCGAGGCCACGGCGCGCGTGTATTACCTGGTGCCGGCGATTGCCAAGCACCTGTGCCTGGGTGATTCCGGTCGTGAGTTCCAGGACTGCATGGGCCAGACCGAGCTCTGCCACCTGCTGGAGCACGTGACGGTTGAGCTCATGAACGAGACCGGTCTTGCCGGTAGCATCTCGTGCGGCCGCACGCGCGTAAGCGAGCACGACGAGCGCGTCTTTGAGGTTGAGCTTTCGTGCCCCGATGACGCGCTGGCCATTGGTGCGCTGTCGTCGGCCACCTTTATGATGGACTGGGCGTACCTGCACGCCGACCAGCCTGCCCCCGACGTGGAAGGCACGGTCGCGGGTCTGCGCAACCTGGTGTTGGGCATGCGCGCCGAGGCCGAGGGCAAGGATCCTCACGAGGCCGTCGCCGCTGCGAACGGCGAAGATGCTGCCGAGGACGAGGGCGCTGACGAGGGCGATGTGCCGGTCGACGCCGAGCTCGTTGCCGATGCGACCGCCGAGCCCGTTCCCGCCGAGCCCCAGGGCGTCCCCAACTTTGACGACGAGCCCCAGGTGGCGATTGATACCGAGGGCGCGGTTGCCGAGAACCACGAGGCCTCCGCTGCCGTCTTTGGCGGTGCGGCGACGGTTCCGGCAGGACCTGCGCATGAGGGCGGCCTGCCGCTCGTGGACGGCGCCGGCGAGGACCCGGGTGCCACGGTGGCCATGCCGGCTATGCCCCAGGAGTAGGCTTACGCGTTTATCACCATCACGTACCTGCGCTTTTGCCGTACGCAGATGAGCGGAGCGGCAAGTGATGCGCTGCGGGTATAATGGACAGCATTCAAACGGTGGGCACCGACGTGCCCGCAGGAGAGGAATGATCATGGGTAAGACTTTCAGCTTTGTCTCCGGCGCACTTTTTGGTGCCGCTGCCGGCGCTATTGTCGGCGTTGCTCTGGCCCCGCGCTCGGGCGCCGAGACCCGCGCCATGGCCGCCGATATCGCCAACGACGCCTGGGACAATATGCGCGACACCTACGAGCACAGCGCCGAGGAGGCCCGTGCTGCGGTGAATGACTTTGGCCCGATGGTCGACGCCAAGACCGACGACCTGCGCGCCAAGGTCGACCTGGCCCGCGAGCGCATGGACCAGCTGCGCGAGCAGCTCAACGACGCCATTTCGGGCGGCAACGTGACGCCTGCCGCCGACGTCGTGGTCGAGAACGCCGTCGAGGCTGATACCGAGGCTGCGGAGCCCTCGACCGAGGCATAATGCGCGCCGGGGATTTTGTCGGCGCCAAGATCTATCGCAAGCCTACCGAGGACAAGCGCACCAAAAAGGACGGCACGCCGCGCAGCCCTAAAAAGCTCGGAAAGATTCACTTTCCGGTCTTTACCCCGGGCGGTACGCGCGTGGTCGGCTTTATGGTCCGCCAGTCCGATATCGCGGGCATGATCGAGCGTCCCGACCGATTCGTAGCGCTCGACGCCATTGGTGTCTACGAGGGCGCCATTGCGGTCGATGACGTCAAGGACACGTACGATGCCGCCGCTGCCAAGCGTCTCGACATCAATCTGGATGATTGCATCATCTGGGTCGGTATGGACGTGCGCACGGAATCGGGCGACGTCGTGGGCTATTGCTCGGACGTTGAGTTCAAGCCGCGCTCGGGCATCGTGCAGACATTCTATGTGACCGCCGGTGCTGCTTCGAGTGTTTTGGTTGGTGACACGCAGGTGCCGCCGACGATGCTGCGCGGCTACGAGAACGGCGCGATGGTCGTCTCGGACGAGGTCAAGTCGCTCGGGTATTCGGGCGGTGCGGCTGCCAAGGCCGCCGAGGCCAGCGTCGTGGTGGGCGACAAGGTCAAAAAGGGTGCCAAGGTGCTCGACGACAAGGGATCAGTTGCCGTGGACAAAGGCAGTCGCGCACTGGGCAAGCAGCTCGGCAAGACGCGCGGCATGTTCAAGGCCTTTAAGGACGAATACCAAAAGGCGAGCGGAGGCTCGTCAAAAGCTACAAAATAGCGACGTACCAAATGATGGGAGGCAAGCCGGAGACCTGTTGCTCCGGCTTGCTGTGTTTATGGGGGAGGGCACATGCGCCAAAACGGATCCAACTTAAACGGGCGTTCGGGTGCGCGTCCGACGGCGCGCCGCGACCTGGGGCAGCTGCCCAGCGGTCAGCGCAAGCGTCACCGTAAGCCCGGCGCGATGTATCTCAACCATAGCCGCGGCTTTAGCGACCGCAGTGCGCGCATCGGCAACAGCCGTACGCCCCGTCGTTCGTCTCGCCTGCCCTACGCGCTCATCGCCGTGGGTTGCGCGCTCGTGCTGTTTATCGCTGCCGTCGTGGGCTACGTCAACCGCAGCGTGGACGTGGAGCTCAACGGCCAGAAGACCGCGGTGCGTGTGGGCTCTACGCTGCAGAATCTCATCGACGACCAGGAGTTGACTGACACCTACGACGCAGGCGACCTGCTGGCCGTCGATGACAGCGTGCTCAAGCGCCATGGGGGCGAAAAGCTGTCGGTGAAGGTCGACGGCAAGCGCGTGAAACAGGGCAAATGGGATAGCCGCGAACTTGAGGGCGGCGAGAAGGTGACGGTCAAGGATGGCCGTAACACCTACGAGAAGCACGAGGTTCAGGCTACGGTTATCGAGCCCAAGCTCAAGGTCGAGGGTACGGGCGCTATCGAGTATGTGCAGACGTGGGGTGTCCAGGGCCGCTCCGAGGTGTGGGTTGGCGAGCAGTCGGGCAAGACGCAAGACCGCGGCGAGGTTGTGCCCGTCACCGATTGCGTTGTTGCGTGCGCCAGCGTGGCGCCCAAGGGCAACAAAAAGTACGTGGCGCTGACGTTTGACGAGGGTCCGAGCGGCGCCACCAAACAGATCTTGCAGGTGCTCAAGGAAAAGGGCGTCACCGCGACGTTCTTCCTTTCGGGCGATGCGGTCGAGGCCTCGCCTGCCACGGCCAAGGCGATTGTCGATGCCGGGTGCGAGATCGGATCCAACAGCTACAGCGACGATTCGCTCAAGGGCCAGGACCGTGAGGCGGTACGCGAACAGATCACGAAAGGCACCGATGCGATTAAGTCGGCGACCGGCGTGAAGACGATGCTGCTGCGTGCTCCCTACGCTGCCTTTGACGAGCAAAACTGGATTGATGCGATGGACCTGGTCTCCGCCGTGGTCTCGTGGAATATTGACTCGGGCGACTGGCTGCTCAACGGTGCCGACGAGCAGGTCTCGACGGTGCTCGATTCGGTGACGCCGGGCAATATCGTGCTGCTCACCGATAGAGACGAATGCGCCGAGCAGACACTAGAGGCGCTGCCGCAGATTATCGACGGCCTCATTGCCGACGGCTACAAGATCGTGACGCTCAGCGACCTGGTCAAGACGGACACGTCGTTGAGCAAAAAGCTCACCTCGCTGACGAAGGCCACCATGCCCAAGGACGCCGTGTTCCCTCAGCTTGCCGAGGACGACGACACCACAGAGTAGTCATTGGGTAGTCGTTTAAGAGCGTCCCCAATGGCTATGTCACGGATGCGTCAGCGTTTGGTATGCCTGCAATGTGCAGCGCATAAATTCGATGTCGCAGGGCGATGCTGATGCTATAGTTACTGCGGTTAATGAGGGTCAAGAGAAAGGTTACAGGTGAAATCCAAACCTCGACCATACAGTCGATGACCCCATGCAGGTGCTTTTTGCGCATGCACGGGGTGTAAGCGTCGAGCGGCGTGCCGCCCGCGCATGCGTATACATATCCAGAAGCCCCCGGACGCCGCACGCGCGGCCGCGTCCGGAGGAATTATGATGGGGAGCACCATTGAATTATCTGAGTGAGATGCTCAAATTGCCGGTCTTGGACGTCGACGGCGAAAAGCTCGGCGTGGTCAACGATTTTGGTATTGCTACCGGCGAAGTTTTTCCGCACGTGACGTCGCTCGCGTTCCGCGGACCCGGCAAGACGCCGTTTATGATCAGCTGGCGCAAATGGGTCGACCGTATCGACGAGACGGGTGTACACCTTAAGACGTCGGCCACCGAAATCCGTTTTTCGTACCTGCAGCCGACCGAACTCTTGCTTGCCCGCGACGTGCTCAACAAGCAGATTGTCGACACGCAGGGCATGAAGGTCGTGCGCGTAAACGACATCAAGTTTTCCATGTCGGGCGAAAACCAGCTGCGCCTGCTGGGCGCCGAGGTCGGTGCCCGCGGTCTGCTACGCGCCATCAGCCCCGCGCTCGAGCATATCGTCGAAGGCTTTATGAAGCACCTGGGCAAGCCGCTCAGTGAGGACATCATCGCTTGGTCCTACATGGACCTGCTCGACCGCTCGACCAAGAACATTCAACTCTCGGTGTCGCACAAGACGCTCGGCGAGCTGCACCCTGCCGACATCGCCGACATTATCGAGCAGCTCGACCCGCGCCTGCGTGCGCAGGTGTTTGCGCAGCTCGATACTGCCCAGGCCGCCGAGGCCATCTCGGAGTTCGATGACGACGAGCTTATGACCGAGATGCTCGAGGGCCTGTCCGACACGGACGCATCGTCGATGCTGGCCATGATGGACCCGGACGATGCAGCTGACCTGATCGACGAGCTCGATTACGAGAAGGCCGAGAAGCTCCTGCGCCTGATGGGCGTCAAGGAGGAGAAGGCGATTCGTAACCTGCTGGGGTATGAGGACAACACCGCCGGCCGCATCATGACCTCGGAGTTTGTCTCCCTGCCCGCCACGGCAACGGTCGGCGACGCCATCGAGGCGATTCGCAAGCTCGACGAGGACTTTGAGAGCGTCTATTACGTCTATACCGAGGACCCGAGCGGCATGCTGACGGGCGTGCTTTCGCTGCGCACGCTGATCGTGGCCGACCGCGACGCCACGCTGGGCCAGCTCGCCTATCGCGATCTGGTCTACGTGTCACCCGACGAGGACCAGGAAGACGTGACGGACGAGATGACCAAGTACGACCTGGTTGCCATCCCTGTCTGCGACGAGAACCGTCATATCCTGGGCATCGTGACCTTCGACGACGCCATGGACGTTATTGCCGAGGAGCATCAGGAGGACTTGCAGATCGCCGGTGTCGGCTCGGGCGATAGCGCGTCGGACGACTCGACGAACGTGCTCAGCTGGTTCGTGCATCGTCAGTACTGGGTCGTCGTGTGGGGCATCGCCTCGTGCAT
>UQVT01000041.1 GCA_900544465.1 uncultured Collinsella sp. | reverse complement strand
GGTCGCCCTGCCACAGATACTCGTTGCCGTTGAGGGCAAGGCTCGTGAGCTGGGCACCCATGGAATCGATGGCCGCGGTAAGGCCGCCGCGCTTGATGGTGGTGACGGTGGACATGCTACTTCCTCCAAAAATAAACAACAGTATCGAGGGCTATTGTCCCACTCTTGGCGGCAAGGAGAAGCGGCAGGCGCATTTATTGAGCGATTGCGTAAAGGTCGAACCCGCCCTGCGGCGTGCTGTCGACCGTATCGGGCGCCTGCGAGTTAAAGCTCACGGGAACCATACGCTTTGAGGCACGGAAGCGCGTGCCATCGGTGGCGACGGGCGGCTCGTCGACCGTGAGCTCGTAGTCGCCGGGTTTGAGTTCGATGCCGTCGCCAGCGGAGTTGACATATTGATATTCGTCAACCGCCCGCCCCTTGAGCGTGCGCCCCACGATATGGATGAGCATCTGGCTGTCACCGCGCGCGGTGTCCCACGTCGCACCGTCCTTGACCTCGACCGACACATGCACCGAGCGCGTGCGGCTGAGCGATTGCTCCACGGACATCTCGACCTTGGCGGCATCTTTGCGTTGTTGTTCCACATGGCTCCAGACGTTACCAATCGCCGAGCAAGCGATAACGCCGGCCATAAAGGCGATGAGGATGGGGCCGAGCGGCGAGCGGCGGCCAGCATCTTCCTCGCGAGCCAAGTCGGGACGATGCGTGGGCGCGGGCGCCTGAGCGCCCTGCGCGGGCACGTCGAGAATGCTGAAGGATGCCGTGCTGCCGGGGTCGATGGTATGGCGCGGCCGCGGGGTCTTGGCCGGCGAGATGGACATGTCCGCCGGCTCACCGAGCGTGGCCGTGGCATCGGCCTTGGCCTCGTCGGCCTCGGCTTGGGCCCAGGCCTGCTCAAAGGTCAGGGGCTCGGCGGCATCGGAGGCGGCGTCAGGCTCGACAGCGGCATCGTTGCCGGTCTCGTCCTCGTCGCTCGACACGTCACGCGGCGCGGGCTCATCCCACTCCTCGTCCGGAGCCTCACCCTCGCTATACCACCATTCAAAGTTATCGATATCCATACGGGGCGCCCCCTTGGCCTCGCAAATAAACACTTGCCAGCCTTATACCCCCAGACGCCACAAGGACTCGCACGGAATGTGGCAAAAGGACTGTCCCTTTGTCACATTCAAATAGCACCGCAAGTTCCGAGGGGAAACGTGGGAGAATGAAATCCGATGGCACCGTAGCGCAGGAAGGACTATCTATGGATATCAGCCGGTTTGGCGAGTTTGTGATCCTCGCGCAGTCGCGCACCTTCCTCGATGCCGCCGACCTGCTCTTTATGTCACAGTCCACGCTCTCCAAGCACATCATGTCCATGGAGCGCGAGCTGGGCTGCGCGCTCATCGACCGCACGCAGCGCCATGTGACGCTTACCCCGCAGGGAGAGGTACTCCTCGCCTATGCGCAGAAGATCGCCACGCTGCAGCACCGCTACCTCGCCGCGCTCCGCAGCGACCAGACCGCGCCTACCGAGCACATCACCGTGGGTTCAATCCCCATCATGGCGCCCTACGGCATCACCGATGCCGTGATTGATTTTCAGCAGGCGAGCCCCAGCTATCAGGTGGAGCTTATCGAGGGCGAGGGTGACAAGCTCAAGCAGATGCTCCTGCGCGAGGACATCGACCTTGCGTTTATCCGCGACGCGGGCACCGACGAGCCCGAGTTCAAGAAGATCCCCTTTACAAGCGACCGCCTGGTGGCGGTGCTGCCGGCAGAGCACCCGCTCGCCCGCCGCGACCGCATCGAGATCGGCGACTTGCGCGACGAGAACTTTCTCATGCTGCCGCAGGGCTCCTTCGTGAGCGACCTCGTGGTGAGCCTTTGCTCCGAGGCCGGATTCTCCCCGCGAATCACCTTTACCGGCAAGCGCGCCGAGAACATCATCTCGCTCGTGGCGCGCGGTGCCGGCGTATCGCTGCTCATGCGCAAGCCGGCCGAGTCGCTCGCCGGCAGCAAGGTGGCGCTCGTGGACATCGACCCGGCCGTCACCACACAGGTCAGAATCTTTCTCAAACGCAAGCGCACTCAGCCGCAGGCCGTGGTGTCGCTCATAGGCTACCTCCCCTACCGCCAGCTACTGCAGGGCGAGAGTTAGCGCCCCGCAAAACCGCCAATAAACCGCCCCCGGGCGCCCTTCGATGCAAAAGGGCCACGGCGGAAATCCGTCGCGGCCCTTCTGACACAGGTCGGAGTATCTAGACTCGGGATGCCAGACATCTGATCTTAAAGCACTTGGGATCTAACCTTGAAGCGCTAATCGACCTTGACATTGAGGGAAGCGCCACCCTCGTCCTTCTTGGGACCCAGCACGCATGCGGCGATGAGGGCCAGAATAAAGGCGATCACGCCGGAGGCAACAAGGCCGATAAAGCCCGTGTCGATGCCAGCGGGGTTGATGAAGCTCGGGAAGCCAAGCGGGCCAGAAGCGCCAAAGGAGTAGAGCTTGGCGCCCATGAGGCCGGCAACGGCGCCGGCAACACCAGCGGAGAGGAAGGTCGCCCACATAAGGCGCTTGCGGGGCAGCAGGATGGCATAGAGAGCGGGCTCGTTGACACCGAAAATCGAGGAAACCAGAGCGGGCACGTTGACCTCGGCGTTCTCCTCGCCGTTCTTGGTGCGGATGATCATGCCGAGCACGGCGCCGGCGATGGCACAGCCGCCAGCATAGACGAGCGGGTTGATAAGATCGTAGCCATAGGTGGCGACATCGAGGAACCACAGCGGGATGATGCCCCAGTGCAGACCGAACATCACGAGCAGGCTCCAGAAGGTGCCGATAACAAAGCCGGCGATGGCGGGCTGGAAGCTAATGAGAGCAAGGATGATCTGGGCAACGATATTGGAGAGAACCGTCATGACCGGGCCGATGACGACAAGGCCGAGGATGCCGCAGATAAAGAGCGTGAGGATGTTAGCGAAGAACGAGCTCACGACGGCAGGCAGGATGTTAACAAAGAACTTGTGCACCTTAGCAGCCACCCACACCACAAAGATGGCGGGCAGGATCGTGGAGGCGTAGCTCTGCATAACCAAGGGGATACCAAAGATATCGCCGTAGACGTTGGACTCAAAGATGGTGCCGGCACCGAGGGTGTAGAGCGGGTCGCCGCCGGTGAGTGCCACAAGCGTGGGGTACACGAGGATGCCGCCGAGCGCCATGCCCATGACGGGCTTGAGAGCGAACTTCTTGGCAGACGTCCAGCCGATGATCAGCGGGAAGTAGTAGAACACGGAGTCGCCGATAGCGGACAGCACCACGTAGGTGTTGCTGTCTTTGGCGAGCCAGCCGGCCACGCTCGCGAGTGCGAGCATCGACTTGATAAAGCCGCCGGCCATGAGCACGCCCAGAATCGGCTGCAGAATCTCGGAGATCACCGCAAGCAGGCGCGTGAACGGGTCGCCCTTCTTGACGTTGTCGCCCTCGTCGATGTCGAGCGCGGGCTGCGCGTCAAAGCCGCCGATCTGGACGAGGTCGTTGTAGACGGCCTCAACGGTGGCGCCGATCACGACCTGGTATTGGCCGCCGGCCTGAATGACGTCGACGACGCCCTTGGTTGCCTTGAGTTCCTCGGTCTGGGCCTTGGACTCGTCCTTGAGATGGAAGCGCAGGCGCGTGATGCAGTGGCTCACGTCCTTAACGTTTTCCTTACCGCCGATCTTTGCGATGATCTCGTCGCAAAGCTGCTGGTGTTTCATGGTTCCTCCTTTTCGGGGTTGAGGCCGCAAGGCTCGCCTTCTCTTAGTCGACGTCGGTTGAGCGAAGCGTTGGGGCCCCGATTCGGAAATCCGCGACCGCATGTACGGCCGGGACACGGGATAACGGTTTGACACCGGGGGGGGTCATTTCCTCCATGAGGCACCCACGGGCCGGACGCCGGCGCTACTGCGCGCTAGCGCCTCCGAGCAGGCGTGAGGTCTGGCAGAACTTATCGCAGAGAACCTCGGGCTCGCCCTTGGGAATCTGGGTGCGCTCGGTCTCAAACGAAAGGCCGTACTCGCGCGCCGGAAGGAAATACTCAAAGTAGCCGTTGGTGTAGCCACAGACGATGCCCTGGACCGGGCACTCACGCTTCATGCGGATGCCGAGGTCGCTGCCGAGCTCGCTGGGGAACACAAAGAGGTGCAGGCCGCCGAGGCTGATCACGGCGCACTTGAGCGTGAGGCTGAAGTCGTCATGCGCCACGGTGTGGTAGAAGGTCTGGGGAACAATGCGGTCGAGCACGACCTCCTGGGTAAGCTCGATCTTGGAGATCGCCTCGGCCAGGCCGTCGGACACGCGTTCCACCTCGGGAATGCCGCGACCCTGGCGGAAGTTGCGGTCGCTGCAGTCGCCTGCGGCGCCAACTACCATAGCCGGGTAGTAGCCCAGGCTGGACGCGAGCTTTTTGCCGGTGAGGCCGGCGAGCTCGCTCGTGAGCTCCGTGCAGTCGGGGCCCACGCAGGCGGAGTGGACCGCCCAGTTGACAAAACCCGCAAAGGGCTTGTTGTCCTCATCGAAGAAAGAGGCCACGATCACCTCGTTGTCGGCGAGCTCGCCGGGGATGATGCGGTTGTCGTAGAAGCCGGTAATGATTTGCTTGCCCATGCGCGCGGTGGCCGGGCGAGCGTTGGCGCGGCACTCCTCGAACATCCGGCAGATAGTGTCGAGCAACCAGCGGTAGTAGCTCTCGTCGAACTTGCCCGTCCACCAGCTGCGGTGGTAGGCCACAATCGAGGTGTGGTCGTGGGTGGCCGAGAGCAAAACGCAATCTCGGTCGATCCCGTAGCGCGTATGGAGGAGCGTCTTGACCTCCTCGGCCATCTCCTCCTCAAACTCCAACACGTCTGCGTTAAAGAGGAAGACCTCGCGCTCGCCCTGGCTAAAGAGCAGCGCGTTGGCAAAGACATCGTCATGGATGGCCGTGGCGGGCTCCATGCGGTTGGGAAGGTTGCGGTACCCGATAAGGTAGACATCGCCCGTGGGCGTGATCTTTTGGCGTGCGCATCCGATATTCACAGTGCACTCCTTTCTGGGCCGCCGTTACAGGGCGGCAAGAATAGTATCGAGAAGATACTCATGGGCTCCCTGGGCAAATCCGGAGTTCATGGCCTCGTAGGTGATCTTTTGGTAGGCATCGGGGGCGGGAAGGTACTTGGCGCCGCCGTTGACGAGCGTGGCGAGCAGCACGCGGCCGAGATGCGCCTGGCGCACGGACGCGCCAAAGGAGCTCGCGACCTCGGGCTCGACGCCCACCAGGTGCATGTCGCCAAGATCCAAGAGCGAGACCCTCGTGGAGACAGTGCCCGCGGGCGCAAAGCTGTAACTCGTGCGCGGGGCGAGGCTGTGGAAGTCCGCACGCTCCTGGGCGGGCAGGACCACGTCGATCGAACGGGCGGAAAGGGCGCCCTCGACGGGCTCCGCGGCATCAAGCGCCTGGACAATTGCCCTGCCAAGGGCGCTTCCCTGCTGATGCAGCATGCGATAACCGTCCTCGTGCACGTCCTCCTGTGTGAGTGTGCCCGCGGCATCGAACGTCACAGTCACGGCGCGCTCGCGGGGAGCCTGGTCGCCGGCCGCGCCGGTAAGCATGAGGCACACGCCGCCGCGCTCGCGCTCGACCATGCCGGCGGCAAAACCAAAGAGGTCGCCCGAGACCACACGCTCGCCCTCGGACGTGCGCGACTTGTCGAGCACCGAGGACTGCACGTCGGCCGCAGCGATCACGGCGATGGTGTCGCCACCCGCATCGGCCACGCGCACGATGGGCATCGCACGGTCAGAGAAACCCTCGTCGTTGGCGCCAAGCCACCAACCGGCCGGCGTCTCCACGTCGCGGTTGACGTTGACGGGGCAGCTGCCCCGAGCGCACTCAATCATCGCGGGCACCATGCCGCCCATGGCCTCGACGACGGCACGCTCGACGGCACTCACGATGGCTGCAAGGTAGCGCTCGTTGCGCTCGCGCTCCCCGTCGCTCTTGAGGTGCTCCGGCGTGCGCACGTGCGGGGCCGAGAAGGTGTGCGAGGGAACAATCCAAGCATGGGGCGGCCTACAGCCGCACGCTGCCTCGACTGTATCCTCGAGGCGTGCCTGCAGCGCCGGCGCGATCGAAGTGAGCTCGAGGCCGACGATGCAAACGCGCTCGGAGGCACGCTCCAGCACCAGGGCGCGAGCGCAGAGCGGATGGCGCTCCACGGTAAAGCCGTCGTGCGGGAGAACCCCGTCGAACTCGATCCTCGCCTTGCCTGCGCCGGCCAAAAGCTTCTGCGCTTCCACGCGCGTCTCCTTTCCTCGTCTTTCCTCGGTATCTCTGCCCGCTATTCGATGCCATACAGACGCTGGGCTGTCTCGCCCAGCATGAGGCGCTTGGCCTCGTCGCTCACCGGCGCCGCATTGACGCAGGCCACGCCCTCGGTGAGCCACTCGCGCTTGACCGGGTAACTCGTGCCAAAGACGATATGGTCGGCACCGAGCACCTCCACGGCGCACGAGAGTAGCGTGGGGCCCCAGGGCTGGGCGTGCGACATGTCAAAGAAAATGTTCTTCTCCAGGCGCACCGAGACGGTCTCGGTATCTACCTGAAAGCGGCCAGAGGCATCCGGACGCTTGGGGCCGTGCGGCAGAAGCATCTCCTTAAAGGCAAAGTAGGCGCCACCGAGCATGGAATGGACCATGCGCACGTTGGGGTAACGCTCAAAGAAATCGCCGAAGATTTCGCGGCCGATGGCCGTGGTCTGATCAACGCAGCGGCCGTAGGAACGGCGCAGGTTGTCGTAGGCCAAAAGCGAGGCGTTCTCCACCGGCACGGGCACATGGTGTACGTAGGCCGTCACGCCGCGCTCGTTGAGGTGCTCAAAGAAGCCCGCAAAGACGGGGTCGTCCAGATAGCGCTCGCCGTAGTGGGCGCAGAGTTGCACGCCGGCAAAGCCCTCGTCCAAGCGACGATCGAGCTCGGCGAGGTTGGCCTTGGTGCCAAAGGGAGGCACGGCGACGAGCGGGATCAGGCGGCCACCCGAGGCCGCGGCGTCTGCCGCCATGCCATCGTTAAAGCGGCGGCACATGTCGAGCGACATCCACTCATGGCAGCCCGGAAGTTTGAGGATGGCCTTGTCCACGCCGGCCTCGTCCATATCGGCCAGGCGCTTCTCCAGGGTGTAGTCGCCCTGGATGTAGTTGAGACCCGGGGCGCCGGAGGGCTTCTCGATCACGATCTGACGCTTACCGGCAGGGTTCACGGTAACGCGGCCCTCGGTATTGTACTCACGGGGAACCTCGGAGAGAAACTGCTCGCACAGAGCGTCATCGGTAAAGATGCGCTCATCGAACCAGTAGGAATTTGCATCGATAATCATGGGTTGGGTCCGCCTTTCGCTTTTGACATCGTCATTGTAAAAAGTGAAGGCATGCCATATCAATTCCAGTTGAGAGCACTTGTATTCCGAATTGGAATAGGATTTACCGCTCGCCCGAACCTTATAAACTTGCAAATTTTGCAAGTTTATAAGAAATGGATGTGACAAAGGGACAGTCCCTTTGTCACATTGCGAGGGCTACGGGAATCTGGATGCAGCAGAAGTCCTCTTGGTGGGACTCGTCGTAGCTCGTAGTGTCGAGATAGCAAAAATCGAAAGCGTTGCCGATGGGCTGGAGCGCATGTTTGTCCATGCAGGCGACGATGGCGCGGATACCCTCGGGCTCGTACGGCATGCCCCAGCGGCTCATGCATAGATACGTGCCCTCGGGCAGCACCTCGACGCCGATCTCTACCAGCTCGGCAGGATCGCTCGGCAGCGTTTCCTCGGCACCGCGCGGCAGCACGGCAAAAGAGCCGGCACCGGCGATGGGGTCGTCGGAATGCAGTGCCTCTCGACGCAGCATGGCACCCCAACCGCGCATGGGGCGTGTGCCCGTCAGTGCACGCATGCGTAAAATCGCCCGCATAAGCGTGGGATGAAGCATCGAGCGGCCGCGCTCGATATCGCCCGGGAACTCCTCAAAGACCACGTAGCGGCGCTCAAACTGTTTGAGCTCCGGCTTGCCCTCACGCTCGCGCCAGTAGACCGCTTCGTCGTAAAAGCTCAGGCGCTCCTGCACGCTGGCGCGCTCGGCTTTGAGCCCGGCAATCTGTTCGTCGAGCGCCTGCACCCGCGAGCGCAGGTGGTCGGTCATCTCTCCAATGTCGAACGTCGAGGTCAGGCGGTCAATCTCGTCGAGCTCCAGCCCCAAGTCGCGCAACATGCAAATCAGGCGCATAAGCGGAATCTGCGTGGGCGAATAGAAACGGTAGCCCTTTTCGTTGACCACGGCGGGTTTAAACAGACCGATCTTGTCGTAGTAGATGAGCGTTTGGCGTGAGACGTTAAACAAGCTCGCCATCTCGCTAATCGCATACATACCCGTCTGCATAGGTCCTCCCGACACACCAAAGCCCGCCGCCCACAGGGGCAGCGGGCTCAAACACTACTCGTATCCTACCCTAAAGATGCCTATGACCAGCGCTTATAGTTTTCGCACGACACGCCAACAGCTTCGAGCGCCTTGGCGGCGATGTGATGCACTGCATCGTCGAGCGTGGCGGGGCCGTTGTAAAACGTGAGCATGGGCGGCATGAGCATGACGCCCGGCACGCGCGCCAGGCGCGCCATGTTGTCGACATGGATCGCACTGAAGGGCGTCTCGCGCACCATGAGCACCAGGCGGCGCTGCTCTTTCATCTGCACGTCGGCCGCACGCAGCAACAGGTTTTCGCTGTAGCCGCTCGCAATGCCGGCGAGCGTCTTCATGGAGCAGGGCGCCACAATCATGCCGGCGACCGGATAGGTGCCACTTGCGATGGCAGCGCCGATGTTCTTGTTGTCGTAGACCACATCGGCATGCGCGGCAAACTCGTCGAGCGTCATGCCGAGCTCCTGCTCGATGGTGATCTCTCCCCCGCGCGTGACGACAAGCGCCGACTCGGCACCGGCCTGGCGCAGGCACTTGAGACACTCGAGGCCCAGCGCAGCGCCGCTGGCACCAGAAACGCCAACGACAATGCGACGGGAACGGACAGAAGACTCAGGCATGACAACTCCTTAGCTATTTGATAGGGCTACTTACTAGAAGGCGAGCTCGGCGGCCCACTTCTCTTCATCGATCTCCATGAACTGCGAGCGGATGAAGTTCTTCTTGAGGTTGAACGGAACCGTGCAGTCGAAGATGGCCTTGCAGGCGATGCCGTGCTCGCGAATCGAAGGATCGAACGCGGGGTCGTTGGACGGATCGAGCACGTGGCAGTGGCAACCGGGGATGGTGATGAGGTCCACGTCGGCCTGGAAGCGCGTGGTCATGGCCCACATCACGTCGCTCATATCGAAGATATCGACATCCTCGTCAACAAGGATGACGTGCTTGAGCTCGGAGAACGCCGAGAAGGCAAGCATGGCGGCGTTGCGCTGACGGCCCTCGTCATTTTTGCTCGACTTCTTGAACTGCATGATGGCAACGAACTTGCCGCCGCCGCAGGGAGCGGCGTGGACGTTGAGCAGGCGGCCCGGGATGGCGGTCTCGACCATCTTGTAGATGGAAGCCTCGGTGGGGATGCCGGCCATGGACACGTGCTCGTGCGAAGGGCCGATGCAGCTCTCCATGATGGGGTTGACACGCGTGGTGACGGCGGTGATCTTGATCACCGGGCAGACCTTGGCGCCGCCGGTGTAACCGGGGAACTCGGGCATGGCGTAGCCGTGGCCGTTGACGTCCTCATTGATAGTCTCGTCGTGCATGAGGTAGCCCTCGAGCACGTACTCGGCATTGGCAATGCACTTCTGCGGAACGGTGACGCAGTCGGCAAGCTCGACGGCGTGGCCGCGCAGGGCACCGGCGATCTGCAGCTCGTTGAAGCCGAGCGGCGTGGTGGGAGCCTCGAAGCCGCAGCACATGTACACGGCGGGGTCCAGACCGATGGAGATGGAGATGGGCATGTCCTCGCCGCGCTGGCAGTACTCGTCAAAGAACGCGCCCAGGTGACGGCTGCCCGGGGTGATCCACATGGCGAGCTTGTCCTTGTCGACGCAGGAGAAGCGGTGGATGGTCACGTCGGACTGGGTGCCATCGGGGCTCGTGCCGTAGGCGAGGCCCATGGTGATGTAGGGGCCACCGTCGACGGGCGTGTTGGTGGGAGCGGGAACGATCTTGCGCAGGTCGAAGTCCTCGTCGGTCGCCTTGTACACGACCTCCTGGCAGTCGACGTGCTTGCCCTCGGCGATCTGCTCAGGGGCGATCAGGTTCTCGAAGCGCTTGCCGATCTCGAGGCCCAGATGCTCCTCGTCCAGATCGAGCAGGGCGGCAACGCGCTTGCGGCTGGCAAGCATGCCGATGCAGACCTTGGCGTCGTCAAAGCCCTTAACGTTGTTGAAGACCATCGCCGGGCCCTCTTTGGTCGGACGCATGACGGTGCCGCCGGCACCGACGTGACGGTAGACGCCCGAGACCTCGGCATCGGGATCGACCTGGGTGTCGGTCTCGAGCAGCTGGCCCGGCATCTCGCGCAAAAAGTCGAGTGCAGAACGCAGGTCGTGGATCTGGGAAGCATCGGTAGTGGACATGGCATGCTCCTTTCGGGAGAGTGCCCGACGGCGGTGTGCCGCCGGGCGGGGTAACGTAATGGGGCCACGGCGCTCACAAATGGAGCGCTCGACCGCTCGAAGTTCAAGTGCTTGGCTGCTTACAGCCGGAACGCCCGACCGCTTACATCAGGCCAAAGAGGTGGAACCAGGCGGCCTCGACCAGCACGACGACAAAGACGACCGCGGTGAGGGGGATGCCCATGCGCATGGCCTCTTTGGAGGTGTAGCCGCCGGCGTCCTTGCCTTCGCCGATAAGGATCGGCAGGTTATGGAACGGCAGGATGTAGTGGATGTTGATGGACGTGAAGACGATGAGCGCCACGGCGAGCGGGCTCACGCTGGAGCCGGCGGCAAAGCTGATGAACGCCGGCACGCACACGCCGAGCACGGCCATGACCGAGCCCATGAACATGTGGATGATCATGGAAAGCGCGGCGACGAGCAGGGCGAACAGGAAGATGTTCTCGGGCACGGAGCTGGGGAGCACGACGTCGGCGATCCAGGCGTTCATGCCGGTGGCACCGCCCACGGAGCCCACGGCCATGGCGGCCGTCAGGAACATGAGGGACTTGATATCGACAGCGTTCCAGCTGGCGGGGGTGAGGACTTCGCCAATGATGGGCATGGCGAGAGCGACACCAATGGCCAGGGTGACCCAGCCGATGTAATCGCCCGAAACGGTGAGCCACAGCGCGATGGCGATGACAAGCCACACGATGGTGCGGATCTCTTTGACGGAGAGCTTGCCGAGCGCGGCCTGCTTGGCCACGATCTGCTCGCGATCGTAGACGAGCTCCTTGCTGGGCTTAAAGAGGAAGAGGCCCAAGAACAGGGTGCACAGCAGCGCGACCAGCATAGGCACGCTCATGTACAGGAACCAGTCGACGAAGGACGGGCTCATGCCGCCGGCCTCGGCACTGTACTGTGCAACGAGGGGGTTGAGCGTGGAGTCGCCCGTCAGGAAGAACATGGAGCCCGGGGCGGCAGCGGCAAACACGAGGAAGCCGAGCTTGCCCTTGTCGTCGTCACCGTAGCCGGCGGACTCGGCGATGACCGAGACGACGGCGAGGATGAGGAAGGCGCGGGGGAACGGATGCGGGATCAGCAGCGACAGCACAAAGGTGAGCGCGAAAATCGAGATGATGAGCGACTTGGCGTCGCGCACGAACTTGAGCATGAACGCGTAGGCGATACGCTCGCCCAGGCCCGACTCCTTGACCGCGCTGGCGATGAGGTAGGCGCCGATGACGAGCCACATGGTGGCCTTGGTCCACGAGCTAAACGTAGAGGCGACCGTCGCCGAAATGCTCGCGGCGCCCGTGTCGTCCACGCACACCTTGAACAGGACGAGCAGCGCGCAGTAGAGCAGGCCCACAAAGCCCGGCTGTGCCACGCCACATGCCCAGAACACCACCGTGGCGAGCGTCAGTGCCAGACAGGTCTGACCGCCGACCGTGAGCTCGACCGTCGAGCTCAGCTCCGCCAAAGGAAGAAACTTCACCAGCAAAAAGACAACGATACCCAGCACAAAGCCAATTTCGCGCTTGGTGATCTTAAACGCCTTCTTTTCCGCTTCCATCTCCCCACCTTTCTTGTTGGGGGCGCTCCGGATTCGCAGCCACGTTGCCGCTTAAAAAGGGGCGCCCGTTATCGGACACCCCTTACGTTGCGCTGTGTTGCGGCAATACAGTCAAGCGGATTTTTTTGGATGAGAAGCGATTCCCTAGACAAAAACCGTCACAACATTCGACGCTTTTCCTCGTTTTCGAGATTTTCGCCGAATGTTGTGACGGTTTAGATGTGACAAAGGGACTGTCCCTTTGTCACATAGCGAGGGCCGTACGGATGGATGGGTCGCTGAGAGCCTCGCGGAGCCAGGGGGCCAGCTGCTCGGGGTGACCCTGCAGGTAGCCGTCGAGCTCGGACGGGGCCACGCGGCGCAACTCCGAGATCTCCTCTTGGTTGATATGCAGCTCGCCCGGCTCAACATGGGCAAGGTAGACCTCGCACCATTCGCACTCGCAGCGGCCGTCGCCGTGGTCCTCACGGTACACCACGTGTCCGAGGTGCTCGAGCTGATCGGGCTCGCGTGTAATGCCGAGCTCTTCGTTGATGCGGCGCACCGTGGCGGCCGCGACGTCTTCCCCGGGGAGCGGATGGCCGGCACAGCTATCGGCCAGCACTCCGCCCCACAGTCGCTTGAGCGGACTGCGGCGACAGAGCAGCAGGCGCGCGTCTTCGCCCCGGCCCTCGACCAAAAGCGTCAGAAATGCCTGATGCAGGATGCCCTCGCCGGCATGGGCATCGATGCGGTCGACGGGGCCAAGCGCCTCGCCGGTCGCGGCATCGACCGCCACGACCTCGGCGCCCGCGCCGCCCTCATCCCAACCGGCGCGCAGGATGCGCGCGGCGGCTTCCTCAAGCGCGGCGATGAGCTCCTTGGTGGTATCGAGCACGCGCTGCAGGTCGTCCCCGCTCGCCTGTTCAACATGAAAGCCCGTGCTTGCAACTACCGGCACGTCAAAGCGCGTGGCCAGCGCCGCCGCGATATCGTGCGCCGGGATCTCGTCTCGATGGCACGGAACGGCCAGGATGCTCACCGTCGCCGTACGGCCGGGCTCGGGGCGCGGAATGGCCTGCGCCGTGGCGCCCAGGTGCGCAAACTCCGGCGAGCAGGCGTACACCGCCATGCCTCGCGGCGTCACCGTCAGCTGGGCCTCGAGCGCAAACTTGCCCTCGCCCACTGCAACCTTTGTCGTGTGCATACCCATGGGAT
>UQVT01000040.1 GCA_900544465.1 uncultured Collinsella sp. | reverse complement strand
GCGAAAACGCCCCTAAGCGAGCAAGGTGACGTGAAAGAGGAGGGAAGCGTACTTTTGTACGCGACCGACGATTGAACGTCAGATTGCCGCTTGGGGGCGTTTGCAGCGTCGAGCTGTTACGCGGTTTGGTAAAACCGCGTAACCCTAAAGCTCTAATTCATTCAAACGGAGGATCGCAACAATATAGATCTTGAGCGCCTGCTTGAGCTGTTCCTCGTTGGCGCACTCGTTGGGGCCGTGCATCTGGCCGCCCCATGCGGGCAGCTCCAGGCCGGTCTCCTCGGGGCCAAACGAGACGGCGCGGGCAAAGTTGCGCGCGTACGTGCCGCCGCCCATGGCAAAGGGCTCGGCATGCTTGCCGGTGAACTCGTTATAGGTATCGATAAGCGCCTTCACGGCCGGATCGTCGGCAGACACCGAGAACGGCACCTTCGCACGACCCACACGGCACGTCACGCCAAAACGGCCCACGAGCGGCTCGAGCTGCTCGCGGATGGTATCGGCACTCGTGCTGTCGGGGAAGCGCACGTCGATGACCTGCTCGATATGGCCATCCGCCACACGGATGACGCCAGCGTTGCAGGTAAGCGGGCCAAACGCTGGGCTCGTCGCGTCGATACCCAGGCCGCGACCATAGGCATCCGCATGCACAAAGGCCAGGAACTTGACGAACTCGTGCTCGGCAGGCGTCAGCAGGCGCTCGTCGCGTGCACCAAACGCGTCCTCGGCCTCGCGCAGATACGACACGATCAGGCCGACGGCATTGATCGTCCCCTCGGGCATCGAGGCGTGACCGCCAATACCGTGGGCGAAAATCTGCACATGACCATTGTCGAGAGCCGTGATCTCCAGGCGGTCAGCATTCTCGACCGGCGCCGGCAGCTCATCGGCGGCAATCGCGAGCTCGCAGATAGACTGCGACGGAATGGCGTTGCTCGCCTCGGCACCGCTCCAGGACACAATGCGCCCGCCGTCGATCTTGGGGCTCACGAACGTCGCCCCAAACTGGCCCTTCTCAGCATTGCAGACCGGGAACTCGGCATCGGGCGTAAACAAAAAGTCGGGGTCTGCGTTGTTCTCCAGATAATGGTGAACGTCGGACATGCCCACTTCCTCATCGCAGCCCAGCAGCGCGCGGAAGGTGTAGCGCGGAACAATGCCGTGCTTGAGCAAGTAGGCGCCGGCGTAGAGTGACAATACCGCCGGGCCCTTGTCGTCAATCACGCCGCGACCGAGCAGCCAGCCCTCGCGGCGCTCCATGGTGAACGGGTCGGTGTTCCAGCCAGGGCCGGCGGGAACCACGTCCACGTGGCAGATAGTCGCGAGCTGTTTGTCGCCGCGGCCCGGGATATCGGCGATTCCCACATAGCCCTCGTCGTCGCTCGTCTGATAGCCGAGCTTCTGCGCGATGCCGAGCGCGCAATCGAGCGCGTCACGGACCGGGCGGCCAAACGGCGCGCCGGGCTCCGCATCGGCAGAAACTGCCACGGACGGATAACTCACCAGCTGCTCGATATCGGCGACGACATCCTCCCAGACCTCGTCGACATACTCGGCAACGCTCTGCTCCACCTGATTCATGGACGACCTCCTTACCAATGAGCGGCGAGCGTGCCCGCCCCTCACATCAAATACCTATATAGCGAAAAGTTTAGCAAGCTCGGCCACCGAGTGCACCACTGCATCGGCACCCGCCGCCTCGTGCTCGCCCGGCGCCGCCGCGCCCGAATAGATACCAATGCACGGCACGCTCATCGCGTGCGCGCCCTCGACGTCGTTAAAGCGATCGCCGATCATCACGGCATCGCCCGCGGCCGCACCCAAGGCCGCCAACGCGTCGCGGACCGAATCGGCCTTGGTCTCGCGACCCTGCGGCGGATTCATGCCAACCACCGCCTCAAACTGAGAAAGCCCGAGCTCACGCACCATGTCGATGCACTTTGCCTCCATGCGCGACGTCGCCACGGCCAAGCGCTTGCCCTGGGCGACCAACCCATCCAGCAGCTCGGGGATCCCGTCAAACACGGGATACTCCTCCGGTCCCAGCTCGTCAAAAAAGGCGCGGTACTCGTCGGCCACCACAAGCGACTCCTCGCGGGAGAAGCCATAAAAGTCGTGAAAACTCTTCCACAGGGGCGGCCCGATCATGCGACGCAGGTCACCCATCTGCGCCTCCGAAAACCCGCGTGCAGCCAGCGTCTTGCGCGTCGAGGTCATCACCGCCCGACCCGTATCGGCCACCGTGCCATCAAAATCAAACAGCACGACCGGCCGTTTGCATATCTCCAGCGCCTCCATCGGCATCCCTCTTCCCCAGTTGACGATTTCCACACCGACACTTCAAACTGTTGACTATTCAACAATTGAACCTAGAAATGTGGAACGACTCCACTATACTTGTCGCACTTTGCTCTCAGAAGGCGGCGCCGTCGCGCCCCAACGAAAGGTGCAATTATGTCTTTTGCCATCATAACCGACTCCACGTCGGACATCTCCCCCGCCCGCGCCCAAGAGCTCGGCATTTACGTGATTCCGCTGCATGTGATTATCGAGGGCGAGGACCTGCTCGACCAGGTGCAGATTACCGCCCAAGAGTACGTCGCCCGCATGGCCGGCTCCGAGCAGCTGCCGCACACCTCGCAGCCGAGTGCCGGCGAGTTCAAGGAACTCTTTGACCGCGTGCGCGCCGACGGCCACGATAGCGCCATCTTTATCTCGCTGTGCAGCGAGTGGTCCGCCTGCTACGCCAACGCCAGCCTGACGGCCGAGACGCACGAGCTCGACGTGCGCTGCATCGACTCGCGCACCGGCTCGGGCGCCGAGGGCCTGCTGGTGGAGTACGCGCTGGCCATGCGCGAGGACGGCCGCAGCCTGGACGAGACCGAGGCGCAAATCCGCGCGACGCTGCCCGACGCCCACCTGCTGCTGATTCCCCGCACGCTCGAGAATCTCGTTAAGAACGGCCGCGCGCCCAAGCTCGCCGGCCAGCTCACGCAAATGCTCAACATTCGCCTGGCCGTTTCGCCGGAGTGGAAATCGGGCGAGATCAAGGCCATAAAAAAGGGCCGCGGTGCCAAGCGCATCGTTACCAACACCATGGCCGATTGCCTCGCATTTTTGGCCGAGTATCCGGGCTCCAGCGTGCGCGTGCTCACGACCGGCGCCGCCGAGGAGCAGGAGCTTGTCAACGAGGCACTCGCGGGTCAGGATTACGTAGACGCCGGCACCGGCCCCATCGGCTGCACCATCGCCACCCACGTAGGCGTCGACGCCATCGCCATCAGCTACTGCCCCCGCTACCAGCCAACTCACTAGGGACGCCCACATCAGTTGCGGTGGAATAGGGACTGTTTTTGGCTTATTAGCCGCCAATCAATCCCTATTCCACCGCAACTTAGAAGCAGTTCGTTTGAGACGGGGCTAAAAAGACTGGTATCAAACGTTTCAGACCAGTCTTTTTAGCCCCGTCCCATTTTAGCTACTCTACATCAGCCCGCTCAGGGCGATGTCGACGGCCTCGTTGAGGTCGTCAGTAATGTGTACCAGATCCGGATCGAGCGGGCTGATCATACCGGCGCTCATCACCGGGCCGTTGGGCCAGTCGAACAGACCCCCTCGCGGTACCCACTGGACAAAAATGGCAAATATGAGTACTGCCACCAAATTAGTAGCAGCAAAATCTCGCCGGAATCGATCGTTTCGATTAATTTCACGCCTTGCCAAGGCTCAAAATGCTCAAAATGCCGTGTTTGGTGGGTTAGATATATAGAATAATGTCGAATTGGTATTCTATTCTTGCCAAATATTATGAGACTACATTAACAGCAGTACTCACATTTGACGTTATTTGACCACGGGGTCATTCGAAAACCCCTCCCCACGCCGCCAACCCGCCCCATAGCCGTCAAAAACCTTTAACAACAGCCGCCGCACGTTTTGGCACCGGCTGATTGCCACTCACGGATCGGTACCCCACTATTACCGAACCAAAATCGAAGTCGCGTATCTCATAAAGCTGAAATGACGTACCCTCATCCCAATGAACGCTGATAAGAATGGCTTTCAAATGAGCAACGGCACGCATCAATACGCCCTTTTCGGGAGCGCCCTATTCAAATTCAATAAAACGGTCGTCCACGCTTCGGATCCGTGCAAGCAAATCGTTATCTGCAGCAGCGGTCCAGACATCCGTTATACAACGCTGGAAGAATGGGAGAAAGCTGGCGATTCTTTCGATAGACGGGCGCAGATCGAAGATATCGTCACCAGCGCAAGCCCAGCGCGCGACAAACTCGAGCTCTTCCGCAATCTCTTTACTGGTCGCAAAGATGTCTACGCTCATGGGTACCGCAGAAAAGACGGAGGAATTGGCTATACGCCCGCCTGCGCAAATGAGTGGAAGTCAGGCATTTGCCCCAAAGCAAGCCACCAGAGAGTCAAATGCACGGAATGCAGCAGCCGCGTCTTCCCCGAGTTGAGCGATGCCGCGATCATCGCCCATTTCAGAGGCAATGACGATAGGCTTCGAGACGTTATAGGCCAATATGTGCTCGATAAAGACAGTAACACGAAAGTCCTGGTCATCGATTTTGACGGAGCCGATTGGAAAGAAGCGACGAAAGCCATTCGACATGTCGCAAAAAGCCACGGAATCGATGTCGCAGTTGAGCGATCGAGATCGGGCGACGGCGCACATGTCTGGTTTTTCTTCCTAGAGCTCGTCAGCGCAAAGACCGCACGAGATTTTGGAAGCAGCCTTATCACCGAAGCGGCGATACTGAACAAGACAATCACCTTCAAAGCATTTGACCGAATGCTGCCCGCGCAGTCCACCATTCCTGAGGGCGGCTTTGGAAATCTCATAGCGCTGCCTTTTCAAGGAAAAGCGCAGCGAAAAGGGAACAGCGTATTTGTTGACGAGCAATTTGAGCCCTTTCCCGATCAATGGCTTTACCTTTCGCAAATCCAGTTAATCCCGCGCGTGACGGTGCAAAATCTGATCGAGAGCATCGAAAATAGGTCACATGGAATAGCAGCTGTTGCGGCGGCAAACACCGGTGTGCCACATTCCCAGAGACTGCGAAAGCGGCTTCCGCTCACACCGCGGGACTTCCCGTCATCGCTGTCCGTCACGCAGACCGATATGCTCTATATCCCCGAAAAATCTCTGAGTCCCGCAGCTCAAATGGAAGTCCGCAGGCTTGCAACATTTGCCAACCCAGAATTCTTCCGCGCACAATCTATGCATCAATCGGTATTCGGCAAACCGCGGTTCATAGACCTCAGCGAACTTAGAGATGGCTACGTCGCGATTCCCAGAGGCTGCAAGGTTCAACTTGAGCGGCTGCTTCAAGAAGCCGGCGTTTCTGCCCACTATTCAGACAAACGCAAGTCGAGCCATCCAATTGCGATGGCATTTAAAGGGACTCTTCGCCCTGAACAGCAAATTGTCGCTGAACAGATGCTCAGCTATGAAGACGGGATCATGTCCGCACCGACGGGGTTCGGCAAAACCGTCATCGGAGCTTATCTTATTGCTGCCATTGGTCTTCCAACGCTCGTCATCGTTCCTAAAACTGCGCTCATTGCCCAATGGAAATCCCAACTCGAACGATTTCTCGACATCACGGACAACAGAGAGCCCGTCCGAACCCCAAAGGGACGAATCAGCAAAAGACAGCCTCCGCTCATTGGGCAAATCGGAGGAGGCAAGACCGCCATAAGCCGTCTCATCGACATTGCTTCATTCCAGTCGCTATCCGGCAAGGATCCCCAAACCGGCGAGTCATTAGCCAAGGAGTTCGTTCGCGATTACAGTCTCATCATCTGTGACGAATGCCACCATGCGGCCGCGCCACAGCTTGAGCTTGTCCTCAAGTCCGCTCCTGCCAAATATGTATATGGCCTTTCCGCAACGCCCGAGCGTTCGGACGGACTCACGCGGGCACTCTCGATGCTCTGCGGCCCGGTTCGCTATGTCGTCGATCCAAAAACGCAAGCAATCCAACAGGGGATTCAGCGCATTGTTAGACCGCGTTTCACCGGAATTCGATTACCCACCTACGGACCAGGAGCATCCTTTAACCAAATTCTCGATCTCCTGTGTGTACACGCCGCGAGAAACGAAGCAATTATCGAGGACGCCCTCGAGGCCGCATCAAACGGCCGGCATCCGCTTGTGCTATCTAAAAGAAAAAAGCATGCCGAAGAGCTATGCAGGCTACTTCAAAGCCGTGGACACGAACCCATACTCTTAACCGGAGAAATCGACGCCAAAGAAAGAAAAGCAATACTGAAGAGTCTTCCCAGCTTTGAGCATGATCATCGAATCATCGTCGCAACTGAAAGTCTTCTGGGCGAGGGCTTCGACCTGTCTTACCTTGACACTTTGCTCATTGCCACTCCAATATCTTGGGACGGCAGCATAACGCAGCAGGCAGGTAGGCTACACAGAAGCCACGAGGGCAAACAGCGGGTTGAGATATTCGACTATGTTGACCTGTCGATACCCATGTTCGCGCGCATGTACCAAAAGAGGCTCAAGACCTACGCCAAGCTGGGGTATGAAGTCTTTGCGGCAAACGACAACAGACAGGACGATCGAAACATCCTCGTTAGGTCGGCAAGAGCCGTGGAGGCTTTAGTGAATGACATCGAGAACGCATCGAAAAGCATTTTTATTGCCGCACCCTACGCGTCCGCCGCATGCCTTGAAAAGCTCGCCGCTGCACTCGCGGATGCCGCTACCCGTGGAATTGCCCTTGAGATTTCTATTGCTTCAACTCCACGCGATGACGTGAAAGCGATTTTTGCCGAGATGAACGTCAACTATCTCATCAAAGCCGAAGGACGCCTGTGCGCATCAGTGATTGACGAGGAAACTGTCTGGTACGGAGCTATTCCGTTGCTGGCTTTCCCAAAGAAAGAAGACTGCAGCATTCGTTTCAAAAGCAGCGAAGTCGCAGCCGAGCTTTTGAGCGAAATTCAGCGAAAAGTGGAACCGGAGGCCGCGGCGACGAACGGGGTACCCCCAGCAGTTGCGGTGAAATAGGGACTGTTTTTGACTTATTAGCCGTCAATCAATCCCTATTCCACCGCAACTTAGAAATCGGCAATCAGCCCTGCGGGCCCTGGAACAGCTCCTCATGCGAGCCCATTCTGACCAGCCGGATCACAGGATTAGTCTTATGCGGTAAGTAGAGAACGACCACGTCGACCAAGCCATCGGATAGGTGGAAATCGATGTGGCCGTTGTAGTTTCCGCCCGGGTTTGAAAGCTCATGGGCGCCATATTCCGCGGGAAGCGAGCCGTGAGCTGCAAGCTCTGCGACTGCCGCCTTAAACTCACTCTTTAGCTGCGGATGCATGCGCATCGTTCGTTTGTAGTCCGCCCTAAATTGAGCCTCGACTTTAATCTCGAACATCGCTATTCCTCATCGAGGAATGACATAAGCTCATCAGCGTTGTTGAATGACGGGCTATCGTCCGGCAAAATCCCCAACTCATGAGCCTCGGCGATCACCATGGCACGCCTCGTCGCCTCGTTGGGCACCTCCGCCCTTCCTACAATCTCAAAAGGAATCTTTCGCTGATTTACAAGCTGCCGAACGGCAAGATTGAGATAGGAATTGAGGCTGAGGCCGACCGAATCCAAGAACTCAGTCGCCTGTTCCTTGAGCCCCTCTTCGATGCGAACCGTCGTAGGCTTAACCGTTGCAGTAGACATACGCGACCTCCTCGCCTCGTCTTTTGCATCAGTATACCCCGTTTTGATGGCATACTGATGTTAAATAGCATCAGTATGCCGTTCACATTACTATAACAACAGTCACAGCGCCCTACATCAGCCCGCTCAGGGCGATGTCGACGGCTTCGTTGAGGTCGTCGGTGATATGCACGAGCTCGGGATCGAGCGGGCTGATCATACCGGCGTCCATCACCGGGCCGTTGAGCCAGTCGAACAGGCCCTGCCAGTACTCGGTTCCCACCAAAACGAGCGGCATGCGCTTGACCTTGTGTGTCTGCACCAGCGTGAGCACCTCAAACATTTCGTCGAGCGTACCAAAACCTCCGGGAAACACGATGGCACCCGAGCTGTATTTGACGAACATGGTCTTGCGCACAAAGAAGTAACGGAAGTCCATGCCGAGGTTCACGTATTTATTGAGCCCCTGCTCGTGCGGCAATTCAATGCCCAGGCCAACTGACTTGCCGTTGACACTCGCCGCTCCCCTGTTGGCCGCCTCCATGATGCCGGGACCGCCGCCGGTGATAACCGCCACGCCGCGCTGGGCGATTTTGCGCCCGACGGTGCGCGCCGCCTTGTAAAGCGGATCGGTCTTGGGCGTGCGGGCGCTACCGAAGATGGTCACCGCAGGACCAAGCTCGGCAAGCGCGCCGAAGCCATCGACAAACTCGGCCTGAATGCGCAGCACGCGCCACGGATCGGCATGCAACCAGTCGGTCGACTCCTCGGGCGCCAGCAGGTTGGCGTAGGTGTTGTCCTTAGGAATCATGGGGCCGCGCATGACCACGGGGCCGCGGCGGTACGTCTCGTCGTAGGCAGGCTCGCCCTCGACGTTCTCATTCTTAATCATGGGTACTCCTATCGAGAAAAAGAAAAGCGGGCGGGGTCGACGCCATGCGCCAAACACCCGCCCGAACATCAACTATTCGGTATGGTACCCACGATGCATCAAGTGCTTGCAAGCTATCGGTCAGCGGTCGCGCAGCCGGTGTCAGCAAATGTGACGAGCGGTTGCCGCTCAGCCTTTGCCATTGCCCACGCTCTGCAAGCGTGTCTGTCGCCCTTAGTAATCCACCGCGGCAGGGCTATTCATCCAGTCGCTCACAAACGCACCGTAACGGCCCTCGATAATGGCCTGGCGAGCACGCTGCATAAGGTTGAGCAGGTAGTAGATGTTGTGCATCGACAGCAGAATGCCGCCGAGCATCTCCTTCTGCGTGACCATGTGACGGATGAGCGCGCGGCTGTAACCGCCCGTGCACACCGGACAGGTGCAGGTGGGATCGATGGGACCATCGTCGTGCGCAAAACGCGCGTTGCGGAAGTTGAGGCGACCCTCGCTGGAGAACGCCGTGCCCATGCGGCCGGTGCGCGTCGGCAGCACGCAGTCGAACATGTCAATGCCCACACCCACACCGCGCACGAGGGTGGTGGGGTTGCCGACGCCCATCAGGTAGCGCGGCTTGTGCTTGGGCATGTACTCGCTTACGAGCGGTGCCAAGGTCTCGAACATGGTCTCGTGGTCCTCGCCCACCGAGTAGCCGCCAATGCCGTAACCGGGGAAGTCGCCGCACTCCTCCAGATGACGCAGCGAGCGCAGGCGCAGGTCCAGGTGCATGCCGCCCTGAACGATGCCAAAGAGCGCCTGGTCATCGCGGGTATGCGCCTTATAACAGCGCTCGGCCCACATGCTCGACAGCTCCACGGCGCGCTCAACGTAAGCGCGCGTGGCGGGATAGCCCGGGCACTGGTCGAGCTGCATGCAGATGTCGGAGCCGAGCTTCATGGCGATTTCCATGTTGTCCTCGGGCGTCCAGAACACATGGCGGCCATCGTAATCGTTGACGATAAAGCGCACGCCCTCGTCAGTGAGCTTGACGGCATCGTTGTGGCTGAAGACCTGGAAACCGCCCGAGTCGGTGAGGATAGGGCCGTGCCAGTTCATAAACTTGTGCAGGCCGCCCAGCTCGGCGATGGTGTCCTCGCCGGGACGCATGGACAGGTGGTAGGTGTTGGCAAGCACGATCTGGGCGCCGAGCTGCTTGACAGTCTCGGTAGGAATGCCCTTGACGTTTGCCTTGGTGCCCACGGGCATAAAGATTGGCGTCTCGATGTCGCCGTGCGGGGTGTGCAGCACGCCGGCGCGCGCATGCGTCGTCGGGTCCTCTGCGATCAGGTCGAATTTAAAAAGGCTCTGGTCCATAAACTGGAACTCCTTGGTTGCGGTTCATACGCAAACCATTATACGGGCAACCCGCAAGAAGCACCGACTCGACAGAAACTAGTGCAAAGGAAACCTGCCCCCCCCCTGCACCAATGCACCAGGATAAAAATGATCCGTTTTCCTCCGTCCCCAACGGATCATTTCCGACGGCGAAAACCCGCCAGATCGAGCAAGGTGCCTTCAAGCAAAATGGCGCCGCAGGTTGAGCATAAGTCAGCGAGCGGGCCGCATTTGAGACAAGGTGACGTGAAACGAAAGGGCGCTGACCTTCTGGTCGCGCCCTTGAAGTTGAACGTCAGATTGTCCAAATGCGGCCCGCGCAGCGTCGAGCCGTTACGCGGTTTGGTAAAACCGCGTAACCCCTAAGGACGCTGGCCCATGCCACCCTCGAGGGTGACGGTCTCGCCGTTCATGTACTTAAAGTCGGGACCGCAGAGCTGAACGACAACGCGGCCGATTTCCTTCTCGACGTCGCCGTAGTGACCCGCCGGCGGCATGTGGACGTTGGCCTTGAACGCCTCGGGATAGGCATCTTGGAAGTTCTCGAGCGCAGCGGTCCAAGCAAGCGGGCAAACGATATTGACGTTGATGCCGTCCTTGCCCCACTCGTTGGCGGCAACGCGGGTCAGGCCGCGGATGCCCTCCTTGGCGGCAGCATAGCTGCACTGGCCATAGTTGCCAAACAGGCCGGCGCCCGAGGCAAAGTTGACCACGGAGCCCTTAGTCTCCTTCAGGTGCGGATAGGCCTTCTGCATGTACAGATAGGTAGCATACAGACCGGAGTAAATGGCCAGGTTAAACTGGTCCATGGTGTGATCGGCGATGGTCACGCCCGAGGCGCTGGCCTGAGCATTGTTGACGACGGCGTCGATGCGGCCGAACTCCTCAATGGCCTTGTCGATGACGTTCTGGACGACGGCCTCGTTGTCCTGGCCAGCCGAGACATCGGCCTGAACAGGCAGAACCTTGACGCCGTACTCGGCCTCGAGGGATTCCTTGGCAGCTTCGAGCTTGGCGACGTTGCGGCCGGTGATGACGAGGTTCGCGCCCTCCTTGGCAAATGCGATATCGATGCCGTAGCCGATGGAACCAGCGGAGCCGTCCTTAAGCGTGGCCTTGCCGCCGCCGGTGACGATCACGGTCTTACCAGTGAAAAGTCCCATACAAAGTCCTTTCAAATCGCGACGGGCACGCCCGCCGACTGCGCGTATCCAACTTCACGCGCCAAAAGCTGAGATGCAACTTTAGCGTGTTCAAGCGAAAATAAAAGACCGCGGTAGGCGAACGGCACCACGTCGTTCGGCGAAGGGATTGTCAAGTACAAACTGGATAAAACGACCGAGTTATTGTTATCAAATCGAGCCATCGAACACGTTTTGAAACTTTGCTGCGGCGCGTGGGATGTCGGCGCGAAACTTTATCATAGGGTGACAAACAACGATGAGGAGCACATGCCTAGGACAGACGAGCTGGACCCCCAGACTCAACAGCATATTGATGATTCCGCAGACGTCATCGCAGATACTGACGTTGTAACCTGCGATGGTATCGACATCGACGACCCCATCTTGGACGAAAGCGCTACGGCGGAAACCCCTGCCGCAGAAAACGCCGATGAGCAAAACGACGATGCGCCCGCTCAGGACGACGCCCCTGTACAGGACGACGTCCCGCAAGCAGCGGGCCCCATCGAGGTCTCTTCGGAAGAAGAGCTCGATGCCGTCATGGACTCCATGATGGATGCTGTCAAAGCGATGAAAGACGCCGTGGCCGATGCCGATATTGATGCCGAAGAAGAGGAGGCCGCCGTGGCGGCCTCAACCTTTGTGCCCGGCGAGACTCCGGTTGCCGACCAGGGCAGCACCATGCCCTCGTTTCTGCAGCTCGAGCACCCCACGATTGGCGCCGATGCGGTCGATCCGCACGCAGCAGGCTTTTCTGTGGTCGAGGGCGGTACCGGCAATATCGCCGCGCCGCAGGCTGCCGATGCGGACGCTGCCGACACCGCTCGCCCGACCGCCCCGCATTCCCCCGCCGCGAGCCGCGATCTGGGGACCGCTGTCTCGAACACTGCGAACGCCGTGGGCACCTTTATCGCCCAGGGCGCCTCGGCCATGCGCGAGATGAACGCCGCGAAAAAGGCACTTGCCGATGCCCGCGCCCACCTGGCCGAACTTGAGCAGCGCATTGCCGATCAGGCCGAGGAACTCGAGACGCGCCAGGATATCGCAGGCCGCTACGAGCAGATCGTCGCCGACCAGCGTCAGGCGATCGCCACAGCGCAAAAGACCGCTGCGGCAGCCGAAATCGATCGCGATGTCCATGCTTCCAAAGTAGCAGAGCTCAAGGGTCAGCTCGAACAAATGAAAACAGAGGATGACGCGACCGAGCTCCGCCTGAAGGCCGCGCTCGATGCCGTGGAGGCCCGCGAGACGAGCTCGCGCGAGACCGGCAACCGCCTCGTTCGCCGTCTTGAGGATTCCAAGCGCATCCGCGACAAGGTACAGGCCGAGCGAGACGCCGGCATTGCCGCCGCACAACAAACCGTCGACGCCACGCGCGCCCAGCTCGAGACACTGCGTCATGAGTATGCCGAGCTGCAACGCAATCCCTCGGCAAATCCCGCCAACTATACGGTGCGCACCAGCGAGCTCTCGATGCAGATCTCCGACACGGCAGATGCCCTGCGTAAAGCCGAAGAAGATGTCCCGCGTATCACCGCCGACCTTGAGCACTCGCTTGCCGCAGCCGAGCAGGCCGTCGAACAGGCGCAGGCCCCCATTGCCGAAGCCAAACGCGCGCACCAAGCCGTGACGGCAGAGGCCGATGCCGCGCGCGACGAGCTGCAGACTGCAAAAACCGCCGCCGCAACGCGCCAGCGCGAACTGCGCGAGAAGATCGCCGCCGAGGACAAGGCACGCCGCGACCAAGAGCAGAGCATCGCCAACGCCCAAGCAGATGCCGCACATGCGCAGTCGATCATCGAACAGGCGACCGAAGTACACGACCACCCAGAGATCACTGAGTCGCTTGCAGGATCCTTGGCCCGAGACAAAGCCGAACACGCCGAGACCGAGCAAGAAGTCGCCCAGCTCGAGGCCACCGAGGACGCGGTGCGCGAGCGTACCCGCGACTCACGCATCAAATTCACTGGCGCCATCGTCTGCATCGTCGCCGTGATTCTGGCAATCATCCTGATCTGGCTGTTCGCGAGCAAGTAAACCAGCTGCCAAAAAACGCCTCAACTCAGTTGCGGTGAGAAAGTTTCTGTTTAGCCCCAAAAAGGCCAATTCAAGAACTATCTCACCGCAACTTATTTAGATCGACGCAAGGCAACCTATCCCTCTTGCACCGATCTCTTGACATAAGGACTGTCCCCAGGTGCCGGCACAAAAGGAACGTCCCCAAGTGCCAAGTGCCGTAAGAGTGTCCCCTTTGACTAGTCATTTAAGAACGTCCAATGACTACCCAATGACTACAGCGACAACCACGGCAACGCCGATGTTTTGGCAACGACAGCGAGCGGGTCGCATTTGAGACAAGGTGACGTGAAACGAAAGGGCGCTGACCT
>UQVT01000039.1 GCA_900544465.1 uncultured Collinsella sp. | reverse complement strand
TGACCGGCTGGCGCTTGGGCTGGCTCGCAGCCGCAGCCCCCGTCATCGCCGAGATCGCAAAAGCTCACCAATACCTAGTATCGAGCGCCGTCTCCTTCGAGATGGACGCCGCAGCCCGAGCCCTCACCGTCGACCCAGCCCCCATGCTCAAAGTCTACCGAGCCCGCCGCAAACGCGTGCTCGCAGCCTTAAACGCCATGGGTCTCGATGTGGTAGAGCCCGCAGGAGCCTTCTACACTTTCCCGAGCATCAAAAAGTTCGGCCTAACCAGCGAAGACTTCTGCATCAAAGCCATCAAAGAAGCAAACGTAGCCCTAGTCCCAGGCGACTGCTTCGGAACCGAAGGCCACATCCGCCTAAGCTACTGCGTCTCCGACAAAAATCTGGACGAAGGCCTCCGCCGCCTGTCCACCTTCGTTTCAACCCTATAACCATCAGGGACGCAACACATCAGCCCATCGACATAAGGGTTATGCGTGGGGCGCGCCGGCCAACGGACACGAGGATTCGCAGCAAAGGCAACGTAGCTCCGGCCGGGAGGGGCAGGGCGAGTTTTCCGTAGATTCCGCACGAGCCGAAGGCCACTTAATGTGGCCTTCGTGCGAGCCCAGGACTTGACCGAGCGGAAAACTCGCCCTGCCCCTCCCGGCCGGAGCGTATGCAGGGTTTGTGTACGAATCCTCGCGCCCGTTGACCGACGCCGGGGTCCCCGCCATAATACTTTCAGTTCACGCACGAATCCGCTGCCAGAGACAGCCGGTGCAAACGGGCATCGCCCGCGAGCTTAATGGGACTTCCCGCCAGCCGAGGTGGTCGAGTAGATATGTCTTCTCGCCCCCGTCGCTCATGCAGCGCGGGGGCTTTCTTTTTGGACATGCCCCCGTCACGTCCTTGTGGCGGACCGTGCCCGGAAAGAATTCGAGGAGGTGTAATTCATGCCCCAGCAGTACAAAATCGACAAGGTTGCAGAGATCGAGTCCCGTATCGCCGAGAACGCCGGTCTGTTCGTCGTCAACTACAACGGTCTGACGGTTAAGCAGGCTCAGGAGCTGCGTCATCAGCTTCGCGAGTGCGGCGCCGAGATGAAGGTCTACAAGAACAACCTGGTCAAGATCGCTCTCAAGAACCAGGAGCAGCCCGAGATCGACGAGATCCTCGCCGGCCCCGTCGCTTATGTGTTCTACGAGACCGAGCCGGTCGAGGCCGCTAAGGCCCTTAAGGACTTCTCCGCTAAGTCCAAGGGCGTCCTTGAGATCAAGGGCGGTATCTCCGACGGCAAGGCCGTTTCCGCTGATGATGTTAAGGCTATCGCCGAGCTGCCCACCAAGGATCAGCTTCTCGGCCAGATCGCCGGTCTCATCTCCGGTTTCGCTCGCGACATCGCTGTCTGCGTCAACGGCGTTTCCTCTGGTCTCGCTCGTTCGATCCAGCAGGTCTCCGAGCAGAAGGCAGCCTAGTTGCTGTTTTCACCCGCGGCGGCAACGCCGCACCCCTGGCGCATTCGCGCCGTGTTTTAACTGATCTCCGTGCATCCGCACGGAAACCGAAAGGACTTAGAAATGGCTAAGCTTACCACCGATGAGATCATCGATGCTCTTAAGGAAATGACCCTTCTCGAGGCTTCCGAGCTCGTTAAGGCTATCGAGGACACCTTCGGCGTTTCCGCCGCTGCTCCTGCCGCTGTTGTCGCCGCTCCCGCTGCTGGCGCTGCTGAGGCCGAGGAGAAGACCGAGTTTGACGTCGTGCTCGAGGGCTTCGGCGACAACAAGATCCAGGTCATCAAGGCCGTCCGTGAGCTCACCAACCTTGGCCTGAAGGAGGCCAAGGAGGTCGTCGAGGGCGCTCCCAAGGCTGTTCTCGAGGGTGCCAAGAAGGAGGACGCCGAGGCTGCCAAGGAGAAGCTCGAGGCTGCTGGCGCTGCTGTCACCCTCAAGTAATCAGGCTTTCTCGCCAGATTTCTTTGCAGGCGGGGTTCGCATTGCGAGCCCCGTCTTTTTTGTTTTTCAGTCCCTCGACATCGGTAGCTCAAACTGCCGTATTCTGTGATTTGCGTCGTATCGGGTGCCCTGCCGTTGGGCAATAAAATTGCACCATTCGAGCAATAATTTGCGTTGACCTGCTGAAGAATTGTCTCTGCCTTGTAGCGACATATAGTTCCAGCGGTAAGATGCTTGGGTATCGCAATTTGGTCTGCGGCCGTGCGCCGCACGCATGGGGCGCTTTTGCGCCTGCGAAAGGATCTTTGAATAACATGAAGGCAATCATCCCCGCCGCCGGTCTTGGCACGCGTTTTCTGCCTGGCACCAAGTGCACGCCCAAAGAGATGCTGCCGGTGCTCGACAAGCCCGTCATTCAGTACGTCGTCGAGGAGGCGCTCGACCCCGAGGAAGTCGACGACGCCATCATCGTTACATCTCCCGGTAAGCCCGAGCTACTGAACTACTTCCAGCCCGATCGCTCGCTCGAGAACCTGCTGCGCGAGCGCGGCAAGAACGCCTATGCCGATGCCGTCGCCCACGCTGGCGGTATGCCGGTCGACTTCCGTTATCAGTACGAGCCCAAGGGCCTCGGCCATGCTATCCGCTCTGCTGCCGACGCCGTGGCAGGGGAGAACTTCCTGGTTCTTCTGGGCGACTACGTTGTGCCTAATCGCGACATCTGCGACAAGATGCTCGCCGTTTCCAAGGAGCACGGTGGAGCTTCGGTTATCGCCGTCGCTGCTTGCTCGCCCGAGGAAGTCAGCCGCTACGGCGTTATCGCCGGCGAGCGCGTCGGTTCGCTCGAGGGCGCCGAGGACGTTGCCGATGCAGAGCCGGGCGCTGTCTGGCGCATCGGCGGTCTGGTCGAGAAGCCCGCTCCCGAGGCGGCTCCGTCCAACCTGTACATTGTCGGCCGTTATCTGCTGAGCCCGCTGGTCATGGACCTGCTCGCTGATCAGCAGGCCGGCAAGGGCGGCGAGATTCAGCTTACCGACGCCATGGCCCGCTCGCTCGACCGCGAGGCCATGTACGCGGTCGTCATCGACCCGCTGTCGGGCTACGACACCGGCACTCCCTCTGGCTGGATGGCCACCAACGCTCTCATGGCTGCAAGCGATCCTCGCTTTGCAAGCGCCTTCTGGGACGCCATCGACGAGCGCGGCGGCTTGATGCGCAAGTAAGCCTTCGGACATCGACATTTACGGGCGCGGACCTCGGTTCGCGCCCGTTTTTTATAAGAGCTGCGATTGCCGGCTCTCTGTTCACAGAAAATATATGAACAGATGTTCGGTATACCACTATCTACCTGCGTGTTTTCTGTCGAAAAACTTTGCTACTCCAAAAACTCAATCGCGTCAAGGCTTTTCTTGCCCAACGGTCGGTACCTGATAAACTATTAGGTTGCGATAACTGGCGAAGCTATGCCTCGCCAACCCACCGAGCATTTCCGTGAAGGAGGAAAAACCTGGTGACCTACGCATACACTGCCACTGAGCGCAAGCGCGTCAGCTTCGGGAAAATCCCGGAGGCCATGGAGCTCCCCAACCTTATCTCTGTTCAAAGGGAATCCTTTGAGCGTTTTAAGGACGAGGGCCTTCGTGAGGCGTTCAAGGAATCCAGCCCCATCCAGAGCCAGAACCATGTTCTCGAGGTTACCTTCGGCGAGCATCAGTTCGGCGACCCCGCGCACACCGTCGAGGAGTGCCGCGAGAAGGATATGACCTATCAGGCTCCGCTTCTGACCGACGTCCGTCTCACCAACAAGGAGACCGGCGAGATCAAGGAGCAGCTCGTCTTTATGGGCGACTTCCCCATGATGACCGATCAGGGCACCTTCATCATCAACGGTACCGAGCGTATCGTCGTCTCGCAGCTCGTCCGCTCCCCGGGCGTGTACTACAGCTCCGAGATGGATTCGGGCAAGCAGATCTACAAGGCCCAGATCATCCCGTCCCGCGGTGCCTGGCTTGAGTTTGAGGTCGACAAGCGCGACCAGCTCATGGTCTCCATCGACCGTAAGCGCAAGCAGAGCGCCACGATGTTCCTGCGCGCCCTTGGCATCGCCGTCACCAACGACGACATCATCGAGCTGCTCGGCAACTCCGATGTGATCAAGCGCACCCTGGAGCGCGACACCGCCCTCACCCGCGAGGACGCCCTCATCGAGATCTACCGTCGCCTGCGCCCGGGCGAGCCCCCCACCGTGGACGCTTCCCGCAGCCTGCTTGAGGGTCTGCTCTTTAACCCGCAGCGCTACGATCTTGCCCGCGTCGGTCGTTACAAGGTCAACAAGAAGCTCAACCTCACCACCGAGGAAGAGGTCACGGTGCTCACCGACGAGGATATCGTCGCGACGCTGCGCTACCTCCTGTCCCTCGCTGCCGGCGAGCAGGGCTTCAAGGTCGACGACATCGACCACTTCGGCAACCGCCGCATCCGTACCGTCGGCGAGCTCGTCGCCAACCAGTTCCGTATCGGCATGAGCCGTATGGAGCGCGTCGTCCGTGAGCGCATGAGCTCCCAGGACATCGACGAGATCACCCCGCAGTCGCTCATCAACATCCGCCCGATCGTGGCCTCCATCAAGGAGTTCTTCGGTTCCTCGCAGCTCTCGCAGTTCATGGACCAGGCGAACCCCCTGACCGGTCTGACCCACAAGCGCCGTCTGTCCGCACTCGGCCCTGGTGGTCTTGCCGGCCACAAGTCCGGCTCCAGCCGCCGCACCAACGTGCCGACGGCCGTCCGCGACGTTCACAATTCGCACTACAGCCGCATGTGCCCGATCGAGACCCCCGAAGGCCCCAACATCGGCCTGATCGGCTCGCTCGCCCTCTACGCTCGCGTCAACGAGTACGGCTTCATCGAGGCCCCGTTCCGTCGCGTCGAGAACGGCGTTGCCACCGACCAGATCGACTGGATGACCGCTGACGAGGAAGAGAAGCACGTCATCGCGCCGGCCAACACGCCGCTCGATCCCAAGACCAACGAGTTCATCACGACCGATGCCGAGGGCAAGCTTGTCCGCCCGCACACCGTGATCGCCCGTACCCGCGACTTCGACGGCTCCTTCGGCGCTCCCGCCGACGTGCCCGTCGAGGACGTCGACTACATGGACGTCTCGCCGCGTCAGATGCTCTCCGTCGCAGCCACGCTGATCCCGTTCCTCGAGCACGACGACGCCAAGCGTACGCTGATGGGCGCTAACATGCAGCGTCAGGCCGTGCCGCTGGTTCACCCTGCCGCTCCCTATGTCGGTACCGGCATGGAGCGTCGCGCCGCTCTGGACTCCGGCGAGGTCACCCTGGCCAAGAACGCCGGCGAGGTCATCTTTGCCGACGCCGCCAAGATCATCGTCAAGCATGCCGGCGGCATGGACGAGTATCACCTGGCCAAGTACCAGCGCTCCAACCAGTCCACCTGCATCAACCACCGTCCGCTCGTGCGCGTCGGTGACACCGTTGAGCAGGGCGAGCCTCTGGCCGACGGTCCTTCGACCGATCACGGCGAGCTCGCACTGGGCCAGAACCTCACCGTGGCCTACATGCCGTGGGAAGGCTTTAACTACGAGGACGGTATCGTCGTGTCCGAGCGCCTGGTGGCCGAGGACCTGCTGACGACCATCAACATCACCCGTCACGAGATCGACGCCCGCGACACCAAGCTCGGCCCCGAGGAGATCACCCGCGAGATCCCGAACCTCTCCGAGGACATGCTTGCCAACCTCGACGAGGACGGCATCATCCGCATCGGCGCCGAGGTCGGTCCTGGCGACATCCTGGTCGGCAAGGTCACGCCTAAGGGCGAGAGCGCTCTGACCGCCGAGGAGCGCCTGCTGCGCGCCATCTTCGGTGCCAAGGCCCACGACGTCCGCGACACCTCCCTTAAGATGCCTCACGGCGCTTACGGCCGCGTCATCGACGTCGTCCGCTTTAGCCGCGAGAACGGCGACGATCTGGCTCCCGGCGTCAACGAGCAGGTGCGCGTCTACGTCGCCCAGCGTCGTAAGATCCAGCAGGGCGATAAGATCGCCGGTCGCCACGGCAACAAGGGTGTTATCTGCAACGTTCTGCCGGTCGAGGACATGCCCTACATGGCTGACGGTACCCCGATCGACGTTATCCTCAACCCGCTGGGCGTTCCTTCGCGTATGAACGTCGGCCAGCTGCTCGAGTGCCACCTTGGCTGGGCTGCTGCCTGCGGTTGGGATACCGAGCAGGCCGACTCCGACAAGTACGTCCCCGGTCCGTTCTTCACCGCGACGCCCGTCTTCGACGGCGCCAAGGAGGACGAGATCGCCGAGGTCATCCGTCGTGCCAACAAGAACATGCTCAACAAGGCCACCGCTGCGTTTGGCGATCACATGCGCCCCGAGTTCGTCACCCAGCTTGACGAGCGCGGCAAGACCCGCCTGTTCGACGGCCGCACCGGCGAGGAGTTCCGCGAGCCCATTACCGTGGGTACGTCCTACATCCTCAAGCTCGGCCACATGGTCGACGACAAGATCCACGCCCGTTCGACCGGCCCTTACAGCCTGGTTACCCAGCAGCCTCTGGGCGGCAAGGCTCAGTTCGGCGGCCAGCGCTTCGGCGAGATGGAAGTTTGGGCACTGTACGCTTACGGTGCTTCCAACGTCCTGCAGGAGATCCTGACCGTCAAGTCCGACGATACCGTGGGCCGCGTCAAGACCTACGAGTCCATCGTCAAGGGCGAGAACGTTCCTGTCCCGGGTATCCCCGAGTCCTTCAAGGTTCTCGTCAAGGAGATTCGCTCCCTCGCACTGGACATCGAGCCCATGCACGATGCCGACGAGGACGCCTCCGCCCCTGTGACCGCCGAGGAGACCTCCGCTCTCGACGACCTGGCAGCGCTCGCCGGCGTTGACGCCGACGTCGAGGCCGAGGATGCCGAGACCGCCGAGGCACCCGAGGCTGTCGCCGCCACGACCACTGATAAGGAGTAGTTGACTGTGGCAGATTTCGAAGCTACTGATTTTGACTCGGTAAAGATCTCCCTTGCCTCCGCCGACCAGATCCGTTCCTGGTCGCACGGTGAGGTCAAGAAGCCGGAGACCATCAATTACCGTACCCTCAAGCCCGAGAAGGACGGCCTGTTCTGCGAGAAGATCTTCGGTCCCGCCAAGGACTGGGAGTGCTCCTGCGGCAAGTACAAGGGCATCCGCTTTAAGGGCATCGTCTGCGAGCGTTGCGGCGTCGAGGTCACCTCGGCCAAGGTGCGTCGCGACCGCATGGGCCACATCGAGCTCGCCGCTCCCGTGTCCCACATCTGGTACTTCAAGAGCCCCACGAGCTTCCCGATGAGCCGTATGCTCGACATCAAGTCCAAGGACCTCGAGAAGGTTCTGTACTTTGCCAGCTACATCATCACCGAGGTCGACTACGAGGCCCGCGAGGCCGACGCTGACGACCTGCGCGAGGAGCTCGCCGCCGATCTGGAAGAGATCGATGCCGAGTGCGCCCGCCAGATCGAGTCTCTCAAGGAGCAGGGCAACCCCGAGAACTTCGACGAGTTCTCCGACGAGGAGCCGCTGACCCCCGAGGAGATCGCCTCTGGCATCGTCGACATCGAGGAAGAGTGCAAGGACGAGAAGCAGCTCCGCACGGACGCCTTCAACGCCTTCATGAAGCTCACCGAGCGCGACCTCATCTCCGATGAGCCGCTGTTCCGTGAGATGACCCGTTACTACTCCATGTACTTCAAGGGTGGTATGGGTGCCGAGGCCGTCCGCGACCTGCTCGCTGCCATCGACCTCCCCTCCGAGGCCGAGAAGCTCAAGGCCATCATCGCCGACGAGGACTCCCAGAAGCAGAAGCGCGAGAAGGCCGTCAAGCGCCTCGAGGTCGTTGACGCCTTCCTGAAGGGCGGCAACAGCCCCGCGAACATGATCCTGGACGTCATCCCGGTCATTCCGCCCGATTTGCGCCCGATGGTCCAACTCGACGGCGGCCGCTTCGCCGCGTCCGACCTCAACGACCTGTATCGTCGCGTGATCAACCGTAACAACCGACTCAAGCGCCTGCTCGACCTGGACGCCCCCGCGATCATCGTGAATAACGAGAAGCGCATGCTCCAGGAGTCCGTGGACGCCCTGTTCGACAACGGCCGTCGTGGTCGCCCGGTCTCTGGCCGTGGCGGTCGCCCGCTCAAGTCGCTCGCCGAGGCCCTCAAGGGCAAGCAGGGTCGTTTCCGTCAGAACCTGCTGGGCAAGCGTGTCGACTACTCCGGCCGTTCGGTCATCGTTACCGACCCCAAGCTGCTGCTGCACCAGTGCGGTCTGCCCAAGACCATGGCGCTGGAGCTCTTCAAGCCCTTCGTCATGAAGCGCCTGGTCGAGCTTGGCAAGGTCGAGAACATCAAGGGTGCCAAGCGCGCTATCGACCGCGGTGCCACCTTTGTGTGGGACATCCTCGAAGAGGTCATCGACGGCCGCGTCGTGCTGCTCAACCGTGCACCGACCCTGCACCGTCTGTCCATCCAGGCCTTTGAGCCGGTGCTGGTCGAGGGCAAGGCTATCCACCTGCATCCGCTGGTCTGCTCGCCCTTCAACGCCGACTTCGACGGCGACCAGATGTCTGTCCACGTGCCGCTGTCCAGCCAGGCTCAGGCCGAGGCCCGCGTGCTCATGCTCTCTGCGAACAACCTGCGCTCGCCGGCATCCGGCAAGCCGGTCAACATCCCCTCGCAGGACATGATCATCGGTGTGTACTACCTGACCCAGGTCCGCGACGGTCTGCCGGGCGAGAACCACGTGTTCGCCAGCTTTGACGACGCGCTGCACGCCTATGACTGCCGCTCCGAGGTCGACATGCAGGCCAAGATTCAGGTCCGCGTGTCCGCTGCCGACGCCAATGTCATCAACGAGGACGGCACCCGTATCTTCCGCGTCAAGAACGGCAAGAACGAGTTTGTCGACTACGACGTCACCGGCAACAAGACCGCGCGCTTCGAGACCTCCATCGGCCGCATCATCTTCAACCGCCAGTGCCTGCCCGAAGACTATGAGTTCATGAACTACAAGATGGTCAAGGGCGACGTGGCCAAGCTGGTTGCCGACTGCTGCGATCGCTATCCCGAGGCCAAGGTCGGTCCGATCCTCGACGCCATCAAGTACTCCGGCTTCCACTACGCTACCCGCGCCGGCCTCACCATCTCGGTGTGGGACGCTCTCATCCCTGCCGAGAAGCAGGAGCTGCTCGACCGCGCCCAGGCCAACGTCGACCAGATCAACGAGTACTTCGAGGAGGGCTTCATCAACGAGACGGAGCGCCACATCGAAGTCGTTAACGAGTGGACCGCTTGCACCGACAAGGTTGCAGCGCTCATGCTCGACTTGTTCGACGAGGAGAACCCGCTCTACATGATGGCCGACTCCGGCGCCCGTGGTTCTAAGACCCAGCTGCGTCAGCTCGGCGGCATGCGTGGCCTGATGGCAGACATGTCCGGCGAGACGATCGACCTTCCCATTAAGGCGAACTTCCGCGAGGGTCTGCTGCCGCTCGAGTACTTCATTTCGACCTACGGCGCCCGTAAGGGCCTGGTCGATACCGCATCCCACACCTCGGACTCCGGTTACCTGACCCGTCGTCTGGTTGACGTGGCCCAGGACGTCATCGTCCGCGAGGAGGACTGCGGTACGCACGAGGGCGTCACTTACAACCTCATCATCCCCGGCACCACCGACCTCAACACCGACCTCGTCGGCCGTTGCTTCATTGAGGACGTCGTGGCTCCCGATGGCACCGTGCTCTTTGAGCAGGACGGCTACATCGAGAAGGTCGCCGACATCCAGAAGATGGTCGATGCCGGCCTTAAGAAGGTCAAGCTTCGCGCGCTGCTCACCTGCCGTTCCAAGTACGGCGTGTGCCAGAAGTGCTACGGCTGGGATCTTTCCACCCGTCGTCCGGTCGCCATCGGTACCGCGGTCGGCATTATTGCCGCCCAGTCCATCGGCGAGCCCGGTACGCAGCTTACGATGCGTACCATTCACTCCGGCGGCGTCGCTGGCGTCGACGATATTACGCAGGGTCTGCCTACGGTCAGCCGTATGTTCGATATCGTCGGCAACGTCAACGAGAAGATTCTGGGTCGCGAGGCCGAGCTGGCTCCGTACTCCGGCCACCTCTCGATTAAGCCCGAGAAGTCCGAGTATGTGCTGACGCTCACCGACTCCGAGGACCACACCCGTGTCCTCGACGAGCGTCGCGTCCCCGCTTCGGTGCGCTTTATGCCCGAGATCGAGGACGGCTGCGAGGTTCGCGCCGGCGACCAGATCACCAAGGGCTTCGTCAACTTCCGCAACCTGCGCAAGCTGACCGACATCGAGTCGACGATGCACACCTTCGTCGAGAGCGTCAAGGACGTCTACACCAGCCAGGGCGTCGACCTGAACGACAAGCACATCGAGGTGCTCGCACGTCAGATGCTGCGTCGCGTTCAGATCACCAACCCCGGTGACTCCAAGTACCTGCTTGGTCAGTACGTCGACCGCTATGAGTTCGCCGACGAGGTCGAGCGCGTTGCCCGTCTGGGCGGTCAGGCTCCCGTGGCCGAGCCCGTCATCCTGGGTACGCTCAAGGTCGCGTCCAACATCGACTCCTGGCTGTCGAGCGCTTCGTTCATCCGTACCGCCGGCGTCCTTACCGAGGCTGCTATTGAGGGTAAGGTCGACCATCTGCTCGACCTTAAGTCCAACGTCATCGTCGGTAAGAAGATCCCGGCCGGTACCGGCCTCAAGCCGTACGCCAACGCCAAGCTGACGTATCGTACGGCCGACGGCTATGTCGACATCGACGGCCCGGCTTCGCCCAACGCCAAGTCGCTGCCCGAGTGGGCTCCGGTTGAGCTCAAGGACCTGGACGAGCAGCTCCCGCAGCAGCTCGACTGGGCCGGCTACGACGAGTTTGGTGGTGCTGACGGTTCGTTCACCCGCAACGGCCACACCATCTCCGCCGAGAAGGCTCGCCTGTACCTGTTCGACGACCTGGGCGTGTCGCAGCGCTGGACCAACAAGTTCAGCGAGGTCGGCATCGAGACGGTCGGCGACCTGGTCGGCAAGTCCGAGGAGGATCTGCTGCGCATCGATGGCATCGGTGCCAAGGCGATCGAGGAGCTCCGTGACGGCCTCGAGGCCCACGATCTGCTCTACATCCTCGAGAACAACGACGACGTTGCCGACGAGGAAGACCTCTCGCAGCTGCTGCAGATGGTCTTTAGCCCCGACGGTCCGGACGATATCCTGCTGGGTACCTCCGCTCCGACGCATCACGCCGACGCCGACGAGGAGCTCCTGGGCGCCCCGATCGACGACAAGAAGGCTCCCGCCAACGGCGCGATCAACGAGGACATGGCTTCCCTCGACGAGCTGCTCAACCAGCTCGTGGACACCGACGACGCCGAAGAGGCCAAGGACAACGACGAGGAGTAATTTCCTAGTACGTTAACCGCCCTTCCAAAGACCCGCTTCCCAACAGGGGAGCGGGTCTTTTTTGGTGAGGAACGTTGCCCCGACGAGCACGTCGGATTCCCGGCCCGGGCTGCCGGCGGCTTAAGTTTGTCGCGAGTTCCGCACGCAAAGGAAAGCACTTAATGTGCTTTCCGTCTTGCGCAGGACTGTAGAGCAGCAAACTTAAGCCGCCGGCAGCCCGGGCCGGGAATCCGCCCCCGCGCACAGGAGGGGATTCCTTTATGCCAAAAAGGGACAGGTTTATTTTGGTAGGTTATTCCTGCTTGAATTTGAAACATTTCGTTCGGTCAAAGCGTATCTATGGTGAGGACCTCATCAAGAAACATCAGCATCACCGGGAGGTGATTATGGAAGAACAAGCTTTTAGACAGGCGGTCGAGGATCACCGTGATGTCGTGTTTCGAATCGCATTGACGTATCTGCGCGATCGTGCCGATGCCGACGATGTCGCTCAAGACGTCTTTCTGAAGTTACTCAAAAGCGATGCCCAATTTGAAAGCTGGGAACATCTTCGTCGATGGCTTATCCGGGTCACGATCAATGAATGCAAATCTCTCTTTCGAAAGCCATGGAGGCGTGTGGAGGATATTGAGAACCTGGCCGATTCGCTTTCGACGGCGCAGGAGGAGACCAAGGCGGTCCTGTCAGACGTTATGCGACTTCCGGAACGATTCCGTGTTCCCATCATGCTCTATTACTATCTGGGCTTTTCGACCTCAGAGATTGCCGAGTTATTGCATGTGCCAGCCGCGACTGTTCGAACGCGTTTGGCTCGCGGCAGATCGAAGCTCAAGTTCATCCTAGAGGAGGGCGACCGTGAAATCCAATCAAATCAAGCAGGCCTTCGAGTCCGTCCAAGCCGATAGCGATCTTGCTGACCGTGTTCTTTATGCCGCTGCTGGTGAGCCGCTTCGCCGAAAGGGTCACGCGAAGCCTCTGTATGTTGCCGTGATCGGATGCCTTGCCGGAGTGCTGGCGACCGGAGGGGTCGCCTACGCCTTCGTCAATTCCAGCTATTTTGCCTCTGCCTGGGGAAACCACGGCAACGGGGATTCCATTACCTGGACCAACGGCGGCTCATCGGGAACTAAATATACCTACACCAGAGAGTTTGGCGATGGCATCGCGCCCCAAAGCCTGGAAGGCGCAGTCCAGGAGGTTAATCTGTCCGTCGAGGGCAACGGCTATACGCTTGATATCCATGAGATGGCAATCGACCAAAACGGCTGCGGAGCCGTGACGTTTACGTTGTCCAATCCAAATGGAGTTAACTACTACAAGCCAGCAGCAGAGATTGGCGAACTTGTTCTCTATGGTGAAGAAGAGCAGGGCATCGGCACGCCCGATATGAAGTTCGGCGAGGAATGGCCTGACACACGCAGCACAATTGATAAGGACACATCAAGCGATACTGTCATTAATGGCACGATGTACTTTGCCGCTATGGATCGCGAGCGAGATTTGCAACATGCTGTCACCTGGAATATCCATTGGACCGAGGGTGAAAGTGAGAGTGCGAGGCGGTTTGAGGCGTCGACACCCGAGTTCAATATTGGAGCGTACGTCGATACAAAGGAACTCCGCTCCGGTGACTCGCCTCTTGAGATTAGCCCGTTTTCCATCCAGACGCACATCGATGATTTGGGCTATGAAGCAGTTGATAATAAGCTGACCGTCAGCTACAAGGATGGATCGGAGCAGATTATCGAAGATGACGACGCAGGGGTGTTCAACTTATATTTTTCTTATGGGCGCAATAGCGGAGAGAACATCTGGGTGCCAACGAAGTTGATTGATGTCGATCAAGTTGTCTCGGTAACCCTTGAAATTGTGAGGTATACATCAACAGGGGAGACCGAAACGAAAGAGCCCTTTACCATCGTCTATTCGTAAGATTTGGGGCCGCTTCCTACTAGGGGAAGCGGCCTATTTTGCGAAACATGGATGGTTGGATCGGGCGCTATTCATCTGGTCATCGGAAGTGCGGTGAAAAACTCAGAACCGTTAAGCACACCTAAAATTTGACCCACTGCTGAGCTGCGGTTTTGTCGTTAAATATGCCGGTCTGCTTGGAGGTTTGCGAATTTTCTCCGCACTTCCGAAAACGTCGTCGATCTAGATGCTGCAAAAAGATACTGACTACCGTAATCGGCCACGTTTCCCAGATAAAACCGACCAAAATTAACCTGTCCCTTTTTGGCAGGGAACGTTGCCCCAACGAGCACGTCGGATCCCCAGCCCGGGCGGCCCAGGTTTTAAGTTTGTCGCGAGTTCCGCACGCAAAGGAAAGCACTTAATGTGCTTTCCGTC
>UQVT01000038.1 GCA_900544465.1 uncultured Collinsella sp. | reverse complement strand
AGCGCGGGCTGGAGTTGGCGACCATCGTGACAGCACAACGCCGACGAGCCGTACGATCAAGCTTGGCAAGCGCGCCTTTTAGATTGGTCGTCGTAACTGACCGACTGGCAAAGGCAACATCCACCGCTTTCGCGACCGGTCCAACCAAATCCCAATCATCATCCCAAGCAAGCTCAAGCGGCGTAATAAGATCTTCGAGCCCGTAATACTCAATGCCGGCATCAAGCGTGCCCAACATGGCAGGAGAGAAGTCGGCAGCAATCACGGAATGCCCAGCCTGAGCAAGCGGAATAGCAATCGACCCAGCCCCACACCCCATATCAAGCACCGATTCACCAGGCTTTAACGCCAACAGCTTTATAAAATCCCGGGCATACGGAGCAGTCTCAAGCGGCCGAAAATGCCGAGCCCTTTTATCCCACTCAAAAGAGTCATCAGCCCGCCGCCGACCAGCCTGCAGGCGCATCCATTCGCCATTCCAATCAGCAGAAAGAAGCTCAGAGCGAGCGTCCCCATCAACCACGGGCCAACCTCCTAGCAACAAAAAAGCGACTCCTCCCAAAAGAAGAGCCGCAACCAGCATATATCAGAAAAAGAACCGTTCCAACGCCAAACCGCCCTCACAACCAAGGCGGGCAGGAGCGAAGCGACTGCCATACGGGATAGAACCCAACTGAGGTCCCGTTGTGCGGGAGCCCCGGGGAGGGCAAATATATAAGGTCGATCGCGAGTTCCGCACGAGCCGGAGAGCACTTAATGTGCTCTCCGTGCGAGTCAGGACTGTCCGAGCAGGCGACCTTATATATTTGCCCTCCCCGGGGCTCCTCGCCAGTCCCCCTCAGCTAGTTCTTGAGCGAGTTCAGTGGTGCCGGGAAGCGTCCACCGCGGTGGGCAAGCACAGTGCCGGCGTTGGGGTTCACCGGCATGATGGGCGCACGGCCAAACAGGCCGCCGTACTCGACGCAGTCGCCCACGCCCTTGCCGATGGCGGGGATCACGCGGACGGCCGTGGTCTTGTTGTTGATGACGCCGATGGCCATCTCGTCGGCGATGATGCCGGCGATGGTCTCGACCGGAGTGTCGCCGGGGATGGCGATCATGTCCAGGCCAACGGAGCACACGCAGGTCATGGCCTCGAGCTTCTCGAGCGAAAGCGCACCGGCCTCGACGGCGGCGATCATGCCGGCATCCTCGGACACGGGGATAAAGGCGCCGGAGAGACCGCCCACGCTGGAGCTGGCCATGACGCCGCCCTTCTTGACGGCATCGTTGAGCATGGCGAGCGCGCAGGTCGTGCCGGGGCCACCGCAGGTGCCCACGCCGATGATCTCGAGGATACGGGCAACGGAGTCGCCGATGGCAGGCGTGGGAGCCAGCGACAGGTCGACAATGCCCTTCTCGACACCCAGACGATGGGCGGCCTCGCGGCTCATGAGCTCGCCGGCGCGGGTGATCTTAAAGGCGGTCTGCTTGATTTTCTCGGCAACCTCCATCATCGAGGCGGAGTCGGGGAGCGTCTCCAAGGCAGCAGCCATAACGCCGGGGCCCGAGACGCCAACGTTGATGACGGCGTCGGCCTCGCCACCGCCGTGGACGGCGCCCGCCATAAACGGGGAGTCCTCGACCATGTTGGCAAAGCAGACAAACTTGGAGGCGCCAACGGAATCCTGGTCGGCCGTGAGCTTGGCGGCATCGATGATGGTCTGGGCGGCCATGAGCACAGCGTCCATGTTGATGCCGGCGCGCAGGCTGGCGACGTTGACGCTGGAGCAGACGCGGCTCGTGGTGGCGAGCGCCTGGGGGATGGACTGGATGACGCGGCGGTCGGCGTCGCCGATGCCCTTCTGGACGAGTGCGGAGAAGCCGCCCAGGTAGTCGATGCCGAGCGTCTCGGCCGCGCGGTCGAGGGCATGCGCGATGGGGGTGAGGTCCTCATCCTTGCAGCATGCGGCGATCTGCGCCACCGGGGTGACGGAAACGCGCTTGTTGACGATGGGGATACCGTACTCGCGCTCGAGGTTCTCGGCGGTCTCGACCAGATGCTCAGCCGTGTGCGTCACGTGGTCGTAGATCTTCGTGCACATGCGGTCGAGGTTCTCGTCACCGCAACCCATGAGCGAAACACCCATGGTGATGGTCCTGATGTCGAGGTTCTGTTCCTCAACCATGCCGCGGGTTTCCGCGATTTCTGCGGGCGTGATCGCCATCCTTGCGCTCCTATCTGCCAAAACGAGCATAATCTTATCTATTCTAACGTGCTGCACGTGCCAAGTGGCGCATGCGGCACGTTTTGGTGCTCGGTTGTTTCCGTTGTGTTACTGCCCAAAGACCTCTTCGGCGATGCGCGCGCTCTCGGCGGCGTCCTTGGCGTAGTAGTCCGCGCCGATCTGCTTGGCGTATTCGGGGGTGAGTACGGCGCCGCCCACGATGATCTTGACGCCCGGCACCTCGGAATGAAGCAGCTTGATGGTCTCCTCCATGGCGACGACCGTGGTAGTCATAAGCGCCGAGAGGCCGACGAGTTTGATATCGCGCTCCTTGACGGTCTTGAGTACCTCCTGCGGATCGACGTCGCGGCCCAGGTCAAAGACGGTGTAGCCGTAGTTGTCGAGCAGCATTTTGACGATGTTCTTGCCAATATCGTGGATGTCGCCCTTGACGGTGGCCACGCAGATCTTGCCCTTGTCGGCAATCTCGCCGGCGGGCATCAGGCGTTTGATGGTATCGAAGCCCACGCGCGCGGCCTCGGCCGAGGCCATAAGCTGCGGCAAGAAGAACTTGCCCTGGTCAAAGAGGACTCCGACCTCGTCGAGGGCGGGGATAAAGTGATTGTTGATGAGGTCCATGGCGTCGTGGTCTGCCAGCAGACGCTCGGTCTCGGCAGCGATCTCGCCTTTGCGGCCCGAGACGACCATGCGACGAATCGGGTCGTCGGTGCCGGCGGTGCCAGCAGCGGGCACAGCGTCGGTCGATACTGCCTGAGCAGCTGCCGGGTTGGCGGCGATCTTGTACGGATCGGTCCAGCCGGCATAGCGCTCGATGTATCCGGTCGAGCCCTCGTCCTCAACGCTCAACACGCGATAGCTGTAGACGGTATCCATAAAGCGCTTGGAACCCGGGTTCATGATGGGGGCGTCCAGGCCCGCGCCGAAGGCGGCAGCCAAAAAGACCGAGCCCAGCAGCGGGCGGGCAGGCAGGCCAAAGCTGATGTTCGACACGCCGAGCGCACATTTGACGCCCAGGCGCTCCTTGCACAGGGACATGGCGCGCAGGATCTGCTCGGCCTGGCGCTGGTTGGTCGAGGCGGTCATGACCAGGCAGTCGATGAGGACGCGGTCCGGGCCGATGCCGTAACGGGCAGCCTCGGCCACGATGTGCTCGGCGATGGCGAAGCGAGCCTCGGCGGTATCGGGGATGCCGCCTTCGTCGAGCGTAAGGCCGACAACGTTGGTGCCGTAGTGGGCGACCAGCGGAAAGATCTCATCCATGATCTGCTGCTTGCCATTGACCGAGTTGATGATGGGCTTGCCGGCGTAGCGGCGCACGGCGGCCTCGACAGCGGCGGGGTCGGTGGAGTCGATCTGCAGCGGCAGGAGCGTGGAGCCCTGGAGCTGTTCGGTCGCCTGTTGGATGATCTTGACCTCGTCGATCTCGGGCAGGCCCACGTTAACGTCCAAGATGTCGGCGCCCTGTTCCTGCTGGCTGATGCCCTGACTCACGACGTAGTCCAGGTCGCCGTTGCGCAGGGCCTGCTGCAGGCGCTTTTTGCCGGTGGGGTTGATGCGCTCGCCGATGACAGCGATCTTGTGGCCATCGCAGGGGAGGTCCACCACGGTCTGGGCGCTTGTGACCGACATGCTGGGCTTGCGGTGGCGCGAACTGGGCGTGTGGTTATCGATAAGCGTGCGCAGCGCTGCCATGTGCGCCGGCGTGGTGCCGCAGCAGCCGCCCACGACGCTCACGCCGTCCTCGATCATGCCGGCGACGGCCTTGGCGTATTCGGGGGCTTGGATATCAAAGACGGTGTTGCCGTCGTCGTCCACATGGGGGAGTCCCGCATTGGCCTGCACCATAACGGGTTTGTCGGTAACGGTGAGCATGCGTGCGGCGAGTCCTCGGAGCTCGGCCGGTCCTTGGCTGCAGTTGATGCCCAAAACGTCGGCGCCGATGGCATCGAGCGTGATGGCGGCAACCTCGGGACTCGTGCCCAGGAAGGTGCGACCGTCTTCCTCAAAGGTCATGGTGGCAAAGACGGGCAGGTCGGAGTTCTCGCGGCAGGCGAGGACGGCCGCCTTGATCTCGGCCAGGTCGGTCATGGTCTCGATAATAAAGAGGTCCACACCCGCGGCGACGCCGGCGCGCACTTCCTCGGCAAAGAGGTCGTAGGCCTCGTCGAAGCTCAGAGTACCCAGGGGGCGAAGCAGCGCGCCGATGGGGCCGATATCGCCGGCGACGTAGCGGGCGCCGGCCTCGCGGGCGCAGGTGACGGCCGCGGCAAAGACGTCTGCCACGGTGGCAGCACCGTCGAGCTTGTGGGCGTTTGCGCCAAAGGTGTTGGCGGTGATCACGTCACAGCCAGCCTCGACATATTGACGTTGGATATCGGTGATAACCTGGGGCTCCTCAAAGTTGAGCAGCTCGGGCAGGGCGCCGGCCTTCATGCCGGCCGCTTGCAACATGGTGCCCATGCCGCCGTCGAACAGCAGGTGTCCCGTGCCCTCGATGGCCGCACGCAAGCGATCGTCCTTAATGCGCAGATCGCCGATCGTGCGCGTCTTGTACGTGGCACCGTTGCGACGTGCGGCATCAACGGGTGCCGCCAATGCAGTGCCGTCAGAATCATGAGTGATAAGCGGAGTAAACATTGAGGGCTCCTAATGGCTGGAATAGCAGGTGGTGTGGGCGGCGCGGAAGCGGCAGTGCTCGCGCATGCGGCAGATATTGCAGGTGGGGCGGCTCTGGGCGTCGTGGACTTCGCCGTCGAATAGGCCGATCACCGCGGTCACGCTTTTGGTGGGCATGAGCAGGCTGGTGGGTGTGACGGTAAGCCCGATGAGCCGCGTGGCGTTGAGCGCATTGACGATCGAGCGCTGGGCCGAGAGCGGGCAGTCGCCGTAGCCGGGACTAAAGCGCCAGTTGCCGGCGAGCCCGTGTGCGGCGGCGTCCGTCTTGACCTGCTGGTCCATTTGCTCAACGGCGGCTTCTACGTAAGCGGAGCACGCGGCGTCGAGCACGGCGCCCTCCAGGGGATGTTGGGCTCCCGTGGTGCGCAGGCGACGCTCGGCGTCCATGCCGAGGGTACATGCCATGAGCGCGGCAAAGCGGGCATCTTTGAGATGTCGATAGATATCGCGACCTCGCAGCTCAACGTTGGTGCCGACCAAGCGAATGCAAGGCTCACTTTGTTCGTCCACGCCCGTGGCATCGACGGCAAACACGCGGCGCACGCCACGGGGCTCAATGTCCAGTTCCAGACGTTCAACGACAAGCTCAATACGTCGTGACAGTTCGGGCTCAATCTGCTGGCCGCCGTAACCCAGATACCGCAGCATCTCGGCACGGTCGACACGGGGATGGTGCGCGGCATCGACACGGTAAAGCGCCGGCGACGCAAGGTCGGCCGGCACTTCGACAGCGGTTGTATCGATGTGCGGTTTTTCCATTACCCCAGGCGCTCCATAATGGTCGCGGCGATCGCAGGACGGTTCATAGTGTACAGGTGCAGGCCGTCGGCGCCGTGCTCCTTGAGGTCGCAAAGTTGGCGGGCGGCATAATCTACACCGGCTGCCTGCAGGCTCTCGGGGTCGTTCTCGTACTTGGCGAGAATCTTGATGACGGGGGAGGGCAGCGACGCGCCGCACATAAAGACCATGCGGCTGATCTGGGACTTGCCCATAAACGGCATGATGCCCGCGGTAATGGGCACGGTGATGCCGGCCTTGTCGGCAAGATCGCGAAAACGGTAGAAGCACTCGTTATCAAAGAAGAGCTGCGTCACAAAGAAGCTCGCGCCAGCGTCCTGTTTTTGCTTGAGGTGTTCGACCGAGAGGTTGAGATCCTCACAGGCAATGTGGCCCTCGGGGTAGGCTGCGGCGCCCACGCAAAAGCCGGCGTCGACGAGCTCGGGGATGAGGTCGCGGGCGTAGGCGTAGTCGGAGGCGGGCTTGTCGTCCTCGGTTGCGCCGGCAGGGAGATCGCCACGCAGGGCCAGGATGTTTTCCACGCCGGCGGTGCGATACTCGTCGATCTTGGCGGCGATATCGGCGTGCGAGCGGGCCACGCAGGTAAGGTGTGCCACCGAGGGTGTATCGAATTCGCTCGTAATCATATGCGCGATGGGGGCGGTGGTGGCGCCGTTGCCCGAGCCGCCAGCCGAGCAGGTGACCGAGACAAAGCTCGGCGAAAGCTTGCACAGATTGCCTGCCACTTCGCGAGCCGTGTCGAGGGTCAGCTCGCCCTTGGGCGGGAACATCTCAAACGAAATGGGCGCGGTGCCCTGGGATGCTGCCTGCTTAAAAACCTCGTCGACGCGCATATCGTGCTCCTCTAGATACGTAATAGTGTGATGTGTTGTAAGGATTCTACAGCACCACTGTGCCACGGTGGAGTTTCACTCGCTATTTGAGGATACCAATCAAAGATGCCTTGCTATCGGCTTTCTCTATAACAGAGCGGCTAATCTAGGCACGGACTATAAAGACTGGTATCTGATGCAAAATACCAGTTAATAGAGCTCCATCCCAAATTGACTACCCTTAAACCATGGGGAGAGGTCTGCAATTTATGCAGTTGATTGGCTGTTGAGGGTGGCAACGCCGCCTCGATAGGGTAACCTCATTGATTGGTTTCGCGACAGCAACATAACGGTAATGTCGCGGAAACACGGCGAGTCTAAGCTATGACTCGTTCGTTAGTAATCAACACCGCTTCTCACGCGGTGCCGATACGAAGGGAGTTCCGTATGGCCGAACTTACTGACCGCTTCGGGACCATGGTGTTCTCTGAGGAAGTCATGAAGGACTACCTCCCCAAGGACATTTGGAAGCGCCTTGCTGCAACCCTCGAGGGCGGTGAGCCGCTCGACCTGGATGTGGCCAACGCCGTTGCCCATGCCATGAAGGTCTGGGCCATCTCCAAGGGTGCGACGCACTATGCGCACTGGTTCCAGCCGCTTTCGGGCATTACTTCCGAGAAGCACGACAGCTTCCTGGAGCCCAACCACGACGGCACCGCCATTACCAAGTTTACGGGCAAGAACCTCATCCAGGGCGAGCCCGATGCCTCCAGCTTCCCCAACGGCGGCCTGCGCGCCACCTTCGAGGCCCGTGGCTACACCGCTTGGGATCCCACTAGCCCCGCCTTTATCAAAGACGACGTCCTGTGCATCCCCACGGCTTTCTGCTCCTACACGGGCGAGGCCCTGGACAAGAAGACCCCGCTGCTGCGTTCCATGACCGCGCTCTCGCGTGAGTCCAAGCGCGTTTTGGCGCTGTTCGGTAAGACCCCCAAGAAGGTCGTTCCTTCCGTGGGCGACGAGCAGGAGTACTTCCTGATCAAGAAGGACGCCTACCGCAAGCGCAAGGACCTGGTCATTACCGGCCGCACCCTCTTTGGCGCCGCTCCCTGCAAGGGCCAGGAGCTCGAGGAGCACTACTTTGGCGCTATCCGCCCCACCGTCTCGGCCTATATGAAGGATCTGGACGATGAGCTGTGGGCGCTTGGCATTCCCGCCAAGACCAAGCACAACGAGGTTGCTCCCTGCCAGCATGAGCTTGCCCCCGTCTATGGCGAAGTCAACGAGGCCATCGACCAGAATCTGGTCATGATGGAGAAGATGAAGCTCATCGCCTCCCGCCACGACTTGGTCTGCCTGCTGCACGAGAAGCCCTTCGAGGGCATCAATGGTTCGGGCAAGCACAACAACTGGTCGCTTGGCACCGAGTCCGAGAACCTGCTCGATCCAGGTGACACCCCGCTCGACAACCTGCAGTTCATCGTCTTCCTCACCGCGGTGATCGAGGCCGTCGATAACTATCAGGAGCTCCTGCGTGCCTCCGTTGCCTCGGCCGGCAACGATCATCGTCTGGGCGCCAACGAGGCTCCTCCGGCGATTATGTCCATCTTCCTGGGCGACCAGCTTACCGAGGTCGTCGAGAAGATCATCGATGGCAAGGCTTCCGTCCATGCCACGCGCGGCGTGCTCGACCTGGGCGCCGATACCCTGCCCAAGCTGATGCAGGACAACACCGACCGCAACCGCACCTCCCCGTTTGCCTTCACCGGCAACAAGTTCGAGTTCCGTGCCTGCGGCTCCGAGCAGAACGTCTCCGACTCCAACCTGGTGCTCGATGCCGCCGTGGCCAAGTCGCTCAAGTCCTTCGCCGACGCGCTTGAGGGTACGCCCGAGGATGAGTTCCAGGACGCCGCGCTCGAGTACTGCAAGAAGGTCCTGACCGACCACCAGCGCATCCTCTTCTCCGGCGATGGCTACTCCGACGAGTGGCCCGTCGAGGCCGAGAAGCGCGGCCTTGCCAACAACAAGACCACGGCCGACGCCCTGCCCGCCTTTGTTTCCGATAAGGCCATTGCGCTCTTTGAGGAGACGGGTGTCCTGACCAAGGCCGAGGCTCAGTGCCGCTACGACTGCAAGCTCGAGAAGTACAACAAGCTCATGAACATCGAGGCCACCACGATGGTTCGCGAGGCGCGTCGTACCTATCGCCCGGTCATTACCGCCTATGCCACCAAGGTCGCTAAGGGCCTTGAGGCTATCCGTGCTGCCGGTGCCGATGCTGCCATGCAGTGCGAGCAGAACACGCTCAACAAGCTCTGCAACGGCATCACCACCATCAACGACTCCATCAAGGCGCTCGACGCCGTGCATCAGAAGGCCGAGGGCCTTGATGGTCAGGAGCAGGCCAACGTGTACGCGCACGAGGTCGTTCCCGCTATGGATACGCTGCGCGCCGCCGTGGATGCCATGGAGGAGATCGTGGCCGCCGACTACTGGCCGGTCCCGACCTACGACGACATCCTGTTCTACGTGTAGAGCGTAACTGACATATCGTCACGGTATTGAGCCGGGGTCCGCATCGCGCGGGCCCCGGCTTTTTGATTGCGAAGGGCGCTTTGGATCCCGCTTTGCAACTGATTCGCCCACGCAATAAGGGGTCGTGGGCAAAAAACGTCAAATATGAGTACTGTCACAAGCCCTGTAACATTATCTTTTTGCAAAATATGCAGTGTTACGCAACATATGTCCAAGTACTTAGGTGATAAATGCCTGTAATTCCTCCGCCGTAGGACCGCCTTGTGTCCAAATCGCCTTCTGATGGCATGAAATCGCTGTTACTAAATTGGTAACAGTACTCATATTTGCTATTTTTTGTCCACGGGCCCTTGGATGACAGTGTGATTTTATGCCTTCGGGGTTCGAATCCCGGCATATCGGCAGCAAAAAGCCCGTTACCGCGAGGGTAACGGGCTCTTCAATTCAAATGGTGCCCCCAGCGGGATTCGAACCCGCGATATCCACCTTGAAAGGGTGGCGTCCTTGGCCGCTAGACGATGGGGACAGCGGGAAAGAGTATAGCAGACTTTTTTAGCCGTTCACATATCGTTGGCAAACTGAAAAACCACCACAAAGGTGCCTGTCCCCTTTGTGGTGGTGAGGTGCTAGGGGAGGAGCTTCATGGCGGCGTCGTGGGCGGCGTGCTCGTAGGTGTCGTCGAGGGGCTTGAGCGGCAGCAGAGCGTTGGCCTGTGCGTCGCCGCGCCGTTCGAGGGCGTGCGCGATCAGCCAGTCGGCGAGCTCGGGGTTCTTGGGCAGTGCCGGTCCGTGCAGGTACGTACCGATGACGCCCTTGTAGATGAGGCCCTCAAGGCCATCATCGCCGTTGTTGCCGGTGCCCGCGACGACGGACGTTCCGAGCGGCGTTGCCTCCGCGTCGAGCAGGGTGCGACCTCCATGGTTCTCGAATCCCACAAAGGGCTCAGGTGCCAGATCGGTTTTGACGGCTACGTTGCCGATCAGGCGATCGGAGCCGCGTACGGTTTCGGCGGCAATGACGCCCAGGCCCTCAATGCGATTCTCACCCATATAGTACGAACGGCCGAGCAGCTGATAGCTGCCGCAGATGGCGAGCAGCGAACCGCCATCCTCAACATAGGATGCGACCTTGTCTTTTTGGGCGAGCAGCTCGTGTGCCACGGCTAGCTGGTCGCGGTCGGAGCCGCCACCCATCATGACGATATCGGCATCGGTGAGATCGAGTGACTCGCCCATACGGACCTCGTCCACGCGCACGGGAATGCCACGCCAGGCGCAGCGGCGCTCGAGCGCGATAACATTGCCGCCGTCGCCGTAGAGGTTAAGGGCATCGGGATACAGGTAGACGATGCGCAGCGGGCGCGAAAGCTCGACTGGCGCGATACCGACAGGAAGAGCGCTGCCGTCGGCACGGGCTACGGCGCGCCCGGCAACAGCGTCGGCGGTGGCGCCTTTCAGCCCGTCGAGCTCCTTGACCAGCGGCGGGAAGGCCGTGTAGTTGGCGACGGCGTAGAAGGTGTCATCGGCGGCCTCGTCTGCCACGGCGCCAATTGCCTGCGCGACGTCCGAGATAATCGCGGCATCGATGCCGGCGTACTTGAGGCGCACCTGCATGTCGTGCGCACGCGTGCCTCCGGCAAAGGCGACAAGTCCCGTTGTGTCGGCGATGCGCTCAAAGTCGACGTCGTAGATCCAGGAGACATCGTGGCCGTCGGCATCGTTGTCGTTGAGGAAGAAAGCGCAGAGCCTGCCGCCCGCCGTCTTAATGGACTGGATCTGACGATCGAAGCCCACGGGATTCTTAGCCAGGTTGGCCTCGACGGTGCGGCCGGCGATATCCCAGCGCCCCATACGACCACCGGCGGGCACATAGGCATCGAGCGTGGGCTGTAGAAGCGCCGTGTCCACGCCCAACTCGCGTGCGGCAAAGAATGCAGCGGCAACGTTGTAGACCATGTACAGGCCGTTGTAGCGCGTGGCGATGTGTACGGCAGCCGCGTCGGACGCAGATCCAAAGACCAGGTCAAAGCCGTAGCCGTCGCAGCCGAGCTCCACGCCCGTCACGCGACGGACCAGTGCGGGGCGTGCCCAACCGCACGAGGGGCAATGGTAGGCGCCGAGTTGACCATACTGCACATAGTCGTACTCCAACGGGGCGTTGCACTGCGAGCAAAAGCGCGAGTCGCTAATGCGGTCAGACTCGGTGTTGGTGGCGCCGTCGATGCCAAAGGCAATGCTCGCGTTGGGAATGCGCGCGGCAATCGAGGCGCACAACGGGTCGTCGGCGTTGTAGATGAGCGTCGTTGCCGGCGAAAGCTCCAACGCACGGGCGATGACCTCCTGGGTGTGATCGATCTCGCCATAGCGATCCAGCTGGTCGCGGAACAGGTTGAGCAGCACGAAGTACGTCGGCTTGAGCTTGGGCAGGACGCGCACGGTGTAGAGCTCATCGCATTCAAAAACGCCCACGCGCTTGCCGCTGTCAGTGTGCTTAAGGTCGCTGCGCGCCTCGAGCAGTGCGCCCACCACGCCCGGCTCCATGTTGTTGCCGGCGCGGTTGCATACCACGGTGGCACCGCTGGCGGCAACAGCGTCGGCGATGAGGTTGGAGGTGGTGGTCTTGCCGTTGGTGCCGGTGATCACCACGCTGCGGTCGACCAGGTTCGCGAGGTTGCTTAGCAGCTCGGGGTCGATCTTCATGGCGATGCGGCCGGGGAGTACGCCGCCCTGGCGCTTAAGGACGGAGCGCAGCCCCCAGCGAGCGAAATCGCTCGAGGTGCAGGCAAGAGATGAGCGGAGGTTCATGAAACCGTTCCTAACGTAAACGACATGGTCGGGTCGAGTGCGTCACTAAAAACCGTAGCGGCGCGCAAATTCCTGGGCAAGCTGCGACACGTCTTCGCAGGCATTGGCCCAGGGGGCAAAGTCGGGAGTGTCCGAGATAATACCGTCCGCTTCCCAAACGGCCTGGTGCGAAAGATCCCAGGGATCGTGTGGCTCGGGCCGGCAGGGAAGGTACGGTGTCTGGTACATGGGGTTCAGTAAGAAGAACGCACCGCCCTCGCAACGGTTGGCAAACTCGCGCAGCGCGCGTGTCGCCGGGCGCATCTTGTTTGTTTTGAACAAGAGGATGGTGCGGGCGAGCAGGTACCAGGGGGAGTTCTCGAGTGCATCAGCCCCCACCTGTTCCTCGAGTTGGTGAGCCAGGGCAAAAAAGCCGTCCTGGTCTTCCAGGCGAGCGAGGGCGAGCAACACGGTGCCTGCGGCTCGGGTGGGGTAGCCTTCCGCCTTAAGGACGCGGCGGGCGTAGTTGGCAGCAGCGCGGTAGCGGGCGCTCGCCATGCACAGCTGCGAGATGGCCTCGAGCGTGTGGAGCCACCCGATAAGAGCCGGCTCGCTCACGGTAAGGTCTGCTGCGGTGACACCGTCGGTCAAAACATTATTGGCCCAGTAGTGCGGGGCTTCCATGTCGAACCCGGGCACGCTTTGCTGCAGGTAATCGGCCGTGGTCGCCTCGAGCTTCATCAGGTCGCCCAGGCAGGCGTCGACGGGCGTGTCCGCCAAAATGATGGCGAGCAGCTGCGCGTCGAGGACATGCGCATCGATGCGGACGATCTTGAGCAGCTCATCGCGCATATCGTCGAACAGACGATTGCGCGTCTGCTCGAACTCCTCGTCGCTGCCCATGTCCTCGATGCGATGGAGCTCGTCGAGCAGGTGGCGATGAACACCGGCGTAGGACAGCAGTGCCTGGGCATGCTCGGTCTGCGCATACTTATGAGGGTTGACGTTCACGTCGTTATGGACAAGCTCGCGTGCTGCATCGGTGAGTTCGGGGTGCGACGCAAGGTAGGCGCGCTCCAGGTAGGCGGGGATGTAGACGCTCGGATCCATTAGAGGTCTCCTCCCTTAAACGGCAGGCCCTGCTCGGCCGCCCGCAGGATGCGCTCGTCGATCTGGGAACGCACGATATCGTTGGTGGCGACCCAGGCGGCAAAGCTGGCGTTGTCGGGAGCGCCCAGGCCCTCCTGCAGCACCGGCGTTGCCTCGGACAGCGCAAGGACGAGCTCGTCGGTGGAGCCCACACCCACGTTGACGCGGGCATAGACGCCATCGGGAAACTCGGTTTGGAAGTAGAGCGCCTCGGCCGCGTGCGGGCACGAGCGTACGAGGATGCGCAAATAGTGCTCGGCGCCCTCGTAGTCCAGCTCGCGCCAGGCAGCGCTCATCAGCGCGATGAGCGTCCATGGGTCCAAGTCGCGCTCCGCGTCCTTGGGACGACGGCGCAGCGGCGTGTTGGCGAGATAGGGGACGGAGTGGGCAGAGCGAAATCGCTTGAGCTCCTCGGCGGGGTATTCGAGCTTTGCCATAGCGAGCATCGCGGTGTGGCGGACGCCGGCCGGATCGTTGGGGGCAAAGTCGAGGCTGCGGTTTGCGGCTTCGAGCGACATGCGATAGCGGCCGCTAATGAGGGCACGCGACGCAAGAGCGGCAAGCCAGCGCAGGTAGGGGCGGCGCATAAGGTCGCCTGCGGCTTCACGCTCGTAGGGGTCCTGCGCCGAGGCGATCTTGAGCGCCAGATCATGCTCGACTTCATCGCGCTTGGACACCAGATACTGCACGTATTCCTCGTTGGAGTCGGCGGTGAGGGCCGTCAGCATGCGCTGGGCATCCCAGTTGGTCGGATCGAGTGCGGCGGCCTCGCGAAGCATGTTCTCGGCAGCGGCCTCTTCCTGCTCGGCCTGGGTATCGTCGGGGATAAAGGGAATGCGGTAGTCGACGGCCTCGACCACCTTGGCAATGAGGTGCCCGGCGCGGTCGCGATCGTGCACGATGAGCGGCGCGGGGTCGCGGGTGAATTGCT
>UQVT01000037.1 GCA_900544465.1 uncultured Collinsella sp. | reverse complement strand
CTTTCCGTTGCTCCGCAGGAGCAGGAAAGACGGGCCTCATGCGCGAGGACGTTTTCAAAACCAAGCCCGGTCCCGGCCGGACAGCCCACGAACGCTACAGGTTCTTGACACCCATCGCGCGCATGGCGTTCAGGATGGCGATGATCGCCACGCCCACGTCGCCGAACACAGCAAGCCACATGTTGGCGATGCCCAGTGCCGCAAGCACCAGAATCAGCAACTTAATGCCCAGCGCAAAGATGATGTTCTGCCAAACAATCGACATGGTCTTGCGCGCCACGCGGATCGCGCGGGAGATGTTGGACGGCTTGTCATCCATGAGCACGACGTCCGCCGCCTCAATTGCGGCGTCCGAGCCCATAGCGCCCATGGCGATGCCAACGTCTGCGCGGGTAAGCACGGGTGCGTCGTTGATACCGTCGCCGACAAAAGCGAGCTTGCCCTTGCCGCTTTCGCCCGCGAGCAACGCCTCAACACGCTCGACCTTATCGCCCGGCAGCAGCTGCGCGTGGAACTCGTCGAGACTGAGTTGCTTGGTCACAGACGCCGCAACCTCCTCGCGGTCGCCCGTGAGCATGACGGTGCGCTTGACACCGGCGGCGTGCAGGTCGCGAATCGTTTGCTCAGCATCGGCCTTGACGGTGTCTGCAATCACGATGTGGCCAGCGTACACGCCATCAACGAGCACATGCAGAATCGTTCCGATGACCTCGCAATCGGGCGCTTCGACTCCGGCCGCGGCGAGCATCTTTGCGTTGCCAACGACGACGTGCTTGCCGTCGATGGTTGCCGTCACGCCATGGCCCGCGTCGTTGGTGGAGTCGCTTACGCGCTTGGGGTCGACCTCGCCCTGGTAGGCGACACGTACGGACTGCGCGATGGGGTGATCGGAGAACGACTCAGCAAGGGCTGCGACTTCGAGCAACGACTGCTCGGTATAGCCGGCCTCGGGGTGTACCGCGACCACCGAGAACGTGCCGTTGGTGAGGGTGCCCGTCTTGTCAAAGACGACGGTGTCCACGTCGGCGAGCGTCTCGAGGTAGTTAGAACCCTTGATGAGAACGCCCAGCTTGGACGCGCCGCCGATGCCGCCAAAAAAACTGAGCGGCACGCTGATCACCAGCGCGCACGGGCAGCTGACGACCAAGAAGGTCAGGCCGCGCAGAATCCAGTCGGACCAGGCACCGGTGACCAGGCCACCGCCGAGCGCGAGCACCGCGGCAGCGCCGGTGACGGCGGGCGTGTAGATGCGGGCAAAGCGCGTGATGAAGTTCTCGGTGCGTGCCTTCTTTTCGCTGGCATTCTCCACGAGTTCCAGGACGCGTGCGACGGTGGACTCGCCAAAGGGCTTGGTGGTGCGCACGTGGATGAGCCCCGTCATGTTGATGCAGCCGCTGATGATATCGTCTCCGGTTTTGGCCGGGCGGGGGACCGACTCACCGGTAAGGGCGGCGGTGTCGAGCTGGGTTTCGCCCTCGACGATGACGCCGTCGATAGGCACGCGCTCACCGGGCTTGACCACGATCACGGTGCCGACGGCGATGTCATCGGGGAAGACCTGCTCGAGTGTGCCGTCGGGCTGCTCGACGTTAGCGTAGTCGGGCGCGATGTCCATCATGGCACTGATCGACTTGCGGCTCTTGCCCACGGCGTACGCCTGAAACAGCTCGCCGACCTGGTAGAACAGCATGACGGCGGCGCCTTCGGCCATGTGCGGGTCGGTATCGGGGAAGAGCACCATGGCAAACGCGCCGATGGTCGCGACGGCCATGAGGAAGCTCTCGTCGAAGGCCTTGCCGCGGCGGATGTTATTGAATGCCTTTTGCAGTACGTCGTAGCCGGCAATCAAAAACGGCACGAGGAACAGCACAAAGCTGGCGTAGATGTCGCCCGGGGTGCCGAATGCGGCAGTGAGGGTGCCGAGCTCATCGAGGGCGTACACCACGGCAAAAATGCCCAGCGCTACCAGGATGCGGTTGCGCTTATGCTCGAGTGATTCTTTTTTCTTGCGCTTCTTCTTTTTCTTTTTGGGGTCGGCGGTGGCCATGACTCGTATCCTCCCATTTGAATGTATGAACATTCGCTCATATAATTTCGCGAGCAAAGGCCGCAGCAAGCGCGGCCTTGCAGGTTGGCGTAAACCTTGGCTAGAGAATGATCTCGCAGTCCGGCTCGGCGTCGGCGGTGAACTCCACAACGCGGTCGAGGACCTCGTCGAACTCGGCGTCATCGGCCTCGAGCGTCAACTTCTGGGTCATAAAGTTGACCGAAACGGATTTGACGCCCTCGAGCTTGGCCAACTCGTCCTGAAGCTCGCGCGCACAGTTGGCGCAATCGATCTCATCGAGCTTGTACTGCTTTTTCATGGTGGGTTCCTTTCCCGTTTTTGCGGCTTGGGTGCAGGCCGCGCTGGTACCGTGGTTGGTTGCTATTCGCAGATATGGCTCATGCCCTGGTTGAGCATGGTGTAGACATGGTCATCGGCGAGCGAGTAGAGGATATTGCGCCCGTCGCGTCGGAATTTAACCAGGTGCGACTGCTTGAGCGTGCGCAGCTGGTGCGATACTGCCGACTGCGAGGTTGCGGTCGCCTCGGCGATGTCGGCCACGCAGAGCTCGCGGCCCATGAGGGCATAGAGAATCTTGATGCGCGTGGTGTCGCTGAAGACCTTGAACAGGTCGGCGAGGTCGTAGAGAAGCTCCTCGTCGGGAAGGTCCTCGGGTGAGCAGGTGGTGGGGATCACGGGCTCGGTGGCCTCGGTGTCGGGTTTCGTTTCATCAACGCGGATGCTCATTGCAATATCCTTTCATATGAACATGCGCTCATATAACTTGCTTCCGATTATATGAGTGTATGTTCATATGTCAATGACGTTCAGGTAATTCGTTGCACAAAATGATGGGGAATAGTGGACGAGATTCCGGACTGAGCGGTTTTGATAGCCGATGCCGGGGTGGGTGCCCCTGAGCCGTGCAAAAATTGGAGTATTCTGCAACGATAGGGGGTCTGTTTATTTATTGCAGGCCATATAATGCAGTTCAAGAGTTATCTTAGGGTGTTAATCCGATGAGTTCTTCCTCAAATGCTGCCTAACGCTCTCACGCAAGAGTGATTTCGCTTCACATTTGGATCCACTCGAGGGTGATAGACACCCGGCTCTGCTGAATACTCGCAATTTTGCACGTCGCTAGGGTACCCACCTTGTTAGCCGGCCTAGTTTCCGGCACCGAAGATCCTGCCCTCGGGCGCGAGGCTGCTTGTTTGGGCAAATGATGGGCTGTCGGATTCGACTGTCTGCATGTCATCGATTGCCGGAACTTCATTAATTGTCGGGTCATCCAGCGTGATGCCTTCGAGTGTTGCTTTTTCGAGGTCGATTCGTTGACGATCTTCGGAATCCTGGCGGAGCTGCTTCTGAATTCGCTTTTTCTCTTCTATAAGCCTTCTGAGTACAAACTGTCTCAGGTCCTCTTGCATGATTTGAAAGTCTTTTGGCAGACGCGAGGGGCGTACGCCCTCTTTCCGCTGGATTGCTTCCATGACCCTAACAAAAGCGCTGGCATGCATAAAGGAATAACGACTGACGGTGATGATTCCGTATCCCATGGACGCAAGCGCATTCTTGCGCTCCTCATCGATGGCGCGGTCTTCTTCCGCGTCATGATAAAAACCGTTGTATTCAATGTCTGTGCGAGATTTCTTTAGATATGCATCCATAAAGAACTTTTTGCGTCTCGTGAGATTCTTTGCGGCAGCGGTGACCTGCACCTCGTAATCGGTCTCAATTCCCTTAATACCAAGTCCTCCTTCGCTTTTGGCAGCGTTAGCATCATGACAAAGGCCGTTTCCATAGGAGACCGGCATCCATCGCGTACACATTGGATCGCCTTTCGGGCAAGGGCCAAACCGTCGCATCTGGTAATGGAATTAAAGAACTGCTTTAACCTTTCGGTCGAGGTGAGCGCGAAACGCTCGGTATAGGAGGTGGAAGAGTCGGTTCCAAGGGAATAAGCGCCGCACAGTTCAAAGTAGTACTCCACTAGTTCGCGAAAAGAAAGATAGGTGGCGGCCTGAAGTGCGCAAAGCTCAACGCCAACAATGAAGATGCCATCTTTGAGCTCTATAAAGCGTGAGTTCGAGAATCGTTTTGAAGAAACGTGGCACTGACAGTTCATTGCATAGCGCGCATTCCTGCGATCAAACACCATCACCTCGAGGGAATCATTTGCGCCGAGGGAAACATCATGTTTGGTGAGCCATTCTGCGGCTGCGTCAAGGAGCGTTCCGGTGGGACATGATCCGTAAATCGCGGCAGGGTTACAGGACTCGATGCCTTTCGCAGACACCGAATGCACGGCCTGGTAGACCGCTTTTGCAGTGGTATGTGACAATACGATACTCATGGTATATATCGTGTCAGCTAATGCCGTGTTGATGGCGCTGAGTGAAAAAGTCGTTTTAGAGGTCTAACCAAATGCTGTCCAAAAGCTTGACGCAATTATGAGTTGGTATGCCCTAAATAAAAGTTTTCGCAGCTTAGCTATAGCATATAACTACTCAATTGCTGCACATTTGATTGTGATGCATCACCATTCGACAACGAATTACGTGTCGGGAATTGGCCAAAATCGTTCAAAATGAGGGTTCAGAATTTGTGATGGCAGATCTATCTGTGGAATGTAGGGCGGCCCCGCTGCGGGGTTTTCCGCTGCGAGGCCGCTCGTGATCTACGCCGGAGTTTGTCGTAGACGTTTCTACTTGGCAAACAGGTTCTTGAGGTTGAACTCGGCTTGGACGGTGCGAAGCATGAGGTCGGTGTCGTCCAGGCCCAGATGCTGCTCGCTGGCGTCGGCGGCGAGGGTGCCACGGCGGCGCGCCCAGTTCTCGAGCGCGGCGGGCGCGGATTCGCGGGGGAGCGAGCGGACGTCGGCATCCAGGCTGCGGCAGATCTGGCGCGAGTCGATGACGATGATCTTGCCGGCGCGGCGTGCCTCGGCGTAACCGTCCAGGTGGATCTTGAACCAACTGTCCTCAAAGGCGGCGTTGTGCGCCATGTACGGGTACTTCTTCATAAGCTTGAGCAGCTGCTTCTGCAGTTCCTTGTTCTCGCGGAATGGCTTTTTGCCGTCGATGTCGTCCCAGGTGATGTGGTGGATATTCGACAACGGCACATCCTCGCCGCGGTAGATGTCGGGCAGACCGCAGTAGTGCGCCTCGGCGTCATGCGGCACGGCGTCGCTGGTGAGGTCCATGATTTCCCAGCCCACGTTGATGATGTAGCCGCGCTCGGGCGCGCGACCGGTGGTCTCGATGTCGATGGCCAGCACCGTGCCTTGGATGGGCTTGCGAGCGTAGGCGACGCCGAGCGCGTCGCGGTCGCCGCGGATCTCGCGCATGACCGACGCGGCGGTGCGCTTTTGCATCTTACCGATGGCGGCGCAGGTGTCGGCATCGGACAGGCCGCGCGAAAGCGTCGCGGGCGTCACGTTGCGCAGGCGCGCCTCGCCAATCTGGTCGCACAGGTCGCGGTTGCGGTCAGCCAGGTCGCGCACGGTGGCAAAGTCGAAGCTGGGGTCGCCCTCGGCGGTAAAGTACTCGGTTTCGAGCACCTTAAGGGCCTCCTCGCCCTTCTGGCGCTCGGACTCCATGGCGCCGTGATCGCCATAGATAAACATGGGAATAAACGGCTGGCGCTCGTATTCGAGTGCTTGTGAAACGTTCATATAACTGCTCCTTGGACGGGCCGTGTCGCGCGGCTCGGTGGCATTGAGTTATGGCGAGATGATAGTTTACCATGGGCAACTATTGGCATCGCGCCTAGGACAACTACAATACCCTAGTTGACCGCTAGGACTTTTACAATGCTGCCGAAAGACATGAAAGGTTCCATCCGTCATGGATTTGCTGATTGATATTCTGCTCGACGCCGGCAAGGACACGCTCTCGCTGGCGCCGTTTTTGTTGGTGACGTATCTGGCCCTCGAGACCTTGGAGCACGTCGCGGGCGACCGCGTTAACGGGGCCATCAAGCGCGCCGGCGCTGCGGGTCCCGTGGCTGGCTCGCTGCTGGGCATTGTGCCGCAGTGCGGATTTTCGGCCATGGCAGCAACGCTGTACGCCGGCCGTGTCGTGACGCTGGGCACGCTGGTCGCCGTGTTCCTCTCGACCTCCGATGAGATGCTGCCGCTGTTGCTCGCCGAGCAGGTGCCCGTGCAGACCATGGCGATGCTTTTGGCTTCGAAGGCACTGATCGCGCTGGTCACGGGCTTTATCGTGGACGCGGCTATCCGCGGCCTTCGTCGTAACGCTCGCGCGCATGCGGCGATTCGCCGTACCGTGCTGGGGACCGCTTCCAATCCGGCTCATGTGAACTGCGCGCACGACGACCATACCGGGGGCGACATCATTGATGAAGTGGCCGAGGCGGGCGTGAGCGCCGATCACATCCATGAGCTGTGCGAGCGCGACCATTGCGGTTGCGATGATGATGAAGATGAACGCGAGCGCGACCACGGACACAGCCATGACCACGGTCACGCAGGCGAGCATGAGCACCACCACGGCCATGGGTACGACCACGGTCACTCCCACGAAGGTGCGCCCGTCCTGTCGATTATCCGCAGCGCGATCTCGCACACCGTGCAGGTTTCGGTTTTTATTTTCCTGGTGACGCTGGTCCTGGTCGCCGTGCTCCAGACCTTCGGCGAGTCCGCGATCGAGCAGTTCCTGCGTGGCAACGAGACGCTCGCCGTCCTGGGTTCGGCGCTTGTCGGCCTGATCCCCAACTGCTCGGCGAGCGTGGTCATTACGCAGCTGTACCTGGAGGGCGCGCTACAGCTGGCGCCGATGCTCGCCGGCACGCTCATTTCCGCCGGCGTGGGCTACCTGGTGCTGTTCCGCACCAACCGCAGCGCTCGCGAAAACGCCGTGTTCCTGGTCATGATGTACGTCATCGGCGCTGGCTGGGGCCTTATCCTATCCGCCTTCGGCCTCTAAGTAGGCCTAAAAATGGACTTCAAATAGCCATGCTCGGCGCCTGCGCAATGCGGCGACGCATGGCATTTTGAAGCCCGTTTTTTTGTTGAGTCATGGATTCCGAGCGCTCACACCGCTCAAAACAAAAAGGTAGATTTTTAGGCATGTCCCAAAAATCTACCTTGGTTAGTGCAGCAACTCGGTGAGGTTGCGTTTAAAGCGAGCCCGGTCTTCGCTGGTAAATGCTGCCGGACCGCGGGTACGTCCGCCGGCGCGTCGCACCTTCTTTTCCTCGTGGCGAATAAACAGCTGCATGTCGATGGTCGCTTTGTCGTAGACGCGCCCGCGCACACCGATGGCGGCGGCATCGCGCCCGAGCACCATGCTCGCCAAGCCAATGTCCTGCGTCACGACCACGTCGCCCGCCTGCAGGCGTTCGACAATGGCAAAGTCGGCGCTGTCGGCGCCCACGCTCACATCGAGCGTCGTGACCCAAAATCCGCGTCGCGCGTGCTCGGCATCGCGCGGGTCGTCGCGGCGAATGTGCCGTTCCAGGTTTTGCGTGCTGTTGCCGGCGATAACAACGGCGACGCCCGCCCGCCGCGCGCAGTCAATCGACTCGCGCGTGACCGGGCAGGCGTCTGCATCAATAAAGAGCGTTCGTGGCATCTAGTGCACCAGTTTGCCAAATTGAATAGCACGAACAATCAGCGTTACGCCAAACACCAGCAGCGCGGCGCCGCTAAAGATGACGAGCATCTTGGCCGACCACAGCGGATAGATAAACACGAACATGCCGGCGATGATGGAAAGTGCGCCGCTCAGGATGGCGAGGGCGCGGTTGGACGAAAGCTCGGACTCCAGAATGGACATGACACCTTCGACAATCCAGCCAAAGCCGGCCACGATAACCACCATCGTGGTGAGCGTCGCGGTCGAGAAGGCCTGGTTGCGCAGGATTATGACGCCGCCCAAGATAATGAGTAGGTTGGAGATGATGCTCGTCACGCGCCAACCGGTGGGCAGCAGCGGCTCAAAGATGGCAGTGAACAGTCTGATGGCAGCAGTGATTACAAAGTAAAAACCCAGGACAGTCGTCAAAAGACGAGGGACTTGGCGGGTGCAAAAAGCAGCGCGATACCAGCAATGAGCGCTAAGACGCCCGTGATGGCGTAAATCCAGCGTACGGCCTTGACGGCTTTGCCCGCCATGCTTTTCTCGTCAAATCCAAACTGGCTCGATTTTTGGTCATCGTTCTTAAAGATGCCCATAATGTCTCCTTTCCGTGCGGCGTAAGCCTTGATCGTTACAACCAGTATCGCCTAAAGGCGCTGGCGTTATGGGTCGGGGAGGGCGAAACGTAACCCAAAGGCCCCGAATTGTTTCCGTTGTTCCCCACGTCGCGATTTTCTATTCAACAGGTGTAGAACATTGCAGCCCTGTTCGTTATTGCCTACGTTTTAGGTTAGATTTTCCTAAGAACAATTGCCCGAAAATGGGGGTCCCTATGAACGAAACAGTTCCCGCGGCGCCGTCGAGCGCGGAGTCGATGGCAAAGCAAGGTTGCGAAAAGCTCGGCCTGGACACGTTTGACGCGCTGGTCCGCCGCGCCCGCACGTGCCGCCGATTTGACGAGTCCATGCGCGTGCCGCGCGAGTTTTTGCTCGAGCTGGCGGAACTGGCGCACCTGGCTCCGTGTGGTGCCAATGCTCAGCGTCTTCGTTTTCATGTGGTGAGCGGTTCCGAGGACTGCGCTCGCGTGTTTGACGAGCTTGCATGGGCCGGTGCGCTCAAGGATTGGCCGGGTCCTGCCGAGGGCGAGCGCCCGACCGGCTACATCGCGATTCTGGCCGAGCGCGCCGTTCCGGGCAAGCCCGCCGCTCCCATTACCGAGGCCGACACGGGCATTGCCGCGCAGACGATGATGCTCGCCGCCCGCAGCGCTACGCCCGAGGTGGCAGCCTGCATGTTCAAGGCCTTTACGCCCCACGCGATCGATGCCATGGGGCTCGATAACGACAAGTATGAGCTCAAGCTGATCATGGCGTTTGGCGTTCCGGCCGAAACGCAGGTGATCGATGCGATCGATTCCAACCCCGACGGCTCCATCAATTATTGGCGCGACGAGGCACAGGTGCACCACGTACCCAAGCGTTCGCTCGCCGACGTACTGCTGTAGTTGAGCGTCACCGCGGTGTGATCCGGCGGTAAACCACCACAAAGGTACCTGTCCCCTTTGCGGTGGTGCGAGAGGAGGGCGTGTGGCAGATTTGTATTTGGTGCGGCATGGGCAGACTGAGCTCAACGTGCAGAACATTTTGCAGGGTGGGCACGATTCGCCGCTTACGGCGCGCGGGCGCGAGCAGGCGCTGGCGACGCGCGCGGCGTTTGAGGCGCGTGGCGTGACCTTTGACCGTGTGTATTCCTCCCCGTTGGGCCGGGCGCGGCGTACGGCTGAGCTAATTGCTGGCGAGGGCTGCTCGATAGAGCTGGTCGATGACCTACGCGAGTGGCATTTGGGCTCGCTGGAGGGCACATCAAATCGCGATATGCCGCCGCAGCCCTGGGGTGATTATCCGGTGGCCTTTGGTGGCGAGTCTGAAGTGCAGCTCCAGTCGCGTATGGTCGCGGTGCTGTCGCGCATCATGGCCAGGCCGCAGCACGACTGCGTGCTGGCGGTTTCCCACGGCTCAGCCTGCCAGGAGTTTCTTGAGTATGTGACTGGCAGGGGAGAGCTACCCGACAACGGAGCCGTGCTTCATTTTGGCTATTGCGACGGGGCGTTTTCGCTCCTTGATTGGTAACGAACGAAAGGACCCCTATGAATAAAGATCTGTATCTGGTCCGTCATGGACAGACGATATTCAACCTCAAGCGTATCATTCAGGGGTGGAGTGACTCGCCGCTTACGCAGTTGGGTTGCGACCAGGCGGCGCGCGCCGGCATGTTTTTACGTGCGCGCGGCATTGAGCCCGATCATGCCTACACCTCCACGCTTCATCGCACCGAGCAGACTATCGCCAACTTGTTGCCGGGCTTGGCGTACGAGCGCCTGGACGGCCTGCGTGAGTGGTTCTTTGGCGACTTTGAGGCCGAGCGCGTGATGCTTATGCCCGAGCGCCCGTGGCGCGACTTCTATCGGCAGTTTGGCGGCGAGGGCCAGATGCAGGTGCGCGAGCGCATGGTGGCGACATTGACCGATCTTATGCGACGCCCGGACCACGAGTGCGTCCTCGCGGTGAGCCACGGATCGGCCATCAAGGAGTTCATGGACCACGTGAAGGGTGCGGCGGCCGACGAGCGCGATCGTGTGCCGGGCAACTGCTCGGTGCTACATTTCGTGTTTGACGACGAGGCCGGTACGTTTGAGCTGATTGAGATTTTTACGCAGGAGGATTACGCGCGCGAGCTGGGGCTTGAACCGCTGGTGGCGACAGCGGGTCCGCGACGCGGGTAGCGTGGGTGTGGCGACGCAGGTCGCCGACATAATTGCTCCATGCGAAAGGGGCGGGGATGCATGTGCATGTATTGCATTCCCGCCCCCTGTTTGTTGAGCTGCCGATTTTTGTGCTGGGCGGTCTGGTCTTGCTAGAACCGCGCGACCTGGTGGGTGAGCAGGCCCATCGGGACCCGCTGCGCGGCGCCGCTGACCTGCGCGGCGGGGAAGAGCACGGCAACGGTAAAGTTGAACGGCTCCTTGCCGGTGTACGTTCCGGCGGCACGGGCCTCATCGGCTAGCAGCTGCGACGCCCCGGTCAGAGCGGCGGCGTAGGCGGGGTCGTCGGCCAGTGCCGGCTCCGGTGCTTGGTCGAGCATAGCGCGGATGGCCCCGACGGCGTCCTCGCGCTTGACCTCCCACGCGCGGTGCGTAATGCCCGCGGGGTCGGTGACGGCGTAGAGCGACGCACCCTCTTTGGCGGCGCCCAGGATGATATCCATGACGGGCGAGGCCTCGTAAGCGAGCGACACGGGACGAGGCTGAACTTTGAGTTCGGCGATCGCGTGCGCAGCGGCGGCCACGTCAGCGCTGGCATCGCCCTTGCCGCCCGCAAGTACACTCGTCGGGCAAATCGCCACGACGCCCGTCACGCGACCCGGCTCACCCGAGCATTCGTACACGTAATACGCCGCGCCTGGATCCTTGAGCATCAGGCCATCGGCAATGGCTTCGCGCAGAGCATCGTTGCCGTTCAGGATGCTGCCCATTGCAGGCAACGCCTCGAGCACGCGGTCCTGAGCCGGGCGGATGCAGGGAAACGGAAGTGCTTTCATGGGCGGTCCTAACGCACGAGTCGGTTTGTTCGCGGCTTATTATGCCCCAACTTGGCCGCTCGCGTCCCAGAGCACGTTATCGGCGAGCGCGATTAGCACCTGCTGACAACGAACGATGTCGGCGTGGGGCACATATTCGTTGGGCTTGTGGGCGAGCGCGAGCGACCCGGGGCCATAGCTCATGCAGTTACGGTTACCCGTCTTGCCGGCAATGACGGCAGTGTCGGTGTAGCCGGTAAAGAAGCCGACGGTCGTATCCGTGCCCGTTACATCGTCTGCTGCGCACTTGAGTGCAGCTAGAAGGGGAGAGACCGGATCGCGCTCGATGGCGGGGCGGTCGCCTGTTACGGCATAGGCGCCATGGCAACCGGGAACGGCGGCTTCGGCGCCGGCGATGGCCTGCTCTACCATGCGCGTCGCGGCGGCTGTATCGGTCGGCGGGGTCAGGCGCATATCGACCCAGACCTTGGCGTGGTCGGGTACGACATAGGGGCGATAGCCGCCCTCGATTTGGCCAAACGTGATGGTCGAAGGCCCCAGCTCATCGTGCGCGGGCAGCGCCGCGAACGCGCGACGGAGCGAACACACGACCTCGGCCATGGCGGCGACGGCGTCTGCGCCCTTCCAAGGCTGGCTCGCATGCGCCGTGACGCCGGCCATCTCGATCTCGAACCACGTGCGACCCTTGTGCGCCACCTGAATCTGTCCGTCGGTGGGCTCGGTGTCCAGCACCCATTCGCGCGAGCCGACCCAGCCGGCATCGATCGCGGCCTCTGAGCCGCGCATAAAGTCTTCCTCGTCGACTGAGCAGATGAGTGAAAAGCCGCGGCGGGGCAGCGCGCCATCCGCCGCCACGCGCTCGAGCGTATGGACCAGTGCGGCAATGGCGCAAGCCAGGCCACCCTTCATGTCGCAGGAGCCGCGACCATAGAGTTTATCGTCGCGCACGATCGCTCCGAGCGGCGGCGTGTCTGCCTCCCAGCCATCGCCCAGGGTGACGGTATCCATGTGACAGATGTAGACGAGTCGGGCCTCGTCGCTTACGGCCGGCACGGTAATCATAAGGTTGCGGCGCCCGGGGAGTACTTCGAGCTCCTCAATCTGCACGGCATCGAGCGCAGGACTATCAAGCTGCGCCAGCTGCTGCTCAATGAGCCTCTTAATGAAGTGCTCGATCTCGTCCTCATACGCGCCCGGGTCTGAGCTGTCGATCCGCACGAGCTCCTGCGTAAGCCGCCAGGCAAAGTCCTCATCAACCATATGCAACCTCACAATCAGTCTGCTTTCCAAACTGATTGTAAGCCTCTTGAGAGATCCGCGGCGTGCGCGCAGCGGTATTTACCGTTCGCAGGCCGAGCCAGCGCGTTTGCCGTCCAGGCGGGTTTACAAACGACGCGGTGGGTACGTACCCTTCATGGACGACATGCTGTGCGACATATCTGCCTTTCGGTATCACCGGATACCTCCACAGGTCTTGGCAATAATGCCGGACCTGCCCGATTCTGCGGACGATCCGCGCAGGGAGCACCTATGTGAGCATCCGCTCGTCAAGCATTTCCTGGGCACCCCGTTACACGTGTTGGCGCAGGGCGTCTGCGGGCGCAAGGGCGATCGCATTGTCAGGCATGTTTGGAACGGGGAGAGGCCGTTTGATTCCATGCGGCAGACGGAGTTTGGCCTCGATGTTGCGTCCTCGCTCTTTACCCTGCTGACCCTGGCTTCCTCGGTCTCAAACGAGCGTTTAATCATGTGCATGTATGAGATGTGCGGCACCTTTGCCGTGTGCAAGATTGCGCCTCAGGTAAAGTCGGCACTTGTGCAGGCATATGGGGACCGGTGGGGTGACGCACGGTTGGGTTGGGAAAATGTAAAGGATGTCTCGGGGAATCCAACGGACCTGTGGAAACGACCGCCCTTGATCGAGTTCTCTGAACTTACAGAGTACGTCGATAAGATCCCGGGGCTCCGCGGTGCTAAATCGTTCACACGTGCCGCGAAATGCATTACGGGGGTGGCGGCATCGCCGCTTGAGGTCCAGGCTTCGATGCTGTTTGGCCTTACGAGGTTGCGCGGCGGCGAAGGGCTGCGCCTTACCAATAACGTTGAGATTCGTATGACGCGCAGCGCCCGCCTGATTTCGGGGCTTGATAGGCGCTATGCCGATATCCTGCTGGCAAATAAGGACGGCAGTCGAGAGTGTCTGGTTGAATGCCAAGGTAAAGCCATTCACGGATCCATTGAATCCAAGATCTCGGACTCCGATCGAACGACGGCCTTGCAAGCCATGGGATATCCCGTCGTTCTGATGACCTATGGTCAGCTGGCCGATTCCGATGCCTTCCGCGTGGTGATGGGGCTCATCATGTCCTATCTCGATGTGCCGCTGAAAGACAAGACGCCGCGGCAGCAGGAGCTCGAACGGCGGCTTCGTGAGGAGATTTTTATCGATTGGGCGGGAATGTAGCCGCGCGGGCGGAAAATGGTCGCGCGGACTAGAGTTTTGGTCGCAAAATACTTATATTTTGCCTTGGAAGGGCCTTAAAAATGCTACCTAGAATAAGTTGTTTCGGAAAATGGACAGTCAACTTACATTCGGCACATAGAGACCGATTTTTACCTACTAAAGTCCCTGATAAAGCTGTTTATCAAAGTGGGTGTGCTTAGCGACTGGAGCCTCACTATCGATTATCTGAAAAAACTTGTTCTGGGTATCATTTTAAAGTCGTCCGGAGCAACAAAATCGCCCCCCCGTTTCGTGAAAACGGGGGGGCGAATGGGCTTCGTGGTCTGTCTGGCAGGCTTGGCACCGGCGCTATTTAATCACGCGCACGCGATACATCGACGGAATCTGCTTGAGCGCCTCGATCGTGCTGCCGTCCAGGTGCTCATCGGTGTCGAACATGGTGTAGGCGTTCTCGCCAGCGGACTCGTTGGTCATGCGCT
>UQVT01000036.1 GCA_900544465.1 uncultured Collinsella sp. | reverse complement strand
TCGGAACTTATGTCCGAGCGGGCCCCTTCATAGATTTTGGAATAAATAGGGCGCCGCGGATGGAATTCCGCGGCGCCAAAGCCACACGCTAACAGCTTTAAGGAGTCAAAGCTGGTTTAGCCAAAGAAGCGCTTGATCTCGATCTCGGCGTTCTCCAGGCAGTCGGAGCCGTGGATCACGTTGGCGTTAACATCGACAGCGAAGTCGCCGCGAATGGTGCCGGGGGCAGCGTCAAGCGGGTTGGTGGCGCCCATGAGGGTGCGCATCTTGGAGACAGCGGAGAGACCGGAAACGACCATCTTGACGACCGGACCGCTCGTCATAAAGTCGCAGAGACCGCCAAAGAAGGGCTTGTCGGCCAGATGGGCGTAGTGCTCCTCGACGGTAGCGCGCTCGAGCGTGGTCATCTCCATGCGCTCGATGACAAGGCCGCTGCGCTCAATGCGAGCAACGATCTCGCCGATCTTACGGTCGCGCACGGCGTCGGGCTTAATCATGATGAAGGTCTTCTCGATAGCCATAAGGTAGCCTTTCAAGTAGGTTCGCGCGTGCCCAAGTCCCATTCCGGCACCCGCCTGGACTGCATCGTAACAGAGTTTTAGCTGCAGTTAAACAAAAAGCTGTTTATTGAAACGCTGCAATTTATTAAAGCGCTCCATATGTGTCACTTCTGTTTCGAAGCCCGATTAGAGTACCATCCGACCGTCCATCAACCGCATCGAACCGAGCAGGCGGTCGGTTGCCGCCCGCGAACGTATCCCCTTCACAACCTGCCCAAAGGTCCTACAGAAGTTCTCGACAAGCCCCTCCCCGATAGCAACAAAATACGGGCGCCCGCAACAGCAGACGCCCGTAAAATCAAAACGATTTATCAATAAATGGCCAAAGCAGCTTCAGCCAAAACCTTACTTTGCCCCGTGCCCCATCTCGACAACCTTGGTCAGCGACCCAAACACGCCCTCGTCGGCAACGAGTTGTGCCTCGGCGCGCTGCAGCTGCACGGCAACGGCGGCAGGGGCGGTACCGCCCTCGGTCGTGCGCGCGGCGACAATCGACGGGATGTCGAGCGCCTCGGTAATGTCGCGCTCAAAGAGCGGGCTTGCCTCCTGGAACACCTCAAACGGCAGGTCCTCAAGATTACAGCCGCGCTTCTCGCACATCAGGACCAGATGCCCCACCACGGCATGTGCCTCGCGGAACGGCAGGCCACGCTTGGCCAGGTAATCGGCAACATCGGTGGCAGCAAGGTGTCCCACGCCACACTCGCGCGCCATGGCATCCTCGTTGACGGTCCAGGTCGAAATCATTCCGGCCATAACGGACAGGCACTGCATGAGCGTATGGGCGGTATCGAGCGCGCCCTCCTTGTCCTCCTGCAGGTCCTTGTTATAGGCGAGCGGCAAGCCCTTCATGGTCACGAGCAGCTGCACCAGGTTGCCATAGACTCGGCCGCTCTTGCCGCGAATAAGCTCGGCAAAGTCGGGGTTCTTCTTCTGCGGCATGATGGACGAGCCGGTGGAGTAGGAGTCGGAAAGCGTGATAAAGCCAAATTCGGAGCTCGACCACAGCACGATCTCCTCAGAAAGACGCGACAGGTGCATCGCCATGACGGAGCCGGCGTAATGCAGATCGAGCAGGAAATCACGGTCGGAAACAGCATCGAGTGAGTTAGGAATCACGCCCGCAAAGCCAAGTTCGGCAGCCGTCATCTGGCGATCGAGCGGATAGCTCGTACCGGCAAGCGCGGCAGCACCCAGCGGGCAGTTGTCGGCGGCATCAAAGGCGGCCTTCAGGCGCGTAAAGTCACGTGCGAACATCCAGGAATATGCCAGCAGATGATGCGACAGCAGCACGGGCTGAGCGTGCTGCATATGCGTGTAGCCCGGCAGAATCACCTTGTCGTACTTCTTGGCCGCATCCACCAGCACATGGCGCAGCTCAAGATTGGCCTCCATGAGCTCCTTGGCCAGTGCCTTGACGCCCAGGCGTGTGTCGGTCGCCACCTGGTCGTTGCGCGAACGTCCGGTATGTAAGCGCTTACCGGCCTCGCCGATGCGACGCGTCAGTTCGCTCTCGATGGACATATGGATGTCCTCGTCGTTGATATCGAAGGTGAAGTTGCCGGCATCGATATCCTGTTCGATGCCGGTCAGGCCCTCGGCAATCGCCTGCTCGTCCTCGACACTGATGATGCCCTGGGTGGCCAACATCTTGGCATGCGCCTTAGAGCCGGCGATATCCTGCTTATAGAGATGTTTGTCGACCGGCAGCGACGCGCCAAACTCCTGCGTGACCTCGGCCACGCCCGCCTCAAAACGACCGCCCCAAAGAGCCATGGAACCGTCTCCTTTCTCCAAATACCAAAACAAGCGCCCAAAGCAATGCGCTGTCGCTAAAGCGATTTTCAACCGCTAGTTTTACACATTCCCCGCCGTGCGCGGGACCATATAGCTAATTTGCAAAGAAGTGACGCGCCATGCACTTGGCGCCCAACGTCTCCCTCCGGATGTTGCCCTGCGAACCATCGATCCAGGCCTTCAGGCTCATAGGGACGTCCTCGACCCTTGCAGCATCGAACTCGGGCGCGAGGGCGAGTAAAGCATGCGCAATAGCATTGAACATAATGGATACTCCTCATATATATAGGCGCAGAGCCGCCAAATTGATAGAAGGAGCCCCGCCGGACAACCCCGGCGGGGCTCGGACTCAGCCGCAGACGCGGCATCATATATGCGGGCGGAACGTAGGGGCCACCGATGTTAAGAAGTGTCAGCAAGCATAACGAAAGGTAGGGACCCCGTGCGCCCGTTATGTATCACGCGGATGGGCCGCGCGGATACCAAGGGAAGGAGGCGCTAGGCCTGGGCGGCAGCAGAGCTGGGGCCCTGGACCTTTGCCCACGTCTTGAGCGACAGCGTATCGATCTCGATAAAGCCGGCGCTGGCCTTCTCGTCAAACGTGGTGTCGCGGTCGTAGGTAGCCAGACCGTAGTCGTAGAGGCTGAAGGGGCTCTTGCGGCCGACGACATGGCAGTTGCCCTTAAAGAACTTCAGACGGACAGTGCCGGTCACGAACTTCTGGGTATCGGCCATAAAGGCATCGAGCGCGTTTTTGAGCGGGCTGTACCACTGGCCGTTGTAAACGGCGGTGGCCCAATCCTGCTCGAGCTTAATCTTGGTCTTGAGCAAATCGCCCTCGACGCAGATGTCCTCAAGCGCCTTGTGGGCGGTGATGAGCGTCAGGGCTCCGGGAACCTCATAGCACTCGCGGCTCTTGAGGCCCACCAGACGATCCTCGACCAGGTCAAGACGGCCAAAGCCGTTGTCGCCCGAAATCTTGTTGAGGGCGATGACGATCTCGGAGAGCTTCATCTTCTTGCCGTCGACGGCGACGGGCTTGCCGGCCTCAAACTCAATCTCGGTGTAGGTCGGGGTGTCCGGCGTGTCCTCGGGGTTCTTGGTCATAACCCAGGCGTCGTCGAGCGGCTCGTTCCAGGGATCCTCCAGGTGACCGCACTCAATGGCACGACCCCACAGGTTGTCGTCGATGGAGTAGGGGTTGTCGTTGGCACCCTCGGGAACCGGCACGTTGTGGGCGTGGGCATAGGCGACCTCGTCGGGACGGCACTTCAGGTCCCACTCGCGAACCGGGGCGATAACCTTGAGCTCGGGGTCGAGGGCCTTGACGGCGGCCTCAAAACGGACCTGGTCGTTACCCTTGCCGGTGCAGCCGTGGGCGACGTAGGTCGCGCCAAACTCGTGGGCGACCTCAACAAGCTTCTTGGCAAGCAGCGGGCGAGACAGAGCGGAGAGCAGCGGGTACTTGTTCTCGTACATGGAGTTTGCCGCGATGGCTTTAGTCAGGAACTCATCGGAGAACTCGTCGCGCAGGTCGAGCACCTGGCAATCGAGAACGCCCAGGTCGAGCGCCTTCTGCTTCTTGGCATCCAGTCCGGTCTCTTCCTGGCCCACGTTGCCGCAGACACAAACGACATCGAGATTCTTCTCGTCCTGGAGCCACTTGACACATACGGATGTATCAAGACCACCGGAATATGCGAGAACGACTTTTTCCTTGCTCATGGCTGTTTCCTTTCGCCCTTGGTAGCTAGTTAGAACATCGGTCAGTTGCAAGTCACCTTGAGGTCAAAAACCGTGCAATATCAGGTTATTCAGCAGAATGCATCACAGGCATGCCCTAGAAACATGCGGCTATGTCGTGCTTAAACCCAACGACCTCAAAATGACTCTGTTGAGGCATTGCGCCCCATGCGGACAGAGACGATTGTTATCGTCGTCGGGAAATTGCGCGCTGGCGTCGGATGGCATTGTCTGCAGTGGTGATGATCTTTACGAACTGCATCTGCCTCTCCTCTCACGTATCGCCGGGCGCAATTCAAATATCGCAAACGGTACCTTTTCCTCGGTAAACGGCTCTTTTGCCGTCTCCGTTTTCGATGTTCGCTATATTACGATAAAGTGCACGCTGCGCAAGCGACAAATTCAAATTTCTGAAAAGTTTTTTCATTAGTTTGTGAATTGCAGTGCAAATACGCACCATTCCTGCGAAAATACGCTCGACTACTAGTTGATGGTTATAACGTCTGAAACAATCTCGAAACGAAAGGCGCTTTTTTATGCAAACTTACGAATCGGACGCCAACATCGGCAACATTAAGATTCTCGCCGTCGATATGGACAAGACGCTGCTGACCGACGAGCGTGTGCTGCCCCAGGGTCTTGATGAGCGCCTGGACAAGCTCGCCGACGCCGGCATCGTATTCTGCCCCGCCAGCGGACGTCCCGCCCCCAAGCTCGAGGAGATGTTCGAGGGCATCAAGAACCGCCTCGCCTTTTGTCCCGACAACGGAGCGTGCGTGATCTATCGCGGCAGCTATATCTATAAGAGCAATATTGACGTGGAGCTGTATCAGCAGGTCTTGAACCGTGCCTCGGAGGATCCTCGCGCTGTCCCCGTCCTGTGCTGCTTCGACGAGTTCTACGTGCTTGCCCGCGACCATCAATACCACGACGAGATCAGCGTCTACTACAACACAATCAACTACGTCGACAGCTTTGAGGGCATTGATTTCGAGTCCAACAAGATTTCGGTCTTCTTCCCCGGCTACGACGCCGAGCCCGCTTTCCGCGAGACCTATAGCCCCGAGTTCTCGGACAAGCTCTACGTCACCAACGCCGGGCGCGAGTGGATCGACTTTATGAACCTGGGCGTCGACAAGGGCGCCGGCGTCGCGCACCTGTGCGAGCACCTGGGCATCGATATTGCCGACGCCGCTGCCGTGGGCGATACCTACAACGACATCCCCATGCTCGAGCGCGTCGGTCACAGCTTTATCGTGGACAATGCCGAGGAGCACATGAACGCACACGCTAAATGGCGCATTCCGAGCAACAACGACGGGGGCGTACTGACGCTCATCGACGCCATCTTGGCGGCTCGCTAACGCGCTCGTCGGACCTGGCCGGGTGGCATGGGTTAACTTTTCGCTCGGTCAGGTCCTGCGCAAGACGAAAGCCACATTAAGTGGCTTTCTTTGCGTGCGGAATCTACGAAAAGTTAACCCATGCCACCCGGCCAGGTCCTGCGGCGACTTGCTTGCCGCCTGAATGGCGTCTTGGCGCCTAGATACTTTGGCTGAATTTAATTGGACGAAGGACGCTCCTTGTTGATGAGGGGCGTCCTTCTGTTTTTGGTTACTTTGGAACTGTGGTTGCTTCCCTATTTGGCGTCGGCCCAGGTTATGCCGGTGCTGGCTTCGGCGATCAACGGTACGCGGAGGTCTACTACGTGCTCCATGACGTCGCGGACCATGGCGGTGAGGCGCTCGACTTCGTCGACGGGGCACTCAAAGTCCAGTTCGTCGTGTACCTGCAGAATCATGTGGGCGGCAAAGCCCTCTTCTTCCAGGCGGCGGCTTACGCGGGCCATGGCGATCTTGATGATGTCGGCCGCGGTGCCCTGCATGGGGTGGTTCATAGCCGTGCGCTCGCCAAAGCCGCGGAGCTGTGGGTTTTTGGCCTTGAGCTCCGGAATATGACGCCGGCGACCGTACATGGTCTCGGCGTAGCCCGTCTGCTTGGCGCGCGCCACCACATTGTCGAGGAACGTTCGCACGCCCGGGTAGGCCTCGTAGTAGCGGTCGATCATATCGCGCGCCTCGGCCATCGAGATATGCAGCGACTGCGACAGACCGTAGGCCTGCTGGCCGTACACGATGCCAAAGTTCACGGCCTTGGCGCGACTGCGCAAGTCGGGCGTTACCTCGGACACGGGAACGCCAAACACGCGCGCGGCCGTCTCGGCGTGGAAGTCTTCGCCCTCGTTAAAGGCACGTACCAGATGCTCGTCACCCGAAAGATGCGCCAGCAGACGCAGCTCGATCTGCGAGTAGTCCACCGCCAAAAAGACGCTGCCCTCGCCTGCCGAAAACGCCGTCTTGACGGTACGCCCCAGCTCCGAGCGAGTCGGAATGTTTTGCAGATTGGGGTCGCTCGAAGACAAACGTCCCGTCGCGGTGATGGTCTGGTTGTACGTGGTGTGCACACGACCGTCACCACGGCGCAGCGGACCTAGCGTGTCCAGATAGGTCGACTTAATCTTGGACTTCTCACGCCAGTCCAAAATCAGGCGCACGATCTCGTGGTCGCGGGCAAGATCGCTCAACACCTTAGCATTGGTCGAATAATAGCCGCGCTTAGTCTTCTTGAGGCCCTTGGTCGGAAGCCCCATCACATCAAAGAGCACATGCGACAGCTGCATGGGACTGCCAATATTAAAGGTCTCGTCACCCGCCAGGTCGCGAATACTGCGCTCAACCTCGGTAATCTGGGTCGCCAGACCCTCGGACAGACTGTGCAGACGGTCGGGGTCCACGAGCATGCCCGCGCGCTCCATCTTGGCAAGTACCGGAACGAGCGGCATCTCGATGCCATCGAACACGTTGGCGGCATTCTCACGGGCCATGCACTCGCGCAACGGTGCCACGAGCGCCAGCGTCAGAGCCGCAGTACGGGCGGCAGGCGCCGGAGCGTCCTCACCAGCACCCTCTGCGCCGCGCGCCGCAGGCAGCGCCATCTGCAGATACGTATCGGCAAGATATGCCTCATCGAACTCGGAGCGATCGGAATCCAGCAGATAGGCAGCGACCACGGTATCGAAGATACGCGTGGAATCGGTAGCGAGCGGATCCATGAGCTCGAGTTCAGAAGAATCGATGGGCGAAAGCTCGTGCAACAACGCCTTCATATCCGGGCTCGCCACGCGGCCCTCCACAAACAGGCGCGCAAGCACGCCGGCAATCACGCCGTGGGCGAAGTTGAAGCCCTCAACCTCAGCCGCCGCACAGCTGTCGCCCTCCTCGAGCGCGAACAGGCCCTTGGACGTCGCCAGCCACAGCGTGCGCGTCAGTCCAAAGAGCGCGCCCTCTTCCTTGTCGTCATCCACCACGGCGGCGACCCACTCGCCGGCATCAATCGCGCGGGAGACCTCAGCCGCAACGGCACCAAGCGCGTCAGCATCGCCGGCGGCTGCGCGAACCATAGCAGGTATCTCAAACACACTGGAGGCAGCAGCCCCGCCCTCGCCGCCGATCAGCGCTAAGAAACGGTTCTGCATGGCGGTGATACCAAGCGTACCCAGCGCCGCGGAAACCTCATCGGCAGAAAACGCCGGGAAGGACGTCGCCTCAAAGTCGAGCTCGACGGGCGCATCGGTGCGAATTGTCGCAACCTTGCGGCTCAGTAGTGCGTCATCGATGTGTGCACGCAGGTTCTCGCCCATCTTGCCCTTGACCTCGTCGGCATGCGCGATGACTTCGTCCAGGCTACCGTACTTCGCAATGAGCGCACTCGCCTTTTTGGGACCGATGCCCGGCACACCGGGGATGTTGTCGGACGTATCGCCCTTTAGACCGTAAAAATCGGGCACGAGCGCCGGCGTAATGCCGTGATACAGGTCGTCCACGCTCTCGGGCGTCATGATCGCCACGTCAGACAGGCCCTTGCGAGTCGAGACCACGTTGACGTGCTCGGTCACGAGTTGATACATGTCGCGGTCGCCGGTCACCAGTAGCATGTCGCAGCCGGCCTGCTCGCCCAGGCGCGCCATGGTTCCCAGGATATCGTCGCCTTCCCAGCCCTCGGACTGCAGAATCGGCACGTTGAGCGCGGTGAGCAGCTCCTTAATCATAGGGAACTGCGCATGCAGATCGGGGTCCATGGGCGGGCGTTGCGCCTTATACTGCGGCAGCATCTCCATGCGCACGCGCGGCTTACCCTTGTCAAACGCCACGACCACACCGTCGGGGTTAAAGGCATCAATCATCTTAAGAAACATGTTTAGAAAGCCAAAGATCGCGTTGGTGGGGCGACCGTCCGGCGCGTTCATGGTCGGCGGCACGGCGTGAAAGGCGCGGTGCATGAGCGAGTTGCCGTCGATAACGGCAAAAGTGCGGCGCTTGTCAGACATATTAAATACCTCGCTTTGGGCTGGGCACGGTTTGCTCACTCCAGTTTACACGCTCCCCGCCCCGCGGCCACCTCACATCAGGCTCCCCTGCCGCCGCGAGCCCGCGCGTGATACGATGGCTCACGGTACATCAACCAGCACGATCGATCCGAAAGGAGCCTGCGTCATGGAGCGTCCCAGCGCATGGAAAAAGTACACGCCACAGCAAATCGAGGAGCTCGAGGAGCTTTGCCGCGGCTATAAGCAGTTTTTGAGCGAGAACAAGACCGAGCGCCTGTGCGTCAAGACCGGCATCAAGATGGCCGAGGAGGCGGGATACGTCGACCTGGAGACCGTGATTGCCGAGGGTCGCGAGCTCAAGGCAGGCGACAAGGTGTACGCCGCCAACCACGGCAAGGACCTTATGCTCGTCAACCTTGGCACCGCCCCGCTCGAGCAGGGCTTTAACATCCTGGGCGCCCACGTGGACTCGCCGCGCCTGGACCTTAAGCAGAATCCCGCCTTCGAGGCCGGCGACATGGCTTATCTCGACACGCACTACTATGGCGGCGTCAAGAGCTACCACTGGGTGGCCTCCCCGCTCGCGCTCGTGGGCGTCATCTGCAAAAAGGACGGCACCACCGTCGACATCAACATCGGCGACAAGGCGAACGACCCGGTCTTCACCATCTCCGACCTGCTGATCCACCTCTCGAGCGAGCAGATGTCCAAGCCCGCCAAGGACGCTGTCGACGCCGAGATCCTCGACGTAATCGTGGGCGGCCGCCCCGTCAAGTTTGACGAGGACGACAAGGACGCCCCCAAGGAGCCCGTCAAGCAGATGTTCCTGGATATCCTCAAGGAGCAGTACGACGTCGAGGAGGAGGACTTCCTCTCCGCCGAGATCGAGGTCGTGCCCGCCGGCCCGGCCCGCGACATGGGCCTCGACCGCTCCATGATCTTGGGCTATGGCCACGACGACCGCGTCTGCGCCTACCCCTCCATGCTCGCCCAGATCAACGTCGCCAACGTGGAGCGCACGAGCATCACGCTCATCGTCGACAAGGAGGAGATCGGCTCCGTGGGCGCCACCGGCATGACGAGCCGCTTCTTCGAGAACACCGTCGCCGAGATCATGACGCTCGTCGGCGAGGACAGCCCGCTGGCCCTGCGCCGCGCCCTCGCCCGCAGCCGCATGCTCTCCTCCGACGTGTCCGCCGGCTTCGACCCGGGCTACGCCGGCAAGTTCGAGACCAAGAACGCGGCCTTCATGGGTCGCGGCCTGTGCTTTAACAAGTACACGGGCAGCCGCGGCAAGGGCGGCTCCAACGACGCCGACGCCGAGTACGTGGCCCTCATCCGCGACATCATGGACGAGGCCGGCGTGGACTTCCAGACCTGTGAGCTCGGTCGCGTCAACGCGGGCGGCGGCGGCACCATCGCCTACATCATGGCCAAGTACGGCATGAACGTCATCGACTCCGGTGTTGCCGTCCTGTCCATGCACGCCCTGTGGGAGGTCGCCAACAAGGCCGATATCTACGAGGCCTACCGCGGCTACAAGGCCTTCCTCGAGCGCGCCTAACCAACCCTTCATCAGTTGCGGTGAAATACGGACTAAACTGGCCCATAAACGACCAAAACAGACCGTATTCCACCGCAACTTCCTTTTTGGCAGAGGAGAGTTCATGCTGCAGGTCATCATTTCGCCCGCCAAGCAAATGCGCGCGGCCAGGGATGCTTTTGAAGTCCTGGGCATTCCACCTTTTGTGCACGAGACGGCTCGCCTCCACCGCGCACTGCTAGATATCGAGCGGAATGAAGGCAGCGGCGGTCTGCAGGCGCTATGGAACGTGAGTGACAAACTGCTGGGGCCTTGCCTCAACACCCTGCATGAGTTCGGGCCCATCTTGGGAAACGGCGATCTCGACAATCCCGCACTCGCCCGTCACCTCTCCCCTGCCGTCATGTCCTATCACGGCATTCAATACCAGAGCATGGCGCCCGAGGTGATGGATTCCGCGCAGCTCGCATGGCTGCAAGACCATCTGTGGATCCTCTCGGGCCCTTACGGATGCGTACGCCCCTTTCATGCCGTCGAACCGTATCGGCTGGAAATGGGCGCGAAGCTCGCCGTTGACGATGCCCGAGACCTCTACGCGTTTTGGAGCGACAAGCTCGCGCAGGTTATCGCCCCGGCAGGCTCAAACACCACGATCGTCAACCTCGCCAGCGTAGAGTATGCCAAAGCCGTTCTGCCCCATCTCGCGGGCGACGCCACGGCCGTCACATGCCTTTTTGGCGAGGGTATCCGCAACGGGAAGCCCATCCAACGGTCGACCGCCAGCAAAAAGGCGCGCGGCTCCATGGTGCGGTGGATGGCAGAAAACGAGCTCGAGGATGCAAGCGGACTTACCGCATTCAACATCGGCTATCGTCACATCCCCGAGCTTTCAGACGAAAACACCCTGGTTTTCATGAACGCGCAGGCACAATAGGCCCGCCGTTTCCAACCCCCCCCCGTTACTCCGCCAAGCCATCGGCCTTTACAATCTCGCTCGTCGAGCCATCTTGGTAGGTAATCTTGACATGCTCCACCTCGGACACCTTGACGCCCGACGGGGGCTCCAGGCGCCATTCCGTCAGGGCGATATCCATCGTCGTGGGCACACCCCCTTGATCTTTGAGCTCGACCAACAGTGTCTTAAGCGACGCATCGAAGGTCACGCGCTCGATCTCTTCACCAGGAATGGAACCACCGCTCAGCTGCAGCTGGGCAAATCCATCGCGCGGATACCAATAGTCGCCCGGCGCGGCAACGGTATTGCCGCCAGAGACCTTCATCGTCATAATCGGTAGGCTATCATCAGCCTCGAACTCCCATGCAACGCCGCCGCGACCACCAAACGTCCAGATACAAAAGGCAATCACCAGCACGGCAAGCACCGCAAAACCAATCGCGACAAGGCCATGGTGCGCACGGCTTTCCTCGGCCGATACATCCCATTGCGTCTCTCGATACAGATGCTTGTCTTCCATGTTCGCCTCCCCACAGGCACGCTCGTTGGCCCAATCGTACCCATTCAGGCTATACTTGAGCCCATGACATAACGGGGAGCTTGCAGGACAAGACGGCAGGCTGAGACTGGGCGCGCCCGCCCTGACCCGCAAACCTGATATGGGTAATGCCAACGAAGGGAGCCGTGCCAATGAGCACACAGACCGAGCCCAAGCTCGTCACGCAAATCGACTTCGCCCGTGCCGGGCAGATTACGCCGCAGATGAAGGAGGTTGCCGAGCGTGAGCATCGCGACCCCGAGTACATCCGCGAGCGCGTGGCCGACGGCCGCATCGCCATCCCCGCCAACATCGTGCATATCAAAAAGGGCATGCGCGCCTTTGGTGTCGGCGAGGGCCTGTCCACCAAGGTCAACGTCAACCTAGGCATCTCGGGCGACAAGGCCGATGCCGCCGAGGAATGGAAGAAGGTCAAGATTGCCGAGGACTTTGGCGCCGACGCCATCATGGACCTCTCCAACTCGGGCAAGACGCGCCAGTTCCGCCAGCAGCTCATCGACGAGACGCCGCTTATGGTGGGCACCGTCCCCATGTACGACGCCATCGGCTACATGGAAAAGCCGCTGGTCAAGCTCACCAAGGACGACCTGCTCGAGGTCGTTCGCGCGCACGCCGAGGACGGCGTGGACTTCATGACCATCCACTGCGGCATCAACAAGTCGGTCATCAAGACCTTTAAGGAGACCGGCCGCCTCATGAACATCGTCAGCCGCGGCGGCTCGCTGCTGTTTGGCTGGATGGAAGTCACCGGCAACGAAAACCCCTTCTACGAGTTCTACGACGAGGTGCTCGAGATCTGCCACGAGTACGACGTGACGATCTCGCTCGGCGATTCCTGCCGCCCGGGCTGTCTCTACGACTCAAACGATGCCACCGAGACCGCCGAGATGATCGAGCTGGGCAAGCTGTGCAAGCGCGCTTGGGCCGCCGGCGTCCAGGTTATGGTCGAGGGACCGGGTCACATGGCGCTCGACGAGATCGCCGCCAACATGAAGCTGCAGAAGCGCCTGTGTCATAATGCGCCGTTCTATGTGCTGGGGCCGCTGGTGACCGATATCGGCGTGGGCTACGACCACATCACCGCCGCCATCGGTGGCGCCATCTCGGCGAGCTCCGGCGCCGACTTCCTGTGCTACGTGACACCCGCTGAGCACCTGTGCCTGCCCAACGCCCAGGACGTGCTCGATGGCCTCATGGCCACCAAGATCGCCGCACACGCCGCCGATATCGCCAAGAAGGTGCCGCACGCCCGCGATCTGGACGACAAGATGGGCCAGGCACGCCGCAAGCTCGACTGGGACGCCATGTGGAAGTGCGCGCTCGACCCGGTTACGGGCAAGAAGCGCTACGAGGAGTCCCCCGCCGCCACCGAGGGCACTTGCACCATGTGTGGCAAGATGTGCGCCGTCCGCACCGTCAACAAGATCTTCGAGGGCACCACGATCGACCTCGGCATGGAAGACTAACCCTGTCGCCGCGGCCGCTTCTGGCGGCGAGCTGGTGCCTGTCAATTGTTGACTTGTGAACATTTACTTACACTTGCGTAGAGATTGCATCGCCCGCCCGGGTTCGGCATAGAGTCGGCCCGGGCATCTTTATAATGCTGGCTTAAAGACCCATTTGATTCCGACCGAACAAGGGAGCGAACATGGATCGTAGTAAGGTACCTGCCGTCCTGTCCATCGCGGGATCCGATTCCAGCGGTGGCGCCGGCATTCAGGCCGACATCAAGACCATCACGGCGCACCGCCTGTATGCCGAGACGGCCATCACCGCCATCACAGCGCAAAACACCCTGGGCGTTACCGCCGTGCAGGATATCTCGCCAGATATCGTAGCCGCGCAAATTGACGCCGTTTTTGACGATATCCGCCCCAGCGCCGTCAAGATCGGCATGGTTTCCTCTGCCGAGATTATCGAGGTTATCGCCGACCGCCTGAGCGCCTGGAACGCGACAAACGTGGTCGTCGACCCCGTCATGGTAGCCACCTCGGGCGCACGGCTGATTGTCGAAGATGCCGCCGAGGCGCTCACCCGCCGCCTGTTCCCACTAGCAACCGTCATCACGCCCAATATTCCCGAGGCCATGGCCCTGCTTGACTACGAGGTCGACTCCGAGCGCACACAGCAAAATGCTGCCATGCTCCTCACCCGCCGCTTTGGCTGCGCGTCCCTCGTTAAGGGCGGGCATTTTGTCAACGAGGCCAACGACGTACTGGCCGAACCCGCGCCGCTCGATGATGAGGGCAACCACCTAGGCGATCCGCTCACCACGTGGTTCCGCCACAAGCGTATTGAGACCGACAACACGCACGGCACCGGCTGCACGCTCTCGTCCGCCATCGCCTGTGCGCTGGCTCAGGGCATGGATCTTGCCGACGCCATCAATGCCGGCAAGGCCTACCTGACAGGCGCTCTGGCCGCCGGCCTGAACATGGGCAAAGGCTCCGGCCCCGTCAACCACATGTGGCAGTATTAAGATTCGCAGCCCAAGCCACCGCAAAGGGGACAAGCACCTTTACGGTGGTTCCTGCATATATCTCAATCTGTAACAGTTAGAGCCCATTTTTCGACCCACCTGTTACAGATTGAGACATTCAAATTCCGCTGAGAAGAAAATCTCGATCTGTAACAGTAACTCGGCAAAATCGACCCTAGATGTTACAGATCGAGACAAACGACCGATATCG
>UQVT01000035.1 GCA_900544465.1 uncultured Collinsella sp. | reverse complement strand
CCTTCACACGGATGGGGTCACAAGTTCGAATCTTGTATCGCCCACCATCTAAAGCACAGGTCAGAGGTGTTAAGCCTCTGACCTTTTTCTTTTTGACACCAAGCTTGACACCAAATCTGACACCAAAATCGAATCGAAATTTTTAAACGCGTTTCTAGCTGATCTCTCCTGTGCTGACGTCATCGCGCGTTTTGCATAAAGCCCATGCGCTCTTTCATTGAATTTGCCATGGGATTCACGTACAAATGTGGAGATAGGGACCACGGCCCCAGAACTCCTACCAGCAGATTTGTGCCGCACGGCGATCTTTAGGCGCAATGCGTCAAGCTATTGGCCAGCATTTGGTCAGCTTCCGGTACTTACCCGTATGATGCCGCCATTGATAATCGGACTACCTGCAAACATAACGGCACACAGCCAAAGCTAGGGAAGGCCCATATGGACAAGATCGTCTGCGCAAACACCGCATTTCGCTACTGGCGCTGCCCACCGCAGGTCCGCAACCTCTACCCAAGACTACCAAGCCCAGAAGACGGCTGGCGAGCCCTAGCCCAGTCGCCCTTCGTAGTTGACGTTCTCAAGACGCCGGTTGTCACTGTCGCATCAACACGAAGTAACTTACATTCCGAACTGCGACACACCATTCGATGGAATGAGGCTTATGCAGGAAATATATCCATCGATACTGGTATGGGCTTCAGTGTCACGGATCCGCTCAGTACGCTGTTCACCATGACGCGCAGCATTTCTCACAGTGACTTGGTGCTCGCAATGTACGAATACTGTGGCTGGTTCTCCATTTTCAAACCATCTGCTTCATCTGAACTTGCCATTGAACTGGCAAGTTCAGATGAAGCGTGCCCTAGCACCGAAAAGTTATTTGAGCTTGATGAGACCCAGGATGAGCCACCCTGGAAGCGCGTCTATGCAACCGCACAGCCAAAGAGCGACGAAATGAGCCACCAGGGAAAGGAAGAAAACAATAAAGACAGAGGGAAGGGAACCTCGATATGGATGAGAAAACCCCTCATTGAGATTGAAGAATTGCAAGGATTCGCAGCTAGGGTAAGGAGTGAAATGTGGGGGAAGCAATTCTACGAGGCCGCCCAGCAAGTAATTGGTGTCGCTGCGTCTCCGCTTGAGGTGGCTGGGATTATGTTGTTCAGTCGACCAAGACGACAGGGTGGGGCGGGATTCAATAACATATACGTCAACGATTTAACTCCGTTATCAGTTTCGGCCCGACAGATAGCAGGTCAGAAAGTGTGCTACGGCGACATCGTGATAGTAAACCCAATAACGATGAAGGCCGTTATCATCGAAATTCAAGGAGAGGTGGTTCATGGTTCGGGCGCGGTGCTCGACCACGATGCCACTCGAATGACGGCCTTGCAAAGCATGGGATACGACGTAATACTAGTAACCCATGACATGCTCAATGATCGCAATCAGCTTGATATCATCATTCACAGTGTGTGCGATCGCTTGGGGCTGAACTACAAGCCGAAAACTAAGGCGATGCAACGTGCGGAAACCAGACTACGTGCAAACGTGCTTTCCAACTGGCTCGAAATCGGCATGTAGCATATCCGTACGCGTCAATTTGGCCCTCGCGAGGGCATCTGTCTGTTCTGTCACTTCAAAACTATGCCGGTTTACTACGATGAATCGTTGACCTCCGAGCACGCCAAATTTGCTGCTAACAAAACTGCAGGTAGAACGCTTGACAATTTCGCATAAAGTCGAGTGTGGTCGCACAACCCGGATTCATCGTAGTAAACCGGCATAGTTTTGACGCAGGCGGGACGGGGAGGGTCGCGACCGGGCCCAGGCAAGCCGTCCAGAGCGGCGCCCGCGAAAGTTTTTCCAAAATTGTCCTTGCATCGCCGGGGGAGTTCCCGTATAGTACCTCTTCGCACGGGGGCGTAGCTCAGCTGGGAGAGCGCTTGACTGGCAGTCAAGAGGTCAGGGGTTCGATCCCCCTCGTCTCCACCCGAGCATTGAATGAGGCTCCAACGCAAGTTGGGGCCTTTTTTCATATAGGCACACAAGGTCAAAGGCGGCACCATGATCCTCCTGGTCGACAAGATCGAAAAAAGCTTCGGCGCGCGCGTCCTCTTTAGTGGCGCGTCCTTCCAGATCAACCCCGGCGAGCGTTTTGCGCTCGTGGGGCCCAACGGCGCCGGCAAAACCACCATGCTCAAGATCATCATGGGCATCGACAGCCCCGACGCCGGCCAGATCCAGTACGCAAAGGACTGCCAGGTAGGCTACCTAGAGCAGGAAACCAACCTGGAGCACAAGGACACCACCATCCTTGCCGAGGTCATGGCGGCCGCCAAGGAAATTCGCCGCATGGGCGAGCGCGCCAACGAGCTGCAGGCCCAGATTACCGAGCTCTCCGAACAGGGGAAGGATGTCGACGCGCTCCTCAACGAGTACGGACAGGTCCAGGACCGCTTTGAGCACCTGGGCGGCTACGAGCTCGAGAGCAACGCCCGCAAGATCCTATCTGGCCTGGGCTTTAAGGTCACCGACTTTGAGCGCCCGTGCTCCGAGTTCTCGGGCGGCTGGCAGATGCGCATCGCGCTCGCCAAGCTCTTCCTGCGCCACCCCGACCTGCTGCTGCTGGACGAGCCCACTAACCACCTGGACCTCGAGAGCGTCCAGTGGCTACGCGGCTTTATCGCCAACTACGACGGCGCCGTACTCATCGTCAGCCACGACCGCGCCTTCATGGACGCCTGCGTCGACCACGTGGCCGCGCTCGAGAACCGCCGCGTGACCACCTACACCGGCAACTACAGCAGCTACCTCAAGCAGCGCGAGGACAACCTGGAGCAGATGCGCGCCAAGCGCGCCGCCCAGGAGCGCGACATCGCCCACATGCAGGTCTTCGTCGATAAGTTCCGCTACAAGCCCACCAAGGCTGCCCAGGCTCAGGAGCGCATCCGAAAGATCGAGCAGATCAAAAAAGAGCTCGTCATCCTGCCCGAGGGCCACAAGCACATCGACTTTAAGTTCCCCGATCCGCCGCGCTCGGGCGACATGGTCGTGGGTCTGGAGGGCGTGTCCAAGTCTTACGGCAACAAGCACATCTACAGCGATATCGACCTCAAGCTCTACCGCGGCGAGCACGTGGCGCTCGTCGGCCCCAACGGCGCCGGCAAGTCCACGCTCATGAAGATTCTCGCCGGCCTGGAGCCGCCCACCACCGGCACCCGCGATCTGGGCACCAACGTCGGCGTCGCCTACTACGCCCAGCACGCACTCGAGGGCATGACCGAGTCCAATACCGTCCTGCAAGAGATCGACACCGTCACGCCCAAGTGGACCGTGCCGCAGCAGCGCAGCCTGCTGGGCGCCTTCCTGTTTAGCGACAACGATTCCATCGAGAAGCAGGTCCGCGTCCTCTCCGGCGGCGAAAAGGCGCGTCTGGCACTGGCCAAGATGCTTGTGGCCCCCGAGGCACTCCTGTGCCTGGACGAGCCCACCAACCACCTGGACATCGACTCGGTGGACATGCTCGAGAACGCCCTGCAAAACTTCCCCGGCACCATCGTTCTGATCAGCCACGACGAGCACCTGGTGCGCGCCGTGGCCAACCGCATCATCGACATCCGCGACGGCAAGGTCACGGTCTACGACGGCGACTACGACTACTACCTCTACAAGCGCGAGGACCTCGCAGCCCGCGCCGCCGCCGAGGCGGCAGGGGAGAGCACGCCCGCCAAAACCTGCTCCGCCCAAGCCGACACCCCCGCCGCCGCACCCAAGCCTGCCGAGGGTAAAAAGACCAAGGAGCAAAAGCGTGCCGAGGCCCAGGCCCGTGCTGCGCTCAACAAAAAGCTCAAGGGCGTGCGCAACCAGCTCAAGAAAATCGAGACGGAGCTTGACAAAAAGCGTGCCCGCTATGACGAGCTTATGGAATTGATGGCCAGCGAAGAGCTTTATGCCGATCAGGATAAGTTCAACGCCGCGCTGGGGGAATATAACGGCCTTAAGCAAGAGCTTCCCAAGCTCGAGGACGAATGGCTGGAGCTTTCCACCCAGATCGAAGAGGAGACCGCGCGTGAACTCTCGTAAGGCCGCTGCCGTGGCGATGAGCATCATCGCCATCGCGTGTCGCATCTGCGGCATCTTTATGAGCGCGATGACCGTGCTGCTGTGCTTTAGCGGCCTGACCGCCAAGCTGCAGATCGTCGGCTTTGTCGTTGAGCTTTCGCGCGCGCTGCCGAGTGCCCTCGCCGGCTACGGCGTCATCACCTCGCCCTTTGGTGGCGTGTTCCGTCTGGATTACGCCATCGTCGCTGTGATCCTGTTTGTAATTGACTACCTGCTCACGCGCGCCTCGCGCCGCGTCCGCTAGGGGAGCGCCATGTCCAGCAGCTACTTCATGAACCTGCTCGCGAGCGCCATCGCCGTCATCATTGGCATCGTGATCCACGAGAGTGCACACGCTGCCGCGGCCTGGGCGCTCGGCGACAAGACGGCCCGATCGCGCGGGCGCGTGTCACTCAACCCGCTCAACCATATCGACCCGTTTGGCACCATCATCCTGCCGCTGCTTATGCTCGCGGCCGGCGGTCCGGTATTTGCCTTCGCCAAGCCGGTGCCCGTCTACCTCAACAACCTCAAGCACCCCAAGCGCGACGAGCTCCTGGTGAGCGTGGCCGGCCCTGCATCGAACATCGCGCTCGCGTGCCTTGCGGCCGCCCTCATGCACACCGCATACGGCAACCTCTACACCAGCATGTCCTTTGCCGTGGCATCGCAGATCATGAACTTCGGCGCCACGTTTATCGTAGTCAACCTGTCACTCGCGTTCTTTAACCTCATCCCGATCCCACCGCTCGACGGCTCGTCGATCATTGTGCCGTTCCTTAAAGGCAAGGCTCTCAACAACTATTATCGTCTGCAGCAATACGCTATGCCCATCCTCATCCTAGTGCTGTACCTGCTGCCCATGTGGACCGGCATCGACGTGATCGGCCGCTATTTCGACGTTACCGTGTATCCGCTTGCTGAGCAGCTGCTCAACTTCGCAATCGCCGGCATCTAAGGTAAACTTACAGGTCGACCGTACAAAACGGTCGCAACATGCACCCAAACCGCGCCGCGAAGGCGCCGTCAAAGGAGGTCGAAGATGTCGTATCGCGTGTCGACGCAGGTCTACAGCGGACCGTTCGACCTACTGCTGCAGCTGGTAACCCGCCAAAAAGTAGATATCGGCGCCATCTCCATCAGCGAGGTGGCCGAGCAATACCTTGCCGAGGCCGAGCGCATCGAGGCGCTGGACCTGGACGTGGCGAGCGACTTTTTGCTGGTCGCGGCAACACTTTTGGACATCAAGGCCGCCTCTCTGGTGCCGCAGGAGGCCCCGCGCAAAGTCGATGACGACGATGACGAGTTCGACGAAGACCTCGAAGAACTCAGTGCGCTCGACGGCGACGCCCTGCGCGAGGTCCTGATCCAGCGCCTGATCGCCTACAAGCAGTTTAAGGGCGCGGCGGCAGCCCTCGGTGCCCGCATGCAGGCCGAAAGCCGAATGCACCCGCGTGTGGCCGGTCCCGACCCGGAATTCTTGGGCCTGATGCCCGACTACCTGGCTGGCATCACCCTGCGCGGCCTGGCTGTCATCTGTGCCGACCTGGACGGCAAGAGACAGACCTTCTTGCTGGAGGCCGAGCACGTGGCGCCGCATCGCGTGCCGCTCGATCTGACGGTGGCCTCGGTCGACCGCTTTACCATGGCGCACCAAACCTGCACTTTCCGCGAGCTGCTGGACGGCGATGCCACCACCGAGCAGCTCGTCGTCACCTTCCTTGCCATGCTTGAGCTCGCCAAGCGCGGCTCGCTCACGCTGAGCCAGGACGAGATCTTTGGAACCATTCAAATCAACCGCGTCGAGGGCGCCGAGGCCTATGTGCCCGGCGAGGGCCCCGAGCTCACCGAATAGGAGCCGCAACCATGTCAACCCTTTCCACGCTGGAGGCAAACAGCCTCAAAGGCGCCCTCGAGGCGCTGCTGCTGGTGTCGAGCGACCCGGTGAGTGCGCCCGCGCTGGCCGGCGCACTGGATATCGCCCCCGGCGAGTGCGCGTCGCTGCTCGCCGAGCTCAAGGTTGAGTACGAGGAGGCCAACCGCGGCTTTCAGCTGCGCGAGGTCGCCGGCGGCTGGCGCCTGTTTACGCACCCCGCCTACCACGACGTGGTCGAGGCCTATGTGTTGAGCTGGGACACGCAAAAGCTGTCGCAGGCGGCGCTCGAAACTCTGGCCGTCATCGCATACCACCAGCCCGTGACGCGCGAGGTGGTCAAGGGCATCCGCGGCGTCAATTCCGACGGCGTCATCGCGTCGCTCGTGGACAAGGGTCTGGTGCGCGAGCTCGGCCGCGATCCCCAGCGCGGTCAGGCCATCATCTACGGCACGACCAACGCCTTCTTGGAAAAGTTCGGCCTGCGCTCCACCCGCGACCTGCCCGACCTGGAGCAGTTTGCCCCCGACGAGCAGTCGCGTCAGTTTATCCGCGAGCGCCTGAGCGGCCGCAGTATTCAGTCCACGCTCGAGGAGCAGGCCGAGGACTTGGACGAAGAGCGCGAACTGCTCGATACCGATATTGAAGATGTTGAGGCAGTCGAGGACTTGGAGACCCTAGTCGTCGACGAGACCTCGGAGGATTTGCATGACAAGGACTAACGAAGTAGGGGAGACGCGCGCCATGGGCAACGCGGTACCCGCAACCGACGCACAGCCCGTCTACCCGCACACCATGCGCCTGCAGCGCTTTTTGGCACGCGCGGGCGTGGCGAGCCGTCGCGGCTCAGAGGACCTGATGACCGCTGGCCGCGTGACCGTCAACGGCCAGGTCGCGACCGAGCTGGGCACCAAGGTCGATGTCGACCACGATCAAATCGAGGTCGACGGCATGCCCGTCAAGCTCGACCAGGGCGCCGTTTACTTGATGCTCTACAAGCCGACCGGCTACCTCACCACCATGAGCGACCCGCAGGAGCGCCCTTGCGTGGCCGACCTGGTCCCCCGCGACCGCTTTCCGGGACTCTTCCCGGTGGGCCGCCTGGACCGCGACACCACGGGCCTTTTGCTCTTTACCACCGACGGCGACCTGTCACAGGACCTGCTGCACCCCAGCAAGCATGTCTATAAGACCTACCAGGCACTTGTGGACGGGCAGCTAATCGACCGCGACCTCACGCCGCTACGCCGTGGCATCGAGCTCGACGACGGCCTATGCCAGCCGGCGATCTGCCGAATCATTAACGCGCGCGAGGCCGAGGCCGTAGCTCCCCAGGGCGTCAAGCCCGGCACCACCGCCGTGGAGGTCATCATCCGCGAGGGCCGCAAGAACCAGGTCAAGCGCATGCTGAGCAAGATTCACCATCCGGTAATCCGTCTGCATCGCTGCAACTTTGCCGGCCTGGAGCTCAAGGATGTGACCAAGGGCTCGTGGCGCGAGCTCACCGACCGCGAGGTGCAGATCCTAAAAAGCGGCGGCATCCCGCCCAAGCAGGCGAGCGTCAAGCGCAACGGCGGCAAGCCCCAAGACACGCCCGCCAGCCACACGCGGCACCATGGCAGCCACGGCTCCGCCCCCAAGCGCAACACCTACCGCGAGCGATACACGGGCTAGGCAACCCGCCGCGCCCCAACGCCCGCGAACCATACCAGCACGTCACCCATCGAAAGGAAGCATTGCATGATCGTCGCCATCGACGGCCCCGCCGGTTCCGGCAAGTCCACCATCGCCAAGGAGATCGCCCGCCAGCTGGGCTTTAACAAGCTCGACACGGGCGCCATGTATCGCGCCGTCACCTTCGCCGCGCTCGACCGTGGCATCGATTTGGACGACGAGGCGGCCATCGACGCCCTCGCCGAGCAGATCGAGATTCGCTTTACCAACGGCACCGGCGAGGACACGCGCCTGACCATTGACGGCCAGGACGCTTCGGCCGCCATCCGCACCCCGCAGGTCGACGCCAACGTGTCCAAGGTCTCGGCCTATCCGGGCGTGCGCGCCGCCATGCTCATCCACCAGCGCCGCGCCGCCGAGGACCGCGATATTGTGGCCGAGGGTCGCGACATCGGTACCGTCGTGTTCCCTAACGCGCAGGTCAAGGTCTTCCTGACCGCCGACCCGCGTGAGCGCGCCCGCCGCCGCGTGCTGCAGCGTCACCAAAACGACGCCCAGCCGCTCACGTCCGAGCAGCTCGAGGCCGAGGTCGACGAGACCCTCGACGCCCTCAAGCAGCGCGACAAGCTCGACAGCAGTCGCGAGGTCGCACCGCTCGTTCCCGCTGAGGACGCCGTGCACGTCGACTCCACCGCCTACACCATCGATGAGGTCGTCTCGATTATCGAGGACCTCATCAACCAAAGGAGGTAGCCCATGCGCCTGTTTAAACAGACGCCCGAGGATTACTACAACGCCCCCTACGCTGAGTTCCCGGCGCTCATCCGCGGCACCGTCGTCGTGGTCATGGCAATCCTCTGGGCCTTCTCCAAGCTCATGTGGCGCTGGAAGGTCGAGGACGCCGATCTGCTGTTTGAGCGCCAGGAAGGCCGCGGCAGCGTGGTCATCTGCAACCACACCTCGATGGCCGAGCTCCTGGCTGTAGAGACGGCGCTGTTCTTTGGCGGCCGCCGCATTCGCCCCATTTTTAAGTCCGAGTTCGCCAAAACCAAGATCGTGCGCTGGGCCTTTAGCCGCGTAGGCGGCATTCCCGTCGAGCGTGGCACCGCCGACATGAAGTGCCTGCGCGCCGCCCAGCATGCGCTGCAGCGCGGCGAGGACGTCCTGATCTTCCCCGAGGGCACGCGCATCCGCTCGCGCGAGATTAAACCCGAGGTCCATGGCGGTTTTGCGCTTATCGCCCAGATGGGCAAGGCGCCCGTCAACCCTCTCGCCATCTGCGGTTGGTCCGATATCACGCCTGCGGGCAAAAAGCTCATGCGTCCCAAGAAGTGCTGGATCCGTGCCGGCAAGGCCATCTCGCTATCCGACGCACCGGCCGAGCTCAAGCGCAAGGAGCGCCTGGCATGGTTTGAGTCCGAGGCCATGAACCGCGTCTACGCCATGCGCGATGACCTGTGCGCCGAGCATCCGGGCAGGTTCTAGCCATGGGCGAGGAAGTTATTAACACTGCCGAGGCTGTGCCCGGCAAGGCAGACGCCCCCACCATCGAAATCGCCGCCCACGCCGGCACCTGCTACGGCGTGCAGCGAGCGCTCGACTTGGCGCTGGCAGCCGCGCCGCAGGCAGGGGAGAGCACTCAGGTCCACACGCTTGGTCCGCTCATCCATAATCCCATCGTGGTACGCGAGCTCGCCGAGGCAGGCGTCGGTCTGGCCGACACCTTGGACGACGCCACGTCGGGCACCGTGATCATCCGCGCCCACGGTGTGGTGCCGCAGGTCATCGACGCCGCTCGCGAGCGTGGCCTCGACGTGGTCGATGCCACCTGCCCCTACGTCAAGAAGGTCCACGTGGCAGCCGAGCGCCTGGTGCGCGAGGGCTACCACGTGGTGGTCGTGGGTGAGCCGGGGCATCCCGAGGTCGAGGGCATTCTGGGTCACGCCGGCGACGATGCGCAGGTCGTGAGTTGCGCCGCTGATGCGGACGCGCTGCCGTTCAAGGGCAAGGTAGGCCTCGTCGTGCAGACCACCCAGACCGCGCAGAACCTCGCCGAGGTCGTGGCAGCCATCACCCCGCGTGTGCAGGAGCTGCGCGTGATCAACACCATCTGCGCCGCCACGAGTGAGCGTCAACAGGCAGCAGCCACACTTGCCAACCGCTGCGACTGCATGGTCGTCGTGGGCGGCAAAAACTCGGGCAACACCCGCCGCCTGGCGCAGATTTGCGCAGACGCCTGCGAGCGCACGCATCACATCGAGGAAGCTTCCGAGCTCCAGGCCGCGTGGTTTACCGACGCCCACCACATCGGCATCACCGCCGGAGCCTCCACCCCGCAAGAACACATCGAACGAGCCGTCGCTCGCATCAAGGAGCTTTACCACTAATCATGGACCAGACCGTACCCGCATACGCCGCCGAGGTGGCCGATTACGGGCGCAGCCGCGACCCCGAGCCGGGTGAGGGCGCGCTCGTAAAGAACGTGCGTCCCGAATCGCCCGCGTGGGATGTGGGTATCGAGCCGGGCATGCGCGTGCTCACGGTCAACGGTGAGCAGCTGACCGATATGATCGTGTGGCTCTGGGAGGCCGACGATGATACCGTCGACCTGGAGGTTTTCGATCCGCGCGACAACACCGTCACCTCCGTCGAGCTCGACCGCTTCCCGGGAGAGGACTGGGGCCTTGAGTTCGATGGCCCTATCTTCGATGGCATGCGTACCTGCGTAAACGCCTGCGTGTTCTGCTTTATGACCATGCTGCCCAAGGGCGGCCGCTCAACGCTCTATATTCGCGACGACGACTACCGCCTGAGCTTTTTGCAGGGCAACTTCGTCACGCTCACGAACCTCACCGACGAGGACGTGCAAAACGTCATCGCCCGCAACATGAGCCCCATGAACGTGTCGGTCCATGCCGTGAGCCCCGACGTCCGCCGTCGTATGATGGGCCGCAACGCCCAGCGCGGCATGGACGTACTCGAGGCCATCATGGCCGCCGGCATCGAGATCCACGCCCAGATCGTACTGTGCCCTGGCATGAACGACGGCGAAGAGCTGGAAAAGACCCTGCGCTTTTGCGAGGAGCACGAGCAAATCACAAGCCTGGGCATTGTGCCGCTCGGTTTTACCAAGCATCAGAACCGTTTTAGCTGGTCCTACAGCGACAAGCCCGAGCTAGCGCGCGAGACCATTGCCATGATCCGTCCCTACCAGGATCGTGCCTACGAACGCTTTGGCCGCCACACCTTCCAGATGAGCGACGAGTTCTATCTGGACGCCGGCATCGAGCCGCCCGAGGCGGACTTTTACGACGGTTACCCGCAGTACTACGACGGCATCGGCATGATCCGCTCGTATCTGGACGAGACCGACGACGTGCTTGCCACCGGCGCCGAGCGCCTTGCCCGCGTTCGCAAGGCTATGACCGACCGCGACCAGCGCCTGGTATGTCTTTCGGGCGCCAGCGCACGCGATACCGTCGCCCGCTTCGTGGAGTCTCCACAGGGCCTTTCCGGCACCGTCACGGCCATCAAGAACCGCTACTTTGGCGGCAACGTGGACGTGACCGGCCTCATCGTCGCGTGTGACATTCTGGAGCAGCTGCCCCAAGACCTGTCGGGGGTTATGCTCTTTGTGCCTAAGCTCATGTTCAACGCTGACGGCATGACGCTTGACGAGTATCATCGTGACGATTTACTCGCAAGCCTTACCAGTCGCGGCGCCGAGGTTCATGTGGTGTCGACCATGCCGCATGAGCTGCTCGATACCCTGGAGCGCATCCTTGGCATTGTGCCCGCAGACTCTAACACTTCCACTGACCCTACCCATTAAAGGAGAGCAGATGAAACCTATCGTCGCCGTCGTCGGACGCCCCAACGTGGGCAAGTCCACGCTCGTTAACCGCCTGGCCCAGACCTCGGACGCCATCGTCCACGAGTCCCGCGGCGTCACGCGCGACCGCTCGTATCACACGGCCGATTGGAACGGCCGCGAGTTCACCATCGTCGACACGGGCGGCATCGAACCGCTCAAGAGCGATGACGTCTTTGCCACGTCCATCCGCGACCAGGCGCTCGCCGCCGCCGAGGAAGCCGCCGTCATCCTGTTTGTGGTCGACGGCCGCACCGGCGTCACCGAGGAGGACGAGTCGGTCGCTCGCATGCTCAAGCGCTGCGACAAGCCGGTCTTTCTGCTGGTGAACAAGCTCGACAACCCCGATCGAGAGAACGACAGCATCTGGGAGTTCTATTCGCTCGGTATCGGCGAGCCCACGCCGCTCTCGGCCCTGCATGGTCATGGCACGGGCGACCTGCTCGACGACATCGTGGCCCTGCTTCCCGAGGAAGAGGACGAGGTCGCCGATGAGTTCCCCGATGCGTTGAACGTGGCCATCATCGGCCGCCCCAATGCCGGGAAGTCGTCGCTGTTCAACCGCATCCTGGGCGCCGACCGCTCCATCGTGTCCAACATTGCCGGCACCACGCGCGACGCCATCGACACCGTCGTCGAGCGCAACGGCAAGCACTACCGCATGGTCGACACCGCGGGTATTCGCAAAAAGAGCACCGTGTACGAGAACATCGAGTACTACTCCATGGTCCGCGGCCTGCGCGCCATCGACCGCGCCGACGTGGCGCTGCTCGTCGTCGACGCCTCCGTGGGCGTTACCGAGCAGTACCAGAAGGTCATGGGCCTTGCCATCGAGCGCGGCTGCGCCATCGTAGTGCTGCTCAACAAGTGGGACCTGCTCGACGACGACCGCAAGCGCGAGGCCTGCATGGAGACCGTCGACCGCCGTCTGGGCGTCATGGCTCCCTGGGCCCAGTACCTGCGCATCTCTGCCCTGACCGGCCGCAGCGTCGAGAAGATCTGGGCGATGGTCGATGCCGCCGAGAAGACGCGTTCGCAAAAGATCAGCACCTCGCGCCTCAACACGTTCCTCACCGACCTGCGCGAGTTCGGCCACACCGTGGTAGACGGCAAGCGCCGCCTGCGCATGCACTACGTGACCCAGACGGGCGTCAACCCTCCGACGTTCACGTTCTTCGTCAACCACAGCGACCTGGTCAACGACACCTACCAGCGCTACGTGGAGAACCGCATGCGCTCGACCTTCGATTTTGCCGGCACGCCCATCCGACTCTTCTTTAGGAAGAAGGAGCAAAAGGATGCTTAATCCGATTCTGCTGACCGCCATCTGCGCCGTTGTTTCGTTCTTTATCGGAGCGATTCCGTTTGGCCTGATCCTGGGCCGCGTGTTCAACCACACGGACATTCGCAAGGCGGGCTCCGGCAACATCGGCACCACCAACGCCCTGCGCGTAGCCGGCCCCAAGGTGGCCGCGCTCACGCTGCTGCTCGACTGCCTTAAGGGCGCCATCTGCGTCCTTATCGCGCGTCCGCTTATCGCGGGCGTGGGCTATGGCTTTCCTCCGAGCATTATGGCTCCCGGAGCCCCCGGCGACTGGACGCTCGGCGTCATTTGCCTGGCTGCGGTGTGGGGGCACATCTTCTCGCCCTACCTTAACTTCCACGGCGGCAAGGGTATCGCCGTGGGCCTGGGCGTGATTCTTGCCTGGTACTGGCCCATTGGCCTGTCGCTGCTGGGCATGTTTATCGTGGCCGTCGCCATCACCAAGTTTGTGTCGGTGGGCTCGCTTGCCGCCGCCATTGGTCTTCCCATCGCTGCCTGCGCGGTCTTTCCGTACAGCAGCCTGGGCCTCAAGTTTTGCATGGCGCTAATCGGCATCACCGTGGTGTGGGCCCATCGCGCGAACATCAAAAAGCTCATGACCGGTAAGGAGTCCAAGCTCTCGTTTACCAAGCGCGTCACCGAGCCCGACGATAAGTAGGAGAGAGTCATGAATGTTGCGCTGATTGGCTCCGGCTCCTGGGGAACCGCCGTCGCCGGACTTGCCGCTGCGCGAGCCGAGCGCGTGACCATGTGGGCCCATAGCGAGCAGACGGCCGCCGGCATCAACGGCGAGCATCGCAACCCCCGCTATCTTGTGGACTACGTGCTGCCGGAAAACGTTGTCGCCACGACGGACCTGGCCCAGGCGCTCGACGGTGCTGATGCGATCATCTTTGCCGTGCCTTCGACGCACCTGCGAAATGTCTGCCACCAGGCGGCGCCGTTCATTGCGGACGAGACGCCGGTTCTGTGCCTCACCAAGGGCATCGAGCCCGAGTCCGGACTGCTCATGAGCGAGGTCATCGCCAGCGAGATTGGCAACGAGTCGCGCGTGGCGGCGCTCTCGGGCCCCAACCATGCCGAGGAGATCTGCCGCGGCGGGCTTTCGGCCGCCGTCATCGCCGGCGAAGATCCGCAGATAGGGGAGACCTTTAAGAACCTGCTCCTATCCACGGCCTTCCGCATCTACCTGTCGCAGGACATGACCGGCGTCGAGGTATGCGGCGCTATGAAAAACGTCATCGCTATCGTATGCGGCATCTCCGCCGGTACCGGCGCGGGCGATAACACGCTCGCCCTCATCATGACGCGCGGTCTGGCCGAGATCAGCCGCCTGGTGCACGCCCGCGGCGGTCAGGCCATGACCTGCATGGGGCTTGCCGGCATGGGCGACCTCATCGCCACCTGCACTTCGGAGCATTCGCGCAACCGCACCTTTGGCTACGAGTTCGCTCATGGCGTGTCGCTCGACGAGTACCAGGCGCGTACGCATATGGTGGTCGAGGGTGCCGTCGCGGCCCGCAGCGTGAGCGAGCTTGCCCGTTCACTGGGCGTAGACATTCCGCTCACCTTTGCCGTGGAGCAAACGC
>UQVT01000034.1 GCA_900544465.1 uncultured Collinsella sp. | reverse complement strand
AGAGCACTTGCGGCGGGCGCGTGATTCTGTCGATTAACGAGATCGGCGGCCTTAAACACGACATTGAGGACTCCGAGCTGGCGGGCATTGTCCAGACGCTCGATGCCATGCGTCCCGACTACGAGGCCCTGTTGCATGCGTTTTTGGACGACAATAGCTGCGGCGAGCGCCTGCACGGTGTAGGCGTGATCAGCAAGAAGGACGCGCTGGAGCTTTCGATGGTCGGCCCGTTCGGTCGCGCCTCGGGCGTGGACTACGACGTGCGCATGTTCGGTGACGGCGCCTATGCGGATCTGGCTGCGTTTGAGCCGATCGTGGCTACCGACGGCGACTGCTATGCCCGCTGCCAGGTGCGTTGTGCCGAGGTCACGCAGGCCATGGACATTATCAAGGAGCTTGTCGGCAAGATTCCGCACGACGGCATCGGCGGGCGTACCAAGCTCACGCCGGTCGACGGTGCGCGCGGCGAGGTCGTGATTGAGCAGCCGCGCGGCGAGGCGTACTACTATGTGCGCGGCAACGGCACCAAGAACCTGGACCGTTTCCGCGTACGCACGCCGACGTCGCAAAACCTTGCAGGCCTGACGCACGCGCTGCAGGGCGTGCTCATCGCCAACGTGCCCATGATCATCCTGACCATCGACCCCTGCATTAGCTGCACGGAAAGGTAGGCGCGGCATGAGTTTGCTGACATTTGCCAAGACGGCCTTGGGCTCTATGGTCAAGCAGCCGGTAACGGTGTGCTATCCGCAGGAGAAGCTCGCGGCACCCGAGCGCTTGCGCGGGCATATCGTCAACGACATGGACGTGTGCATTTGCTGCGGCATGTGCGCGCGTCGCTGCCCGGCGGGCGCGCTCGCGGTCGATCGCAAGGGAGGAACGTGGTCGATTGACCCGTATGCCTGCGTGGTATGCGGCGAGTGCATCGAGAGCTGCCCCAAACACTGCCTGACTATGGACACCGCCCGCACTCCAGTCGCGGCGGACAAGACTCCCACGGTGGAAACCAAACCGGAATAGCGCTTGAATAGAGCTGGAACAGGGGCCGGCGGGGCAAAAATGCCCCGCCGCTTCCGCGCATAGGCGCGCGGCTAGGCCACCGCGAACAAAACTATGCCGGATTACGGGGCTGGATAGCGAACCTCCGACCATACAGAAAATCGCAAAAACAAAACCGCAGGTAGATAGCCTGCCGTTTTTCAAAAAAATGGAGGTATGGATGAGGGTCCCGACTTTAGCCCCGTAATCCGGCATAGTTTTGAAATACCACCATATCCGTAGCATCCCTTGATCTCCCGTGGACAGAGGGAAACGGATCATTTTGGCCTTGCGAGGGCTGCCGCGTGACCCGTCTGCCACGAAATGGACCCATCTACTACGTTTAGGCCGCTACCCTCAACCATGGCAAGTAATGTGAAATAAAAGCCGCAGGTAAAACGCCTGCGATTTTTCATGAAACGCGGGTATGGTCGGGGGTATCGAGTCAAACGTAGTAGATGGGCCAGTTTTGTGGCGAGCGCCATCGACTGCTCCCTCGGGGATGGGGGAAACGCGCCCTTTTGCCCCCGTCCGTCTTGAGTCGCACCCGTTTTCCTGCGAAAACGCCGTGTCTCAACTTTGGTGAGACATTTGTCTCACGCCCAAAACCGAATCTGGAACATGTGTCACCTGCCCTAATTGTGTCTCATTCCGTAACTTTAGGCTGATGCAAGGTCTGAGACCGCGAGAAGGGAGACGCGATGAGTAAGTACACGAGGGATCTCTTGGCGGTGATACTGGCCGTAGTGCTGGTATTGCCAGCCGCAGCATTCGCCATGCTGCCCGAGGCCAACGCCAGGTCCAGCACCGGAATGGACGGGCCGACAGTAAGCGGAACGGTCGTCGACCCCGACACCAGCGGACGCTGGGAAATCTGGGCGGCCGGTCACAACGGTAACAAAGTAACGACTCAAAACGTCGGCCGAATCTGGACCGACAAGATGGTCAAGAAAGCCGGAGAAAACGAAGCGTCAGATTTTGTGACTACGCTTTCGGCGATGTCCTCGACGTCTAATTCAACCGTAACGGTTACCACGCCACTCGACATCGTGATGGTGCTGGACGCCTCTGGCTCGATGGATGATCATATGGGCGGTATAGACTCACCTAAGCGTATCGATGCGTTGAAGAACGCTGCGAATAGCTTTATCGATACCATTGCCAAGCAAAACGAGGGCATCGAGGGTGTCAATAGGCAGCATAGGGTTGCCATTGTTAAGTTTGCGGGCAAGAAGTCCAACGATATCGGCAACAATATGTATCGCGACGGAGGGTACTCCTACAATTACACCCAGGTTATGAAAGAATTGACCTACTGTTCCGGCAGCAATGCGGATGATCTCAAGAAGAATACAATTAATCAAATTCAGCCTGCCGGCGCCACGCGCGCCGACTATGGCCTAGAGCTGGCCGAGGGAATCACTATCACTTCTGGCCGCAAAGACGCCAAGAAGATTATTGTGTTCTTTACCGACGGTACGCCAACAAAGCAAAATAAATTCGATGCGGGTGTCGCCAACGCTGCCGTGACAGCTGCTAAGAACATGAAGGACAGCAAGGCCACCGTTTATACTATCGGCATCTTTGATGGCGCGGACCCCAGCGCTGGTATCCAGGATTCGGGAAAAAGCCAAAAAGAGAACAAGTTCATGCACGCCGTTTCGAGCAACTACCCCAATGCCACGGCATGGGATACTCATGGTGCACGCGCGGAAAACTCCGACTACTACAAGTCGGCGACCAATGCCGAAGAGCTCAAGAAGGTCTTCGACGACATCTCGCAGGCCATCACATCGGAGGCGCCTTATCCGACCGAAATCCATAAGGGATATGACAAGACCAAGTCTGGCTACATCACGTTTACCGACGAGCTGGGCGACTTTATGCAGGTCGATGGATTTACCGAAGTCGTCATCAACGGCACGCCGTTTACCGAGGCGAGCAAGACGTTCAATGAAGAAACCAATACCGACACATATGAGTTCACCGGCAAGGCAAAAGACCTGCTCATTACCGTGCAGCGTGCCGGCGATGACAATCCCCAGAAGGGCGATATCGTAACGGTTAACATTCCTGCATCGTTGATTCCGCTGAGCCACTTTAAGACCGTAGACGGCAAGCTTTCGGTCGACAGCGTTAAGCCCATCCAGGTGAAGTATGCTTCGAGCGTGAAGAGTGTTGCGCTCGACAACCTATTTACGCCTGAGAAGGTCACGGGGCTCAAGACTTACATCGAAAAGAATACGACCGTTGCCGACGATGACAGCAAGACCGTGAGCTTCTACGCAAACAAGTGGAAGACCGGTGCGTTGGGTGATACGGTTGCGACCTTTGAGCCGGCCGATACCAACCGCTACTACTACTTCCAGAAGCAGACTCCCATTTACACCGATAAGGAATGCACACAGCCTGCAAAGATTTCACTGGCAGAAAAAGGCACCTATTACTACAAGGATGAGTTTGAGGAGCAGGGCGAGAACAACGAGGCCAAGTCCGCCACTGCCGTCATCGAGTTTATCGGCGGCGACGCTGCGAAGTTTGACGGCGCCATAGTTCGCGACAAGGACGATAACCTTTCGTTTAGCGTGGGAACTGCGCGCCTGGCCTTTATCGACGAGCTCCACACCACCAAGGAGGGTGTGGGCGGCAACTTGACCGAGACCGCGCTCGACGTGCTCAACCCCAGGTGGAACAACGTGTCCGCCAAGGCGGGTGCTACGCATGTCAATTCCTACTTGGGCAACAACGGCAAGATCAGCTATAAGTACGACATGACGCCGGCAAAGGTTGACACCAAGGCTAGCTTTGGCCTGACCAAGGTGCTCGAGGGTCGCGAGTGGACGAAAGAGGACAAGTTTGAGTTTGGTCTGACGTCCGAGAACGGTGCCCCGATGCCGAAGTCCACGACCGCGGTCGCGACCCAGGGCAACAAAGCCATCGATTTCGGCGAGATTACCTACACCGAGCCCGGCACGTACGTTTATAAGGTCAGCGAGAAGAACGCCGGCCAAACTATCGATGGCATCACTTACAGTGGGAATGTCGCGGAGATTACCGTGACGGTAACGCCCAACAAGAAGGGCGAGCTCAGCGCTGACGTACAGGTGACTTCGGGCGAGACTGAGTTCAAGAACATCTACGCTGCAAGCCCCGTCGATTCGAGCGTTACCGACGAGATCGAGGTCGTCAAGTCTCTGACCGGCCGTGGCCTCAAGGCCGACGAGTTCAGCTTTGAGCTGCGCGAGGCCAAGGGCGAGGACTCTGAGCTTATCGAGACCGTCAAGAATGACGCCAACGGTAACGTTACGTTCAAGGCTATCAAGTACACCGAGATCGGTCAGCACATCTACACGCTGCACGAGGTCAAGGGCAATGCCGGCGGCATCACCTACGATGGCACGACCTACACCATCGTGACGACCATCAGCGATAACGGCAAGGGCCAGCTGGTGGCCACGCACAAGCTGAAGGGCGCCGAGGACGTCAAGAGTATCAAGTTCAAGAACGCCTACACCGCGAATGCTGCCGAGGCATCGCTTGCGGGCATCAAGAACCTGCAGTTCGCCGACGGTCTGACCCCGGCCGACATCAACGGCAAGTTCACCTTTACCGTGACCGGTGAAGAGGGCGCACCCATGCCCGCGAACGCGAGCGTGACCAATGATGCCAAGGGCAAGGTCGACTTTGGCAAGATTGCCTTTACGCTCGACGACCTTAACAAGGCTCTGGGCGAGAAGTCCGAGAAGCGCGAGCACACCTTTACCTACACCGTGACCGAGTCCGGTAAGGTTGCCGGCGTGACCAACGACGCCAAGCTGTCGCGCGAGGTTTCCTTCACCGTGACCGATGACAGCAAGGGCAATCTGAGGGTGTCCCGCAAGCCGGATGGCAACGCAGCCTTTACGTTCACCAATACCTATAGCGTGACGCCTGTCGAGACGAGCGTCACCGACCAGATCACCGCGACCAAGTTCCTGACCGGCCGCGACATGGCTGAGGGCGAGTTCTCCTTCGAGCTCGTCGAGGGCGAGGGCAAGGACGCCAAGGTCGTCGCCACCGGCAAGAACGCCGCCGATGGCAAGATCACGATGAGCACCATCGAGTACACCAAGGCCGGAACGCACGCCTACACGCTGCGCGAGGTCAAGGACAACGCCGGCGGGATCACCTACAGCGATGCCAAGTTCAACATCGAGACCACCATCACGGACAACGGCGACGGTACGCTCAGCGCCACGCATGTTCTGAAGGACGTTAAGGAAGCAACTTTCGAGAACACCTACAGCGTGACCCCGCTCGACACAGAGCTCGACTTTGGCCTGAGCAAGGCCATTGACGGCCGCGACTGGACGGATGGGGACGAGTTCAGCTTTACCATCACCGCCCCCGAAGGCGCCCCGCTGCCCGATCCCGCAACCGTAACCGTGAGTAATAAGGACGCGAAGGACGGCATCGCCGCCATCAAGTTCGGCAAGATCCACTACACGGCTGCCGGAACCTACAAGTACGAGATTCGCGAGAACGCGGGCAACGCGGCAGGCATGACGTATGACGGACATGTCGCGACCGCCGAAGTGACCGTGACTGATAACGGCAAGGGCGTCCTGACCGCCAACGTCACCAAGAAGGAAAACGGACGCTTTACCAACATGTACCGCTCTGAGCTCGATTACGCCGCGGCCGGCGGCCTTAAGCTTAGCAAGGCCCTCTCCGGACGTCCCATGACCGAGGGCCAGTTCACCTTTACCGTGACGCCCGCTGACGCGGCTTCTGCCAACGCGCTCGGCCTGCACGAGGGTGCCAACGTGTACAAGTCCCCTGCAGCGACAGAGGGAACCGTCGGCCTGATCGACATTCTGGCCGGCAAGGAGGTCAAGTTTACGCAGGCTGACGCCGGCAAGACCTTCAAATACACCGTGGCCGAGACGAACGACCACAAGCCCGGTTACACCTACGACGATGCTGCCCGTACCGTGACGATCGCTGTCACCGACGATGGTGCCGGTACGATTACCGCTACGACGACCGTCTCCGGCGGTCCCGAGGGCACGCACGAGACGATCCACAAGAGCGGCGAGAACAAGGTTGAGAGCGCTCTGGTCCCGTTCAAAAACAGCTATAGCGCATCGACCGATGCGCACGGTGGTGACGTTGCTCAGATCGTTGCCACCAAGACCCTGACCGGTCGCCCGATGGTCGACGGCGAGTTCTACTTTGGCATCGCCTATGCGGGCGAGACGGAAGCCATCGAGGGTACGTGCGTTACCAACGTTAACGGCCAAGTGAGTTTTGGTGCTCTGCATTACACGACCGAGATGCTCGCCGACCTGGTAAACGCCAACCGCGCCATCCGTACCGACACGGATGCCAAGCTTGCATGGACCATCAACTACACGGCCTTCGAGTACACGTCTCCGCTCGCAGCAAAGGGCATTACCGCCGCAAAGCCGAGCTTTAGCTTTAAGGTCATCGTCGTCGACAACGGTGACGGGACTCTGACGGCGACGCCCGCCTACGACGGAATTCAACCCTTGTTCGAGAACGTCTACGGCGCCGATGCCGTTGACGCCGCGCTTGCCGGCACCAAGAAGCTCCAGGCAGCTGAGGGCCTGACCCCGGCCGACATCGCAGGTAAGTTTACCTTTACCGTGACCGCTGACGAGGCGGGTGCCCCGATGCCCGAGCACACGACCGCAACCAACGACACGGCCGGCAACGTGGACTTTGGCAAGATCCACTTTACGCTCGAGGACCTCAACCGCGCCCTGGGCGTGACGGACGATGCGACCGATAAGGCCGAGGCAGACGAAGCCGACGAGGCCGAGGCCGACGAGGCAGAGGCTGAAGAGGCCAACGCCGACGCTGATGCCAACGCCGACGAGCCCAGCGACGAATCCGAGCCCGCAGCCCCCACCGCTCCGCGCTCGCACACTTTTACCTACACGGTGACCGAGTCCGGTAGCGCCCCTGGCGTGACTAACGACGCCAACACCGCGCGCAAGGTTTCCTACACAGTGACTGACGACCGTGCCGGACACCTGAGTGTCGTGCGCAACGGCGACGACGGTGCGGCCTTCACATTCACCAACACCTACAGCGTGACGCCCACCGATTCGTCCGTGACCGATCAGGTCAAGACGGTCAAGCGTCTGACCGGACGCGACCTTGCAGCTGGCGAGTTCACGTTTGAGCTGCTCGAGGACGGCGTGACTGTCGCTAGTGGCACCAACGACGCCAACGGCACCGTTACGCTGAGCCCGATCCACTATGAGGCGCCCGGCACGCACACGTACACGCTGCGCGAGGCTTGCCCCAACGCGCTCGGCCTGTACAAGGGCGTCACCTATGACGGCACGACCTACACCGTCGTGACCACCGTCTCCGACAATGGCGACGGCACGCTGACCGCGACGCACAAGCTCGAGGGAACCACCGAGTCGGCTGGCTTTACCAACAAGTATCACGCCATGCCCACGCAGGTTTCCATCGGCGCCATCAAGGTGCTTGAGGGACGCGAGCTCAAGAAGGACGAGTTTAGCTTTAAGCTCGTTGGCGAGGACATCGAGTCCACCGTCACCAACGATGCCGACGGCAAGATCAACTTCGACAAGTTCGAGTACGACGAGCCTGGTACGTACGTCTACACCATCAGCGAGGTCAAGGGCGACGAGGCCGGTATGACCTATGACAAGTCCGTCTTTACCGCGACCGTCAACGTGGTCGACGACGGCGAGGGCAACCTCAAGGCGAACGTCGCCTTTACCAAGGGCGACAAGAGCGTCGAGGGTATCGTGTTCAACAACACGTACAAGAAGCCCGAGACGCCCGTGCCGACGCCCGACCCCGGCACGCACAAGACCGTGACGAACATCGTCAAGACGGTCAAGGGTTTCCTGCCCACCACGGGTGACCAGCAGGCCGCTGCACTGCTCATGGCATTTGTTATTGCCACGGCCGGTGTCGGTGCCCTGGTCTGGGGTATCCGTAAGCGTTAGGCACGCTGGTAGCGCCCGGGGCCAAAAGGCCCCGGGCGGCCGGCGGGGAGCCAGAAATGTAGCCCCCACCCCACCCCCAGCCGCCACGGAGGCATCTCCCTCCTCCGCGGCGGCATTTTTGTGCGTGGGGGAGGTGGGTGCGCCACGAAACCGGCCCATCTACTACGTTTGGCCCCTTACCTCCAACCATGCCAAAAAACGCCAAAACATAACCGCAGGTAGAACGCCTGCGGTTATGCTCAAAACGAAGGTATGGTCAGGGGTGTCGGGTCAAACGTAGTAGATGGGCCAGTTTCGTGGCGAGCGGTTCCGGCTGATCCCTTGGGGGCGGAGGAAAACGGATCATTTTGGTCCCGTGAGGCTGGCGGAGGCACTCGTGCAGGGCCGCCACGAACAAAACTATGCCGGTTTACGGGGCTGAGTCACGAGTCCCCAACCATGCCGATATTCGTGAAAATAAAATCGCAGGTAGACGAGCCGTCATTTTGCAGAAAACGCGGGTATGGATGGGGGTCCTGAGTTTAGCCCCGTAAACCGGCATAGTTTTGAAATGGTATTAAATCGGTGGCAGCCATTTTGCTATGCCGGGGCGGTCAGTCGTTGGGCAACTACCCTCGCAGGTAGGCGATGGCGATCTGCGTGCGGTTGCGCAGGCCCATCTTTGCAAGGATCGAGCTGATGTGGTTGCGCACGGTGCCTTCACCCATGTAGGCGGTGGCGGCGATCTCCTTGTTGTCGAGGCCGCGGGCGATGAGCTCGGCGACTTCGAACTCGCGGTCGGTTAGGCCGGCAAAGGCTGTGGGCCGGCGGGGCGCGTCGGCTTCGGTGCCCGCCCCATTAAAATCGATATCCTCGATCGCCTTGCCCTCGAGCACGCGTTTGCCATCCATGACCTGTGCCAACGCCGGCGGAATGGCGGCGACATCGGTCTTGATCAGGTAGCCGCGGGCGCTCAGTTTAAGCGCCGACACAATGTACTCGTCATCCGAGAATGTCGTCAGAAACACCACGCGCGCCGTGGGGTCGCGCTCAAGGATTTCGCGTGCCGCCGAAAGGCCGTCGCGTCCCGGCATCTGAATGTCGAGCAGCGCGATGTCGGGCGCGTGCTCGCTGTAGAGCGCGACCGCCTCGTCGCCATTGGCGCCGGTGCCCACCACTTCGATCTGCGGCTGGGCGCCCAGGATAATCTTGAGCGAATCGACCACTAAGCGGTCGTCGTCGACAACGATGAGCCTCATCGGTCCTCATCTCCTTGCTGTTTGGGAACGGTGGCAAACACGCGCCAGGCGCCGGCGCTGGCACGCGGGCCGGCGGTGAAGGTGCCGCCAAGCGCCTCGATGCGCTCGCGCATGGAGGCGAGCCCCATGCCCTCCGCAGCGCCGCGGCCGCTTGCTTGGACCCCGCCCGCGCCATCGTCGGTAACGACAAGCTGGTAAAACGACGGATGTTCCATGCATCGTACGGTGACGGTCTGGGCGCAAGCGTGGCGCATGGTATTGGAGAGTGCCTCGCGCAGGACCGCTGCAAAGCAGTTGGCGACATTTGCGGGCGCATGCTCGGCCAAAACTTCAAGCTCAATCTGCGGGCCGCCGTCCGAGCGCGCGCCTTCAACAATGCGTTCGAGCTGCACGGAAAGGTCGACGGCGTTGTCGTTGAGCGCGTGGACGCTGGTGCGCACAAGCTGGAGCGCCTCGTCAACCGTGCGTTTAACGTCGGCGAAATCGGCGGCGACGCCAGGCTCGTCGGCGTGGACCACGCGTAGGGCTTCGGCCTGCAGCGAGGCGCGCGTGAGCTGGTGCCCGACGTTATCGTGGATCTCGCGCGCGATGCGGGCGCGTTCGGCGAGTGTCGCGAGCTCGACTTCGTAGTCCTGGCGGTCGGCAAGGTCGCGGTTGCGCGCTTCGAGCGCGAGGGCTCGTTCTTGCAGCCCGTCGCGGGTACGGCGCATGCGCTGTTGCTCGCGCTCCAGCTGGGCGGTACGTAGCGATAACAAGGTGGCGGCAACCGAAAGGATGGCGGTCAGCAGGAGCGTTCGGGTGGTGAGCGCGCCGCCGCGAAGGTCCGCGACAAGCGCGCAGACAAACACGGCGCCAATCGCCAGCGCGGGCCAGATGCGTTCACGGCGCACGCGTCGCGCGATGTCATAGAGGGCGAGGGGCGCAAACGGCACAAACGGCGGTATAAAGACGGCCGCGATGATGTAAACGTAGCTCGCGGCCTCGCTTGCACGGCGCGTGCGTTCATCCTGTGCCACCTCGGCCAGCGAGGTGGCAATAACGCCAAGGCAAAACGCCGCGACTAGGCGAGCGTCCACAGCAAGACCCATGGCGGCCGCAATACAGCACGCCAGCACGATCGATTTGTCGAAAAGCCTGTTCATACGGGTATTGTACGCGAAGCCGCGCGTGGTGGAGGGGCCGCCTGCGCAACTGTGACATTCCTCCCATGCGGCAAATCGGGGGCGTCGGCAGGCCACGCGGCCAAGCCTCGCACTCGTGACAAAGCTCACTGGTGCGCGCCGGCGGCTCCTGCGATGATGCAATCGTACCGGGCCGCAATCAACGGAAGGGCCGCCTCATGACAGACATCGTCCACGTCGAAAACCTCGTCAAGCGCTATGACGATCTTATCGCGCTCGACCACTTTAACCTGAGCATCGCCCCCGGCGAGATCTTTGGCCTGCTCGGCCCCAACGGCTCGGGCAAAACCACGTCCATCAACTGTATCCTGCAGCTGCTTGCCTACGATAAGGGCACCATCGAGTTGTTCGGCGAGCCCATGACGCCCGCCCGCTACGACCTCAAGCGCCGCATCGGTGTGGTGCCGCAGCAGGTGGCGGTGTTCGACGAGCTCACCGTGCGCGAGAATATCGACTATTTCTGCAGCCTTTACGTTAGCGACCGTAAGCGCCGCCGTGCGCTCGTGGACGAGGCGATCGACTTTGTCGGCCTGGGCGACTTTGCCAAGTTCCGCCCCGGCAAGCTCTCGGGCGGCCTGGCACGTCGCCTCAACATTGCCTGCGGCGTTGCGCACAAGCCCGAGCTCATCTTCTTTGACGAGCCCACGGTGGCAGTCGACCCGCAGAGTCGCAACGCCATCCTGGAGGGCATCTGCCGCTTGCGCGACGAGGGCGCTACGGTGGTGTATACCAGCCATTACATGGAGGAAGTCGAGCAGATTTGCAGCCGCATCATGATCATGGACGGCGGACGTGTGCTGGCGCAGGGCACCAATGACGAGCTCAAACGCATGATTCAGATGGGCGAGCGCGTGACGGTCGAGGTCGGCGCCGTCGAGCCCGCCACGGTCGAGCGGCTGCGTGCCCTCGAGCACGTGCTCAGCGTTGAGCTTTCCGGCGGCGAGCTCGTCTGCACCTGCGAAGCGAGCCCGCACAATCTGGTCGACATCCTCGACACGCTGCGCGCTGCCGACGTGGCACTCGGCCGCGTGTGGAGCGAGCCGCCGACCCTCAACGACGTGTTCCTCGAGATCACCGGCCGCGAGCTGCGCGACTAGGGGGCGGCCATGTTCAACACCATCATCACTACGGTCAAGATGCTGCTGCGCCGGCCGAGCACGTGGGTCTGGGGCGCTCTCTTTCCCATTGCACTTTCCACGATGTTCATGTTTATGTTTGCGAACCTCAGCTCCGACGGCAAGATCGACCCGGTGCCGGTTGCCGTCGTGGCGGACGAGGCTTGGGACGCTTCGACCTTTAAGGGCGTGGCGACGTCGCTTGCCAAGGAAGGTGACGATCATCTGCTCGAGATCCACGAGCTCGACGACGCAGCCGATGCGAACCGTGCGCTTAAGGCCGGCGAGGTTGCGGGCATCTATACGGTCGACGACGCGGGCACGCCCAAACTCACGTTGCTTTCGAGCTATGACAACTCGCGTGCCTCGTCCGTGCTCACCGACCGCAGCATTCTGGAGACGGTGGCAAGCTCGTATACGCAAAATGCCGAGCTCATGCGCCAGATTTCCCAGGACAACCCGGCGGCGCTCGCCGACCCGGAGGCGGTTGCGCGCGCCCTGTCGCTCGAGGGCGGAACCCGCCGCGTAAGCCTGACACGCACCACGCCCGATGGCACGGTCATCTACTACTATGCGCTCTTTGGTCTGGTCGCGATGATGTCTGCCGAGTTTGCCGCCTTGAGCGTCGTCGATTTACAACCCAATCTGTCGGGCCTCGGCGCGCGTCGCTGCGTGGGCGGTCTTTCCAAGACGGCGTCGCTGGCCGGCATCTTTGTCGGCTCGTGGCTGGTTTCCTTCGCCTCGATGGCGATCGCAATCGGCTACGTGCGCCTGGTCGTGGGCGTCGACTTTGGCGGGCGCGAGGGGCTGTGTCTGGTGGGCGGCGCCGCTTCCGCGCTTGCCGCCACGGGCCTGGGACTCTTTGTGGGCACGCTTCCCGTTAAGGGCGGCAAGGCGTCCAAGTCCGGCATCCTCACGGGCTTTGCCACCACGTGCGCCCTGTTCGCCGGCCTCTACGGCGAGCCGGCGATGGCGCTTGCCGACGACGTCGCCCGCGCCTGCCCGGCCGAGTGCTGGCTCAACCCCGTCAAGCTCATCTGCGACATGTTCAACCGCCTGTATTTCTTTGAGGACCTGGGCCCCTTTGTCGTTCGCACTGGCGCGCTGGTCCTTATGGCGCTGCTGTTCGTTGCCGCCGCCACGCTGATCTTTGGAAGGAGCCGCTATGAGCACCTTTAAGACTGCGCTTCGCATGGCGCTCGCGCACCCGCTCTACCTGCTCATCTACACGGTGTTCATTTCGCTCATGGGTGTATTCATCGCGGCATCGGTGAGCTGGAACTCGTCGCAGCTCACCGAGTACAAGCCCTACGATGCCAACGTGGTCGTGGTCGACCGCGATGACAGCGACCTTTCGCGTGCGCTTACCAAGCATCTGGGTTCGCGCTTTGAGCTGGTCACGGGCGTCGGCGACGGCACCTACGACCTCGCGGACGCGCTCTCCAAGAGCAACAGCGCCAAGGGTAGCGCCGATTGCGTGTTCTTTATCCCGGAGGGGTTTGAGGGCGACCTTGTTGCAGCCGCCCGCGTGGGGGAGTCCCTGCCCAAGCTCGATGTGACCTACGGTGCCGGCACCATGGCGGCGGCGCTTTCGTCTGCCGAGGCCTCGCGCTGGATCTCGCTCGCGGGCGCTGCGGCCGCACTTGAGCCCGCCGCCTCTAACGGCGACGTTGCCAAGGCCGCCGAGCATGCGGCCACCGAGCGTGCCGAGGTCGAGATCGAGCAGGTCAAGGTCGACTCGACTGCCGCCGCCACGCTCGAGTCGTATTTCAACTTCGGTGCGTACGCGATTATCTCGTCGGTCATCGTGTCGGTGGGGTTGGTGTTCTCGGGCATGAACGAGCCTGAGCGCGTGCGTCGTATGGATGCCGGTCCAATCTCCGAGCGCCGGCGCTCGCTTGCCGTGTTTGCAGCCGCCGCCGTGATCACCGTCTGCATCTGGTTTGTGTCGAGCATGATGGGCGTCGTGGGCTTTGCCGGCGCGGTTGCCGAGGTCGGCGTGGGTCGTGTGTGTCTGGCGCTGGCGGCGACGTTTGCCCTGGCGTGCACGCCTCTGGCCGTTGGCTTTGCCCTTTCGAGCCTGGGTGCGCGTGAGGAGCTGCTCAACGGTGTGGGCAACCTGCTCGGCATGCTCATGACGTTTTTGGGCGGCGCCTGGATGCCGCTGTCGCTGATGGGCCCAGCCGTGCAGACCGCGGCGCATTTTGTGCCGACGTATTGGGTGAACGACGCGATTGGCAAGGCGCTCGCCGCGGACCTGACGTCCACCGTGCTGGGCGACATCGCTTGCGATCTGGGCGTCACAGTGCTCTTTGCCGCGGCCATCGCCGCCGTAGGCCTAGCCCTCGCCCACAACAAATCCCACGCCTAGACACCTACTCATTGGGGACAGACTTAAACGACCAAAAGTATTCATTGGGGACAGACTTAAATGACTAGCCATCGGGGGCAGATAAGGAGCGTCCCCAACTGCCGGGTGGCGAAAGAGCGTCCCTTGTGACTGGTCATTTAAGAACGCCCCCAATGACTAGTCTGAAACAAATCCCCACTCTCGCCCCAAAATAGTTCGCCAAGGTTTACTATTACGTTCATAAAGTAGTACGAGGCTAACAATGGGGGATACCATGGCAACGCAGGAAGCCTACGTCCAGGTTAAGGATCTCAAAAAGCACTACGGCGACGGTGACGCGCGCCTGACGGTACTCGATGGCATCGACGCGTCCATCAACCGCGGCGAGATCTGCGTCATGCTGGGGCCCTCGGGCTCGGGCAAGTCGACCTTTCTCAACCTGATCGGCGGCCTGGAGGATGCTGACGGCGGCTCCATCATGGTGGACAGCTGCGACCTCACGGTGCTCAAGCCTGCCGACCTGGGCGAGTATCGCCGCCGTGAGCTGGGCTTTGTCTTCCAGTTCTACAA
>UQVT01000033.1 GCA_900544465.1 uncultured Collinsella sp. | reverse complement strand
TCAATGTCGAGAAAAATCGCGAAAGCACGTTGTTTTGCGCCGTCGCCTCATCGGGGGCCAGCACCGCGGCAGAGATAGCACCGCGATCGCCAAGCCTGACTGCCGCGTTAAACGAGGAGTTAAGTTGATCGGGGCTGGTAATGTCACCCGAAACTGCAAAGGCGACCACGCCGTTACGGCCAGGTGGGGCGATACGCGGGCGCTCGCCGGAAAGCGCTTTAATGGCCTGGTCAAACGCATTGCCCGCACGATCGGCTTCGTCCTCGGTCTGACGCTCGAGCTCAAGCTCCTTGTTGCGGCATTTAACGTAGTCCCCCATGGCGTCTTTGAACCTGTCGAAGTGATACTCGAAGCCGTTTTCGATAGAGGTTGAAGGCGCCGCAACAGCACCAAGCGACGAAACGCCAAAATGGCATTTGCTGCATTTATCCTGTCCATCGTAATCGGCAACCGAAGCAAATCCGCTCGGCGTTCCTTTCTTATAGTTAGGGCAGGTCGTTCCGTAATGCAGATACGCCTTGTCATCGTTCACGCTAGTCGGCCACACCGCATCGGTATAGAGTTCCGTCGCCCGAACCTCATCAGAGTTGCGCGGCAGCAGCGGAATATAGGAGGAAACCCTGTCTCCGTTCTCGGTTATATATGCCCGATCGACCTCCGCGCTCGCATAGGTATAAAACGCCTTACGCGCCGCAGACTCCGCCTTCATCTCGACACTCGAGCCTTGGGGCTTCTCGTTTGCCAGACGCCGATGGTAGTAGGCCTTCGCACGATCGAGCGCCACTTGCGGTTCCCACGTAACGCTCGAAGCGTAATGCGGATTTTGAACACCGGAGAGATCCGTTAGGCTTTTTGCGCGCTCCCACATACACGAACAGCTGCCGACCGAACCTTTATCCGATCCACCGCAATCCGCTAGCCAGGCGCGCTCTTTGGCCTTCGCCGTCTCCTCCGATGCTTTTTGTAGCTCCTCGGCCGCGCGCTCCAGATCTTCCGACGCATCCTTAATGGCATCGGTCGAGATTTCGGATCCTTCGAGCGCAACAAAATCCGACTCGGATGTCCTGGGCACGGCAAGCGCCGTACCGGTATAGGTCACGCCGTCGGTATCCTGCGCCGATACTGCCTGCATGGCGCGCGCGGCAACCAGGTACGGTAAGGCAGTCTCAATCTTTTGCAGGCCCTTTGACGCGCTTTTGGCAAACTTGTTGCGTGTTTTAATGATCTGGGTCCCTGTGTCGATGATATCGCTGCCGACAACCTCGGCACCCGGAATGAGAATGGCAACCAAGCCGGTGCCGATCGTGGCAAACCCCGCCAGGCCCAAACTCAAAATGCTCGCATCCACCACCGTGGCGGCCGTGTGATAGGACGACACCACGTTGGCGCCCGCCAGTGCACCGCTATCGGCCGCCACCTGGGTGTCTCCGGCGCGCGACATGCTCCATATCGCCGCGGTCGACGAAAACAGCAGCGTAAGCACCACCAAAATGACAACCGCAGAGGAGAGCGTGGTATAGGCACCGTCTTCGATAAACAAGTCGATACCGGCACGACCCATAAAGCCGCCCCGCTTGCGGCGAGCGCCTGGTCGACGGCGGGCCGCAAACCCTTGCGTCACCCGCAGCAGGCAGCGCCTAATCCCATGCAGCAATCCATGAATCATAATCTCCCTCCAGCCATTCGGGACGCGATTGATACGAGACATCGACCTTGAGCTCAACGTAGCCACCCTCGGCGGTACCACCCATAGCCTGCGCAAACGCACCGATCACAGGCAACGGCTTGACCTCGCCGGAAACGGACACGGACGAGACGCCACCCGCATCGGCCCGGCTAAGCTCGATATCCCACGACAACGGCCCGCCGGCATGAAAGATCGAAACGTTGGGCACTGCGGCAAGCCGGCGGCGGGTGAACTCCTTAAGATCGTCGTCCTCCGCCGTCGTCGTGGTCATGAGCCGCGCGGTCTCGGCGGCGGCAGACTCCATGACCGCGCGCGTATAAAGCAGGCACACCGGTTGCAGTGCGAGAAGGATGAGCGTCAGAAACGTCGGCAGCAAAAAAGCGGCCTCGACCGTAGACTGCGCCCGGTCCTCGCGCGCGATATCAATACAACGCGATGTCCTTAGCGCCCGCAGCGGCGTCGATAACCGACGTCGAGGCAACGCCATGGGATGCCGCCCGCTCAACCAGCGCCGCCAAGCGTCCATCGGTGCCAGCACGCCAAAGTCCCACAATCGCCAGCACGATCGATAACAGCGCCACCGTGACGATGGCGTATTCGACCGTCGCCTGGGCAGATTCCTCACGCAGAACGCCATGCATTTCACGATCCCTCCTTTGAGCTTATTGTTTGCGGGACCAGACGCACGGCGCGCAGACGACACGAAGCATCGCCAGCATCCGCGGCAACCGTCACCATATCGACCCAGCCGCGCCCATCGCGCACGATGGCGCCCCATACGTTGCCCTTAATATCGAGATAGCCGCTCAGGGCGAGCTGGGCCGTTGGCACCTCGCGGTAGGCGCGTAACATATCCGCCGCTGCCTCGGTCATCGGTCGGTCCTCGGACCATGCAAGCCGGACCGCAATCGCGTTGTCCTCAGGCGAATCCGTCGCAGTGCCAGACCGCTTGTCGAGCGTCCGCAGAAAGGTTTGCGCCGTGACAGCGACATCCGAATCGTCCGCATCTCGCATCTCATCTTTTTGGGACGCCACCGCCGAATCTGAGCCCGAATCGAAGGCAGCCCCAGGACGCTGCTGCCGCGCGGCGTTAAGCCCCCAAAGCACCGCCGCTATCGCCACGGTCAGGCAAGCAAACACCAGCAGCACCCCGATGGGGCGCTCGCCCTCTACAGGCTGTTGATGCCCTCGCTGATAGCGTTCCATAGATCTTGGACCTTGCCTTTAAATGCAACGATGGCAATAATCGCGATCACCACAAGCACGCCCACCAAAATGGCGTACTCGGTGGTACCCTGCGCGCTCTCCTCCCGCAACAGCTCCTTGGCATGCTGGCGAGCGCGGATCGCCCGGCAAAAAGCCCAGTTCCAAGCCTTGTCAGCAACTTCGACCATCGTGTTCATGTATTCCTCCCTACATCATCCCGCCTGCTCCCAGCAGCGGGCCCAATATGGACAGAAGCAACGCCGGCAAGATGAGCGTGCCGGTGGGAATCAGCAGCTTGACGGGCGCACGCTCAATCTCGCGCTCGACCGCGGCGCGATGAGCCGCACGGATCTCGCGACTTTGAGCGGCCAGCGTCTCGGCAAGTGGAGCACCCAGGGCGAGCGCCTGTCCCACCGTAATGGCAAAGGTCTCGAGCGCTCGCACGTCCAGGTCGCGCGCGGCGGCCAATAACTCGTCCTCACGCGTGCCCACGCCCACCTGCCACGCCATGCAGGCCCGCTCAAGGCGAAGAGCCAGCACTGACCGGCGGTTGGCGCAGAAAATCTCAAGCGCCGCATCAAACGAAAGGCCGGCCGAAAGACCCAAGCGCACAACATCGATCATCTCGGACACTTCGCCGAGCGACACTCGCGCCGGGCCGCCCGCTCCAACCGCGCCCTTCACTCGCGCGGTCAGGGCATCGACCACCGAGCGACCCGCGGCAGCGACCAGCACCGCCTCGCGCTTGCAGGCCCCTGCGATCTTGCGTGCATCCGCCCGATCCAAACCCGTCGCGACAAATACACTCAGGGCGCACAGGCAAGCCGCAACTGCAACCGGGGCGCTCACAGCTCCACCCTCATAATGCGCCGGATAACCACCAGGGCGACGGCGTTGAGGGCAAGACCCAGCACCACAGCACCCGCACCGGCAGGCGTCACAAGACCGCGACGAAAATCGGCCGAAAGCAGCGCCAACACCGCGCACATGCCCGCCGGCATCGCCGCGACCATATGCGCCGACATGCGAGCCTGCGACGTCTTGACATCCAGGCGGCGCTTGAGCTCAATGCGCTCCCCCACCATGCTCGACGCCTCGGACAGTAAGTCGGCAAGCGGAGCGCCGGTGCGCTGTGACACCTTAAGCGCCAAGGTCACAAGCGAAAGACCGGGGGCGTCGATGCGCACGAGCAAGTCATCGAGCGCATCGGTCGCCGAGATGCCGCAATCGATCGCCGCCGCCACCCGCAAAAACTCGGTATGCACCGGTTCTTGCGCATGAGCGCCCACAAAGCGCATGCCCTGGGCCAGCGAATGTCCCGAGGCAAGCGACATGGATAGTGCGGTAAACGCCTCGGGCATGGCCTCTTCTGCATCGTGTTGCTCGCGCCGGCTCTCAAAGCCATCCCAAGCGGCGCCAACGGCAAACGGAGCAACAAGTCCCAAGGCAAATCCGAGGGGCGATAACGACACCATCGTTAGCAAAACGCAGCAGACACCGCTCGATAGCAGCAGAAACGCCAAACGCCCCGAAGCATCCTCGATCGCGAGGCCAAGGCGACGCGCCGGAGCCAGCGATGCCCACGAACGGGCGATCTTTTTCAGCAGATCGTTTTCCACCAGCTCACGCGGCAGCTTCTCTGCCACCGTCTCGAGCGCCTGACGCGCCAGCTCCGCCGGCGGCACCTGCGGCACACGAGGTTCCGCCCCGCACGCCGTCGCGACAGAAAACCCTGCCAAACCCCCTACGACGAGGGGCACAGCGACCTCCATTCGTCCACCTCCTCTTGCGTGAGCGTCCCCGACCGCAGGCCTTCTGCGATAAACGGCGGCTCGCGGTCAAGCGTCCAGGTGCGCTCGGCGGCATCGAAAGTCACATAGCGCTCGAGCTCTACGCCGCCCGACGCGGCGCGACGCACCCCCGAATACGAGGAGACGAAGCGCCTGCCATCGGCGTGGCGCTCGGACATCACGATGCCGTCGAGCGCCATGGCAATCTGCTCCTCGATGAGCTCGCTCGGCAGATCGATGCCATAACGTGCAAGCAACGTCAGACGCACCACGGTCTCCTGTTCTGAGCCCGCATGAAGTGTGGTGAGCGACCCGTCGTGGCCCGTGTTCATGGCCTGCAACATGTCGCAGCACTCGGCACCGCGCACCTCACCCACCACGATGCGGTCGGGGCGCATGCGCAGGGCATTGGTCACCAAGTCGCGGATCGTCACCGCGCCCTCGCCCTCAATCGAAGCCTCGCGCGCCTCTAGACGCACCACGTGCGGATGATGCGCAAACTTGAGCTCGGCAGAGTCCTCGATCGTCACGATGCGCTCGCCGGTGGAAATCTCGCATGACAACGCGTTGAGCAGGGTGGTCTTACCAGATCCCGTGCCTCCCGCAACCGCCAGGTCCTGTCGCAGCGACACCGCGCACGACAGCAGCTGCGCATACCAAAGCGGCAGCGACCCCAGCCCCACAAGCTCGTCCAGCGAGCAGATGCGGTCCGAGAACTTTCGAATGGTGAGAATCGGTCCGTCAATCGCCACAGGCGGAATCACCGCGTTGACGCGATAGCCCGTTTTGAGGCGGGCGTTGACGATGGGGCTGCGCTCGTCGATACGGCGGCCAAGTGGCGAGATGATGCGGTCGATAAGCACACGGATCTGCTCATCATCCTCAAACGCATGCTCGATGGGGTGCAAGACGCCGCCGCGTTCAAAGAAAGCCGAGCGGCAGCCGTTAATCATGATCTCGGTAACGGTGTCGTCCTCGATGAGCGGCTGCAACGGCCCCAAGCCCACCACGTCATCCAAAATCTCGTCGATGATAGTCTCGCGCTCGGGCGTCGCGAGATCGGTCGGCTCCTCAACATTGAGCGCCGCCTCCACCGCGGGACGCAATTCCGAGCGGGCAAGTGCCGGGTCGATATAGGCGCTGATACGCGCCACTTCGTCGTAACCCATGCGGTCCATCACGGCGCGCTTGGTACGTCGTTTCACCGCGCGGCGACGCCCCGCATCTACAGGCGCTGCCCCCGCTGCAGCGCCGGCAGCCTTAATCCTCGTTTGCAGGCTCATCGCTGATCACCCTCGCGCGACCAGGGAAGGCGAATACGCGGGCGTTCGGTGCGCATTGCACGGTCGGCGACCATATCGCTCCAAGGGCCGACGGCGCACCCCAGTTCCACGAGCATCTCGCGCGTGGCCTCGCGCACGCTGGTCGCAAAAGCGCTGGTCTGCCCCACTGCCTCGTCAGCGCGCCCAAACGCCATGAGCGCGGCGAGATCCTGCCCGCCATCGGCGATACGAATCTTGGAGCTCAACGCACAGGCAATCTCAAAGCGCATGGCGACGTCCTCGTCTGCCCCGCGCGCACCGAACCGGTTGAACACGGCGCTCATGCGCGTGCGCGGCACACCTACTCGACTTGCCAGTTCAATGACGCGCGATGCCGATGCCGCGGACGACACCGCCGCATCGCCAACGACCAGGCAACGGTCGCTCGCCGCCACCGCAGCCGCCACGGCATCGCCCCAAAAGACCGAGGTATCGATAAAGACCACGTCGGATTCGCGACGCAGGACATCGAGCAGTAGCTCCACCGGACGTGCCATGAGCTCAGCTTGCTCGGGCGCCGCAACGGGACCCCAGAGCGTAACGCCCGGGGCGACGCGCATCGATGCGGCCACGATATCCGGCTCGGTGAGCGTGCCCGCCGCCGACGGCTCGATAAGTGCCGCCATATCGCGCGGAGCATCGACGCCTAACAAGTCGTAAAGGTTTCCAAACATCAGGTCCAGGTCGAGCACGGCGGCACGCAAGCCCAACAGCGACGATGTGTGTGCCATGGTGGCAACGATCGTCGACTTGCCGCAACCGCCCGAACCCGAAATGGCGCAGATGACCGGAGCTCGGTGCGGCGAAGCGGCAGCGTCTGCCGGCGGCATCGGAGGCGGCGGGGCGGGCGTCGGCGGCAGCGTCCCCGTCTCCCCCGCCGCAACCACACGCTGCGTCCAAGCCGGCATGGCAGCTTGTTCGGTCTGCGAGGCAGGCTCGTTCTGCACAATCTGCTCATGCTGCATCAGCGACAACTCGCCGCACCCGGCAAAGCCCTCAACTTCGTCGAGTTCATCCGCCAGATTCACGCCGTGCACGTATCCCAAATCTACAGCCGGGGAGTCGCCAGCATGCTGCGCCGGCCCTCCAGCGTCATCGTATACAAGGGGGTTCCGGGGGCGCCGACCATGCTCGGCTTCCGCTTTTCCATAATCATCAACACGCGGGCCTCTTGTAGCGCGAGGCGCCCCGGGTTCCCTATCAACAAAAGCATCGGGCTCAATCGTCATGCGCCGATCGGAATCAACCGCTCCCTCGCCCGCGCGCCCGTTGCCGCATATACTGTGCGCAGCGATGACCTCGGTCGCCCCTGCGCGAAACAGCCCCTCGATATCCGACGGATCGAGTGCTTCTATCAACACGACCACGCGACTCACGCGGCCTTCGGCCGTCAGGCGCGCAACAGTCTTGCGCACATCTTCGGTATCAAACAGAGACGCCGCGATGATGGCAGCCCCGCGGCGCGACGGAAACGCCCGAGCCATGGAAACCAGCCCGTCCAGGTCACCTACGCGAAGCACCTGTGCACCCGCATCACGGCCCTCGACTTCCCGCTGCAACAGCCCGTAATCGCCGCACGCGCAGCACGCAAGCCAGATCGCCTTCATCACTTGTCGCCTCCGCTCTTTTTGCCGCGCGCCGTGGCGGGAATCGTCAAGCTGACCGTTCCCTTGCCCGAGGCTCCCAGCAGTTCCTTGACGTCTTCGGGGTCAGCCGCCAGCGTCACCCATTCGATCTTGCCCTCGCGCGTGGCACCGGAATCCTCACTGGTATCGATCACGTACGCGCCGCACAGTCGATCGGTTACGCCGTCTTTTTGCACATACACATCCACGTAGCTGCCCACGCCCGCAGCACCGCCGACCGAGTGCTCGGCATCGACCGCCACCGAAACGGCGACTTTGCCCTTAGGCACCTCGAGCTTGTGGCTCTCGGCCTTGGTGTAGACATTGCAGATCACGGCGTTTTTGGGAATACGCGAAGTCGTCACGTCGCCGCGCACCTGGCGCAGCTCGGTCGCCGCGTCACGCGGCAGCAGACTCGTCAGCCATTCTTGGGTTATGACATTGGTCTCATCGAGGGTCTCGCCCACATCGATATCACGCGCCGCGACGCATACCTCGACGCGATCGCCACCGTACTTGGCCAAGGTCTCAGCCTGGACCTGTTCGGCTTGCGAGCGGATCGACGAGCCGTAAACCATGCAGAGCAGAGCAGCGAGCACGCCCGCGACCAGACTGATGGCGATGCGCTTGCTCTTGTTCACGGCCGCTCCTCTCATGGCAGTGCCGGGCGAATGCCCGTACCACCATTGTCTGGGCGGTCAGAGCGCAAAGCGGCGCAATCGCGATCTTGGTTTTCGATGTCAAACCAATCGCTGACCAAAAACTAACCAGCCCGTCAAGCTCGTGGCAAGGTTTTGGTCAGCACGTCAGCAAACTGCATGCTTCGAGGCTTTTCCGCAGCAAAAAAGCCGTCTCCCGAACAGTTGGGAGACGGCTGTCATAGGAAAAATCAATTACAGATGGACATCGGGATCGAGCATTTGGGCGCTCACGCGCATGGATGACGCCAGGTTTTGGAACGTTTCCAGACGCAGGCTGTCGATCTGCCCGGCGTCCTCGGCCTCGCGAACGGCGCAACCCGGCTCATGGGTATGCGTGCAATCGCCAAATCGGCACGCGCGCGATGCCTCGACAATCTCGGGGAAGGCGCGCGCCAGACCCCGCTCGTGACCCACGAGCGGTAGGCTGCGCAGGCCCGGGGCATCGGCGATCACGCCGGCGTCGCCCGGCAGTGCCACCATCACGCGCGCAACGGTAGTGTGACGGCCCTGGTCGTCGCGTTCGCGCACACCGCCAGTCGCCAACGTATCGTGGCCCAGCAGCGCATTGAGCAGCGTCGACTTGCCGGCACCCGACTCGCCCAGAATCATGGCGCAGCTCCCGGCAGGCACGCAGGAACGAACCTCGTCCAGGCCGCGCCCCTCGGCAGAGGACGTCACGATCACGCGCACGTCCGGACCCACCAGGCGGCGCACGCGGTCCAGATCGCACTCGAGCTCCTCGGCATCGCAGCGGTCAGCTTTGGTGAGCACCACCACCGGCTCGGCATCGCAGTCGAGCGCCAACACCAGCGAGCGCGCCACGCGGTCGAGCAGCACCTCGCCGGCACCGAGCGCCTGCACGATTAGCACGCTATCCACGTTGGAGCAGAGCACCTGACGCTCTCCGCGGGCACGGCCGCGCCAACGCTCAAAGCTCGTATGGCGCGGCAGAACGCACTCAATCACACCCATATCGTGCCCGGGAGCGCGGCGCACCGCCACACGGTCGCCCACGGCGGGCAGCAGGACCTCGTCCTCGCCGCGCGACTTGGCAAACCCCACGGCATGCTCGGCACGAAACGTGTCATCGGCAGTCGCCACCAGTGGAAACCCGCGATCCAAGCGCACCACGGCGCCAAGCTGCATCTGCTCGGGTTCCTCGGCATGTGCGCAGAAATCGTCAAAGGCAGTCTGCTGGGCTTCATCGACCGGCAGGTCATCAAACGCCGGAACGTCCTGCAGCGCGTCGAGTCCCGGCACGCTTGCCAGCAGCTCCTCGGCAGACGCGGGGGCCTCGGTCGCAAGCTTCCGACGACGATCGCGCTTAGCCCGCGCCCCCGTCGTCTTTTTCTTCGCTTTAGCCTTAGCCTTGCCCACAAGCGCCTCCCAGCACCATAAATCACAACTGAGCAGGTATTTTAAATCAAAAAGAGCTGGCCGGGCAAAGCCCGACCAGCTCACAAACTTTCCCTCAGCCCTTTTCATCCGCACGGGAGAAAAGCCAGCAAGGATACCGCAGGGCCCGACCGCCGGGAGGGGTTTCCTAAGGGCACATCCTTTATTCAAAACGAGCGGCCGAGCAATTGCTCGGCCGCTCACCTTCTTTCCCTCAGCCCTTTTTCATCCGCGCGGGAGTAAAGCCAGCAAGGATACCGTAGGGCCCACCCCGGGAGTGTTTTCTTCTGAGCGATCCCGCAGCGCGAAGCGCGAGGACCAGCGAAGAAGAAAACACGCAGGGGCGGGCCCGGACAGGTTAACTTACTCCTTCTCGACCGCGCGCATGATCGCCTTGTAGATCTCCATAAGCGGGATGATCAGGAAGGCCAGACCCAGCGCGGCAAGAACGCCCTTGAGCTCAAGCGTCACGGGGCCAAAGAACATCTCGGCAAGCGTCGGCTGCACGGTCACGATCACCGTCAGCACCAGTGCCAGCGCGGCGGAAGCCCACAGCCACTTGTTCTGCTTCTTCATGGTGAACAGCGACGCACGACGGCTGCGCATATTGAAGCAGTGGAAAATCTCGACCATGTTGAGCGTGATGAACGCCATCATCACGCCTTCCTCGTCGGCATTGCCGGCGATCATATCGGCGATGTGGATGTAGCCCATGTCAAAGTACACGCCCACAAAGAAGCTCGCCAGCACCAGCACGGTGATGATTAGGCCCTGGACCACGCAGTCCAGACCCATATTGCCGGCAAAGACGCCGTCCTTGGCGTTGCGCGGCTTGCGCTTCATGATGTCGCCCTCGGCGTCCTCCATGCCCAGCGCGAGCGCGGGGAAACAGTCGGTGACCAGGTTCACCCACAGCAGCTGCACCGGCTGGAAGATGGTAAAGCCGATGAGCGTGGCGATGAACACCGAGAAGACCTCGGCAAGGTTGGCCGAAAGCAGGAACTGGATGACCTTGCGGATGTTGTCGTAGATGCGACGGCCCTCTTCGCAGGCACCGATGATGGTGGCGAAGTTGTCATCGGCAAGCACCATGTCGGCGACGTTCTTGGTGACGTCGGTGCCGGTAATGCCCATACCGACGCCGATGTCGGCGCGCTTGATGGACGGGGCGTCGTTGACGCCGTCGCCGGTCATGGCGACGATCTGGTCGCGCGACTTCCAAGCCTCGACGATGCGTGTCTTGTGCTCGGGTTGGACGCGGGCGTACACGCCGTAGTCCTCGATGTGCGCGTCGAGTTCCTCGTCGCTCATGCGATCGAGGTCGGCACCGGTGATGGCATGGTTGCGATCGGTGACGATGCCCAACTGCTTGGCGATGGCCACGGCGGTGTCGATGTGGTCGCCCGTGATCATGACGGTGCGAATACCGGCATCGTGGGCCTCGCGGATGGCGTCGGCGACCTCGGGGCGGACAGGGTCAATCATGCCGGACAGGCCGCAGAAGACCAGGTCGTGCTCGAGCGCAGCGGGGCTGCAGTCGCTCGGGACCTCGGTGTAGGTGCGGCTTGCCAGCGCCAGCACGCGCAGGGCCTCGTCGGCCATGACCTTGTTGGCGGCCACGAGCTCGGCGCGACGCTCCTCGGTCAGGGGGACAACCTTATCGCCCTCGTAGATATGGGTGCACAGGCCGATCACCACGTCGGGCGCGCCCTTGGTGTACTGCTCATACTCGCCGTCCAGGGTCTCGACGACCACGGACATCATCTTGCGGCCCGAGTCGAACGGGGCCTCGCCCACGCGCGGGTGCTCGGCAGTCAGGCCAGTGAGGCCCGCCTTGCCGGCGTCGTTGACGAGCGCGCACTCAGTCGGCTCGCCCACGGCCTCGCCCAGCTCCTCGTCCCACTGGGCATCGGAGCACAGCGCCATGCCGGCCAGGAACTTCTCCTTAGGCGCAGCGAGCTCGTGCTTGACGACGGTCATCTTGTTCTGGGTGAGGGTACCGGTCTTGTCGGAGCAGATGGTCTGCGTGCAGCCAAGGGTCTCGACGGCAGAGAGCTTGCGGATAATCGCCTGACGCTTGGCCATCTTGGTCACGCCGAGCGACAGCACGATGGTCACGACGGCAACCAGGCCCTCGGGGATGGCGGCGACGGCAAGCGAGACAGCGACCATAAAGGTGTCGAGCAGCGCGGTCGGATCGGTGAGAACGTTGCCCACGCCGTGGCGGATGATGTCGACGCCAAAGATGACGACGCAGATGACGATAACCATGATGGTAAGGATGCGGCTGAGCTCGGCGAGCTTCACCTGCAGCGGCGTGAGCTCTTCCTTGGCCTCGGCCAGGGCGCCGGCGATCTTGCCCATCTCGGTGTTCATACCGGTGCCGACCACGACGGCGCGACCGCGGCCGTATACCACGGTGGAACCCATGTAGCACATGTTCTTGCGGTCGCCGAGCGGCACGTCGTCGGTGCCGGCGGCGAGCTCAATGACGTTGGCATGCTTCTCGACGGGCACGGACTCGCCGGTAAGGGCGGCCTCCTCGATCTTCATCGTGGCGCTCTCGAGCACACGGCAGTCGGCCGGGACGGAGTCGCCCGCCTCGAGCATGATCACATCGCCGGGCACGAGCTCGGCGCTCGGCAGGTGCACGAGCTTGCCGTCGCGCAGCACCTTGGACTGCGCCGCGCTCATCTCCTGCAGGGCCTCGAGAGCCTCCTCGCTTTTAGCCTCCTGGACCACGCCCAGCACCGAGTTGACGATAACGACGAACATGATGATGGCGACGTCGGCAAAGTCGGGCTCGCCCTTGACCATACCCGTGAGCGCGCTGATGACGGCGGCAACGATCAACATGATGACCATGGGGTCGGCCATCTGCTCAAAGAAACGCTTCCACAGCGGCGTTTTCTCGGCTTCCTCGAGCTTGTTAGGGCCTGTCTTGGCGAGGCGCGACGACGCCTCGTCGTTGCTCAGGCCGAGGTTCTCATCGACACCTTGGTCGCTGAGCACCTCCGCCGCGGCGGACAGGTATTCCTTTTGCATATAGAGTCCCCTCCTGGGATTCGGGCCACTCAGCAGATTGATGCCCGATCATAATTCCCAGGAGAAGGGCAAGGGCTCATCAAGGCTGCCGTGCTGAGCGGCAGTTGATAGTGGAGCTATGGTACCCCAAAGCGACGCGTCTAGCCAAAACATTCCATCTGGAAACACGGCACAGGCGCAACGGTGCAGACAGTGTGATGCTCAAGATTGATAAAACGTTTTTTCTTCGGCGCATCATCGAACTAAAATATCGCCCAGATAGCAGCGGTTAGAACGGTTGGTAAAGTTTTGCATATACCGTTTTTCCGCAAAAAATGAACTTCTAATTCGGCATACGGTCGATTTTTTGGGGTATTCGGTCGGCATTTCGTTATAATCATCTCAGTTTTATTTCTTATGGTTTATCTATCAGCGCAAGACGATGTCAGATGGAGGTCTGAATGTACAAGCGCACCAAGATTGTATGCACCATGGGTCCCGCCTGCGATAGCGACGAGACCATCCGCGAGATGATCAAGGCGGGCATGAACGTCGCCCGTTTTAACTTCTCGCACGGCTCCTACGACGAGCACCACGGTCGCATCGAGCGCGTCCGCCGTATTTCCAAGGAGCTCGGCATGCCCGTCGGCATCCTGCTCGACACCAAGGGCCCCGAGGTCCGCACCGGCCTTTTGGTCGACGGCAAGAAGGTTGCCGTCAAGACCGGCGACAAGATCGTCGTCACCGCTCAGCCCACGTCCGAAGATTTCCACGGCACCTCTGAGCACATCTCCCTCGACTACCTGGCTCTGCCCTCCGAGGTCGAGAAGGGCTCCCTTATCCTGATCGATGACGGTCTGGTTGCCCTCGAGGTCGAGTCCGTCGACGGCCAGGACATGACCTGCGTCGTTAAGAACGACGGCCTGATCGGCGAGCGCAAGGGCGTCAACATGCCCAACGTCAACATCTCGCTGCCCGCCATCACCGAGCGCGATCGTCAGGACATCCTCTTTGGCCTGACCGAGAACATCGACTACATCGCCGCTTCCTTCATCCGTGACGGCGAGTCCGTCCGCGGCATCCGCGAGCTTTGCCGCGAGAACGGCGGCGAGCACGTGACGATCTTCCCGAAGATCGAGTGCGCCCTGGGCGTCGAGAACTTCGACGAGATTCTCGAGGCTTCCGACGGCATCATGGTCGCCCGTGGCGACCTGGGCATCGAGATCAAGCCCGAGCTCGTTCCGCACATCCAGAAGGAGATCATCGCCAAGTGCAACGCGGCCTACAAGCCCGTTATCACCGCTACGCAGATGCTCGACTCCATGCAGCAGAACCCGCGCCCGACGCGCGCCGAGGTTGCCGACGTTGCTAACGCCATCTACGACGGCACCGACGCCGTTATGCTCTCTGGCGAGTCCGCTGCCGGTAAGTACCCGGTCGAGGCCGTTAAGATGCAGGCCAGCATTGCTCTCGAGACTGAGAAGTACCTCCCGGCTCACGCTCCGCTCGAGGTTCCGGCTGACGCTCACGGCACCCGCGTCGTCAACAACGTTGTGGGTATGTCCGCTGTGAACATGGCTACCACCGTTGGCGCCAAGTGCATCACCGTGCCGACGACCACCGGTCGTACCGCTCGCCTGATCTCGCACTTCCGTCCCAACATGCCGATCTGCGCGTTCTCCCGCCACGAGTGGGCCGTCCAGCAGATGATCATGTACTGGGGCGTTATCCCACACCAGGCCGAGATTACCCAGGGCACCGTCAACGGCACGATCGTCAAGGCGATCGAGACCGCTAAGGAGCTCGGCTACGTCAAGACTGGCGATTTGACCGTCGCTACCGCCGGCGATCCCCGTATGAGCGTCCAGCTCGAGGACAAGGTTTCCTCGACAAACGTCGCTTACGTCGCTCAGGTGCGCTAAATCGCACTTGCAAGCAGATTTGCATTGCAAAGGGGCCCGGAAG
>UQVT01000032.1 GCA_900544465.1 uncultured Collinsella sp. | reverse complement strand
CCGTGCGCAGCGAATAGCGCTGGCGCGGCAGGTCGTTGGACTCGCAGATCATGAGCCCCGTCGTGGAAAGCTGTTTATCAAAGAGCAGGTTGAGGTTGAGCAGCAACGGGCGCAGCTGCAGACCGATAAAGAGCGCCACGATCAGGAACACGCCCAGGATGCACAGGTTGAACAGGTAGTTGAACGAATACATGCCACCGACGGTCTCGCGCAGCAGGTTGATGCCATAGGTGAAGGGCAGCAGCGGATGCAGCCATTGGAAGAAGCCGGGCATCATCTCGATGGGATACATGCCCGACGAGCCGGGGATCTGCACAATGACGAGGATGACGCCAATGGCTTTACCGATATGCTTAAAGGTGGTGGACAGCGCATAGATGATGTTGACGTAAGTGAACGAGATAGCGATGCCGCCCAGCACAAAGAGCAGCGGATTGACGCACTGAACGCCAATGACCAGGTCGCCCACCGTAACGATAATGGCCTGGAACGCACCCAGGATCACCATCAGCAGCCAGCGGCCAAAGTAGCCCTGACGCGCCGTAAAGCTACCGATGCCCTCGCGGTCGACCTCGAGCTTGTAGATAGCGATGAGCACATAGCCGCCTACCCACAGCGCCAGATTGGTGTAGAAGGGCGCGATGCCCGAGCCAAAGCTCTTGACCGGATAGATTGACTTGGACGTCAGCTCAACCGGAGATGCCATGAAATCTGCCACGTCATTGACGTCGACGTCCATGAGGTCGGCTAACTCGCCCATAGACTCAGAGGTCTGCAGCGCCGCAATGTCATTAGCGGCGGTCGCGAGCTTGTCCTGAACCTTGGCAAGGGAGGCATCGGTTTGGGACAGCGTGGTCTTTGCCTGCTTGAGCGTGGCGTCGAGCTGCGCCAGCGTGCCGCGCGCGCTCGCTATCGTGGGGGTCATACCCGATACAATGCCGGTCAAATCGCCCGAAACGGCGGCAAAGGAGTCAAGCGCGCTCGAAGCCTTCGGCAGCGCGTTCTGCCCCAGATCGGTCTGAGCCTGACCGAGGTTAGCCGTACCGGTCTGAATTGCCGTGTTGAGTGCGTTACTCGCGTTCGAGATTGCCTTAGCGTCGTTTGCCATGGCCCTCGACTGTGCAGAAAGGCCATCCTTAATGCTCTGCAGCTTCTGGTTTTGCTCGCGAAGCGAATTGATGGTCGACGCGATGAGCGCATCGGCGTTCTCCGATCCCGTCGACGTATCGTTAACGAGAATCTGCAGGCGCTCGATGACAGCGCTGTTGTGGTCAATCGTCGCCTGAAGGGATTCGAGCGAGTTGTCGATTCGAGTGGTCGTGGACGTAACCGTACCGGTAAGCCTGCCAATCGCGGCGTTCGCAGAAGCCGATGTCTTACTCAGCACGATGCTGCCCTCCGAAAGTGCCTTGGAGAGCGAGGTGATGGACTTGCCAGCCGTGGTGCGAGCTTCGCCCAGCAGATCATTACCCTGAGCGATTGCCTGCGTTAGCGAAGGCGCCTGCCCCTGCAGGCCCGCCAGTGCAGCATCGGCCGAAGCAATCGAGTTGCTCGTCTTGTCGATGGCGGTGTTCATGTCGCCGATGGAATCGCGTACTTCGCCCAGGGTATCAGACGCCTCGGACACCGAGCCCGCCAGCGAATCCTTGGTCTGGGTTGCCTTGTCTTTAAGGTCGATGCCAGCATCTTTGGCAATGCCCGCGACGGTCTCGCCCACCGTGGAGACAAACTCCGAGTTGATCTGCTCCTCGATGGTGTTGGCACCGGTATCGGTGACCTTGGGCGCAATGGCGCTCTTTTTCTCGTTGACGTAATAGGTGAGCTTCGGCTGATGGTAATTGCCGTCGAGCATCGAGACGAGATTGTCGGAGAAGTTCTTGGGAATCACGATGGCAGCATAGTATTCGCCACTTTCGACGCCCTCTTTGGCATCTGCCGCCGAGTCGACGAAGGTCCAGCCAAGCTGGTCGTTCTCCTTGAGCTGGTCGACCACCTTATCGCCTGCGTTGAGCTCTCCCACTAGGTCGTTCTGGGTGCCCTGATCGTTGTTGGCGATGGCGATTTTAATGCCCTGGGTATTTCCGTACGGATCCCAGTTTGCAACGATGTTGTACCAGGCATACAGCGAGGGAATGACGCACACGCCCAGGGTGACCACCAGGGCGACGGGATTCATAAGCAGTCGCTTAATGTCGCGCTTAAATATCGCAAAGGAGACCTTTGCGTTGGATAGTTTGCTGCCGAGACTCACGCTTGGACCATCCATCCTGTCGTTGAATCGAATCGTACTATCGACAACCATTGTACGTAGACGCTTTAGTGCCTCGCGGCACAATGGTGCTGAGTTTTGCGGGTAGCAATATACTACGAAGATGATTTAACGTACAGTTGTACAGTATCTTAAATTCCCGCAGCTCCCAAAACCACAACCCGCACAAACTAGCAATCCAACTAGTCATTGGGGACGTTCTTAAACGACTAGTCAAACAAGAACGTCCCCAACGACTAGTCATTTAAGAACGTCCCCAATGACTACTCCGTACAAAAGCAAACGAGAGTGGAAAATCCCCCACTTCAAGCCCGCGCTCGAGCCAAAAGTGGGAAATTATCCACTCTCGTTCTAATCTAGTTACGGTGCCGTATCCCCGAACTACATCAAGTTACAGACAGCTGCCGCGAAGGCTACGGGGTCCTCGGGGAGGATGCCCTCGACGAGCAGGGCCTGGTCGTAAAGCAGGCCGGAGTACTGCTTGATCTTGTCGGCGTCGCCCGCCTTCTGAGCGGCGACGAGCTTGGAAAAGACCGGGTGCTTGGCGTTGAGCTCGAGCACGCGCTGGCTCTTGGGCATACCATCGGGTGCGCCCTCGGGACCCTTCTGGAGTACCTTCTCCATCTCGAGCGAAAGCGGGCCCTCGGTGGTAATGCAAGCGGGGGCATCGGTCAGGCGCGCAGAGACGGCGACCTTCTCGACCTTGTCGCCGAGCGCCTCCTTCATAGCGTTAAAGAGGTCCTCGTTTTCCTTGGTGGCGTCCTCGGCCTCCTTCTTCTCGTCCTCGGTCGCCAGATCAAGATCGCCAGTCGCAACGTTCTTGAGCTCTAGATGACGATCCTCGACCTCGGGCTCGGCACCGTCGGCCACAGCCTTCTCGGCAGCCTCGCGGGCAGCATCGTCCTCGTAGATCTTGGGCATATCGGCGGCAACGTACTCACGCATAGCCTGGAACGTGAACTCGTCCACATCCTGCGTCAGCAGCAGCACGTCATAGCCGCGGTCGAGCACGCCCTTTACCACGGGCATCTTGGCCAAGCGCTCACGCGAGTCGCCGGCGGCGTAGTAGATGGCCTTCTGATCCTCGGGCATGCCCTTGGCATACTCGGCCAGGGTAATCATCTTCTGTTCCTTGGCAGACCAGAACAGCAACAGATCGGCGAGCTCATCGGCCTTCATGCCATAGCTCGAGTAGATGCCGTACTTAAGACCGCGGCCAAAGTTCTCAAAGAACTTCTCGTAGGCCTCGCGGTCGTTGTCGCGCATATCCTCAAGGTCGGCGGTAATCTTCTTTTCCACACGCTTGGCGATGGCCTTGAGCTGACGGTTCTGCTGCAGCGTCTCGCGCGAAATGTTGAGCGACACGTCGGCGGAATCCACGACGCCGCGGACAAAGTTGTAGTAGTCGGGCAGCAGGTCGTCGCACTTCTCCATGATCAGGACGTTGGAGCTGTAAAGCGACAGGCCCTTCTCGTAGTCCTTGCTGTACAGATCGAACGGCGCGCGTCCCGGCACAAACAGCAGGGCGTCATACTCGAGCGTGCCCTCGGCGTGGAAGCTGATGGTGCGCGCAGGATCGTCAAAGTCGTGGAACGTGGACTTGTAGAACTCGTCATAGTCCTTCTGCTCGACATCGGAGCTGTGCTTCTTCCAGATCGGCGTCATGGAGTTGACGGTCTCGAGCTCCTGGTAGTCCTCGTACTCGGGCTTGTAATCGTCGCCGGCGTCCTCGGGCTTGGGTTTCTGGCGGCTCTTGGACACCATCATCTGAATCGGGTAACGCACATAGTTGCTGTACTGCTGAATCAGGCTCTTGAGACCCCACTCGGTCAGGAAGCGATCGTAGGTCTCGGCCTCGCCGTCGGCATCGAGCTTCTCGTTCTCGCGCAGCGTCAGGATGACATCGGTACCGTGCTCGGCGCGCTCGCCGTCCTCGATGGTGTAGCCCTCAAGACCGTCGGATTCCCACACATGGGCGACATCCTCGCCATAGGCGCGGCTGACGACCTTCACATGGCTGGCGACCATAAAAGCCGAGTAGAAGCCCACGCCAAACTGACCGATGATGTCGACATCGGAGCCCTGCTGCTCGGCGTTCTCGGTCTTAAACTCCTCGGAGCCGGAATGGGCGATGGTGCCCAGATTGCGCTCCAGCTCCTCGGCGGTCATGCCAATGCCGTTATCCGAGATGGTAATGGTGCGGGCGTCTTTATCAAAGGAGACGCGAATGGCCAGATCGCCCTGGTCGATCTTGACGCTTGGGTCCTGCAGACTCTTAAAGTTGAGCTTGTCGACGGCGTCACTCGCGTTAGAGATAAGCTCGCGCAGGAAGATTTCCTTATTGGTGTAGATGGAGTTGATCATGAGGTCGAGCAGTTTTTTGCTCTCGGTCTTAAATTGACGCATGTGCAGTCCTTTCGCGCTACCCCCGTCCGCAAAAACGGCCCGGTCGCCCGAGCCGCATCGCAGACCTGCTATGTTCAGACTTAGATTTTATAACCCATTAACGCGCATATATACATACGGAATCGAAAAACTGTATGTCCGAGCGCTCCAATGCGTCAATTGCCAAGGAGTGTCCCCAACTGCCGGCAGAAAAGGAACGTCCCTATCTGCCATCTACGCGCTTGGCCATCCAGACATGGGGTTGGCCCTCGTCTTCGTAATCTACCGGGGCAATTTGCGTGTAGCCCGCCTTTGCATAGAGCGGCAGCACGTATTCCTGCGCATGCAGCTTAATAAGCTTAGCGCCGGCATCGCGTGCACACGCAGCACTGGCCTCGACGATCGCACTCGCCAGTCCGCGACGACGCATAGCCGGCAGCACGGCGACGCGCCCCATAATGTAGGTCTCCCCCGCCGCAACGCCTTCGTCCATGTCGCATGCCGGCAACACCGGGGCCTCTGCGTCAGCCACGCGCTCAAGCTCTTCGGGAAACACGCGCGAGCAACCGGCAAGCTCGTCGTCTACATAGAGCGTCACATGAATGCAGTTCGGATCCTCGTCGATAGCGTCGAACTCATTCACGTAGCCCTGCTCGTCCATAAAAACGACGCGGCGCACCAACGCCGCGTCATCAAAGCATCCCGTCTTAAGTTGAATATCCATGGCTTCCCCTTCATTCAATGCGAACGTTAGGGACAGATTTTAACGAAAATGGGCTCCGCGCACGCTAAACTTCGCGCGAGCCTTCGCCAGGCAATCGTAATGACCCACGTTATGGGCATCGCTCGCGATGAAGCTGTACAGGTTCTGATCGAACAGGCGCTGTGCCGGCTTTTTCTCGCGACCAAAGCGACCGCCGGCAATAAAGTCCGCCGAAGCCTGCAGCTTGCAGCCCATATCGACCAGGCGCTCTGCCACGCTTACATCCTTTTGAACCGCACGATAGCGCTCAGGATGAGCGATGATCACCTGGTAGCCACGGCACTGCAAATCGTAAATCGTGTTCTCGTACTCTCTAAACGCATACGCATCGGCATGCGTCGAAAGCTCGAGCAGAAACTCGTTGGTTCCATCGAAATGCAAGTGCTCCGCGGCATCGATACCAAGCTCAACGAGCTTTCGGTGGTTGACCTCGAAGCCCATCTGGAGCGGAAAACCGTCAGCGTTATCACGCAGCAGCTCAAAGGCATCCCACATCTTGTCGTAATCAAAATAGGGATCACGGCAGTGAGGAGTGCAAACAATTCTGGTTACACCAGCCCGCTTGGCAGCCTCGAGCATCGCCAAGCTCTCATCGAGATCGGCGGCGCCGTCGTCTACACCCGGCAAGATATGGCAATGAATGTCACGCATAGGTCGGCCTTAATCAACTAAACGTTTGCTCGGTTGGTGAAGATGCCCTTTTTGGAAGTCCCCTGATCGTCGGAGCCCTTCTTCACCTTCTTACCGTCCTTGGTGTAGTAGGAGTAGTAGTACTCGCTGGTCTCGGTCTCGCAGTAGTTCATAACGGTACCGATGAGCTTGACCTTTTCGGACTTCTTAAGCTGGCCGATAGCGTTGAGTGCCTCCTCGCGCTTGGTGAAGTCCTCGCGCACCACGAACAGCGTGCCGTCGGTCAGGCTGGCAATCTCGGCAGCATCGATGAAGGTGCCTACCGGAGGAGCATCGAAGATGACGTACTGGAACTTGGCAGACAGTGCCTTTACCAGCTTGGCAAAGCGGTGAGAGACGATGATGTCGGCAGGATTGGGAATATGCGGCTCGGCATCGAGGAAGTAGAAGTTCTTCTGACCCGTCTCGACAATTGCCTGGTCAATGGAGATCTGCTCGGAAAGAACCGCATAGAGTCCGCCGCGCGAACGAACGCCGAGCATATCGGAAAGGGACCTGCGGCGCATATCGGCCTCGACCAGGAGCACGGACTTGCCGCTCGTGGCGATTGCCTGAGCAAGGTTAATGGAAACCGTAGACTTGCCCTCGTTGGGAATCGAGGAGGTAACGGTGATGGTGCGAATGGGGTCGTCCACGCTCGCAAAGCGGATGTTGGCCAGAAGGGTCTTGGCGGCATTCTGTACAACGAGCTTATCGGTGTTCTTTGCCTTAGCCATGCCTATTTACCACCTTTCATAGCCGGAATTCGGCCAACAACGGGAATGCCCAGGAGCTCTTCTGCCTCTTCGGCACCGCGGATGCGGGTATTGAGCATGTCTGCCAAAACGACATAGGCAACTGCGATAAAGATACCGGCGAGGAACGCGACAGCAACGTACAGCGTGCGCTTGGGGCCGCTGGGGACTTCGGGAGTCTTAGCCTCGTCGATAACGTTGATGCTCTGGGCAGCGCCGACGTTCTGAGCGACCGTACTCACCGAGCTGGCCATGGCCTTTGCGACCTTAGCCGTCTCCTTGGCATCGGTGCCGGTAACCGAAAGCGTAATGACACGCGTGGTGGTCTCGGAGGAAACAGACACCTTGTAGTCATCCAGGTCAGCAAGGCCCAGCTCATTGGCTGCGCCGCTCTTAACGCTATCGCTATCCAGCAGCGTGGCGATATCGTTGGAAAGCATCTGACTCGCCGAGAGATCGTTGTAGCTCATCTGACCGCTATCGTCGGTCTTGGCGAGAATGTACATGCTCGTCGTCGCGGTATAGGTGTTGTCCATCGCAACGAAGGACACGATGCCCATGGCGATCGCGCAGACCACCGGAAGGGTGATGACCAGCTGAAGGTGCTTCTTCAGCAGCTGGAACAGTTCGAGAAGGGTCATGCAGCTTGCCTTTCATTTCCCCAGTTCGGATTGACAAAACTGTCCGTATGTTATCGCATCTTTTTACCGAGACCAAACTCTATACATAAGAAACAGGCTCTCCTGTAAAAATGTCGGAAGCAATCGTAAAATTGCACAACAACGCCGCACCCGAAAGTCAAATGCGGCGTCTACATCAATATCTATGTTGTATCGCTATGCGAATGGCTCGTCCTGCTGTATGGGAAACGTCACCGTAATGGTGGTTCCCACGCCCAACTCGCTCGACAGATCGAGCGTGGCGTGATGATACAGGGCCGCATGCTTGACAATGGCAAGCCCCAGACCGGTTCCGCCGCGTGCCTTGGACCTACTCTTGTCCACGCGATAGAACCGCTCAAATACCTTGCCCTGTTCTTCAGGCGCGATACCGATTCCCGTGTCGGCGACCGCAAGGAACGGATGGCCTTCGTCGTTGGTGCCGCACTGCAGCGTAACCGTACCGCCGGGTCGATTGTAGCGGATGGCGTTGCTTGCCAGATTATAGATGAGCTCGTCAATCAAGCGCGACACGCCCTCGATGACCACAGGCTTGGTCTCATGACTTATCGTCACATTCGCCTGACGGGCGACCTGTTCAAGACGCTGCTCGACCGCGTAGATGGCACGCGAGAGCTCAATAGGCTCCGTGGACCCAATGGGCACCGCCTCGCCCTCAGCTGCACGCTCGGCCTCGTCCAAGTTAGACAGCGTAAGGATATCGTTGACAAGCGCTGCCAAGCGGCCCGCCTCACGATAGATGCGACCGCCAAAGTTGCGCAGGTCGCCCTCGCCCTCGACCATGCCGTTTGCGATGAGCTCGGCATAGCCCGAAATCGCCGTAAGCGGCGTCTTGAGCTCATGGGTGATATTCGCCGTGAACTCGCGGCGCATACGGTCGTTGTCCGCTAGCACCGCCATTTGGCGCTTGAGTTCCTGGCGCTGCGACTCGATACGCTCAAGCATGGGGACCATCTCGGCATAGGCGTGCTCATAGCTACGGCGTGGGTGGTCCAAATCCACCTCTTGCAACGGCGCGATGATGGCACGGGACTCGCGGCGCGCCATAAAAAACGAGAGTACCGCACCCGCTGCTGCGATAAGCAGCATCGGCGCCACCATCGACAGCAAAATCGCCGCAACGCCAGGCTGGGCCTGCGCCAAGCGGACAACCTGGCCGTTATCAAGGGCGACGGCGCGATACAGCATAATCTCGTCGAGCGTAGAGCTTGCGCGCTCCGCGGAACCCAAACCACTCTCAAAGGCCTCGATGACCTCGGGGCGATCGCCATGGTTGGGCAGTGTGGAAGGCGACGCCTCGTTGTCGTAGGCAACCGATCCATCCTTGTTAATCAGCGTGATGCGCAAGTCCTCGCGATCGAGGCTACGCAAGAACGGGATGGGCTCCTGCTGCTCGTCGAGGGCGGCAGCAATGAGCTCGGTTTCCTGTGCCAGATTGGCACTCGCGGCATCCGCCAAGGTGTTTTGCACAAAGAACGCACCCAGCACCGTAAACGCCACGATAACCGCCATGGCGCAGACAAAGATCGTCACAAAAACGCGGTGCGACAGCGTATGTTTTCCCTGGGGGGCGAAGACCACGGGTTACTCCTCCGATGCAGTGGCCGCGGTGTCGTCACCTTCGGCACCATCACCGGCAGAAGGCTCGGCCAAGCGGTAGCCCACGCCGCGCACGGTCTCGATGGCGCTGGCATGCTCGCCCAGTTTTTGACGAAGCGTCTGCACGTGCACGTCGACGGTGCGCGAACCGCCGTCGAAGTCCCAGCCCCACACGCTCTGCAGCAACGACTCGCGGGTAAAGACCACGCCGGGCTTGCGCATGAGGTACTCGAGCAGGTCGAACTCGCGCAGGGTGAGCTTAAGCGGCTCGCCGGCAACGGTCACCTCGCGATGGCTGGGCGAGAGCACGATGTCGCCCACGCTGAGCACATCGCTCGCCTGCTTGACCATGCCGCCGCGACGCAGCAGTGCGCGGCAGCGACTCGCAAGCTCCATGAGCGAAAACGGCTTAGTCAGGTAATCGTCAGCACCGCCATCGAGCGCCATCACCTTGTCGAGCTCGGTGTCCTTGGCGGTAAGCATCATGATGGGCACCGTCGCCGTCAGGCGATCGGCACGCAGTCGACGCATAATCGCCAAGCCATCGGTATCGGGCAGCATGATGTCGAGCAGGACGGCATCGGGTACCCGTCGCGCCACGGCAGCCTTAAACTCACCGTCGCACGAAAAGCCTTCGGCCTCAATCCCCTGCTTGCGCAGCGCATAGACCGTCAAATCCCTGATGTTGTCATCGTCCTCGACGTAATAGATCATGTTGAACCCCTTTGCGGCCGGCATGACCGCATCTTAACCCTAAAGGTACCTTTACTAGATGGTATCAGCCAAAACGCCCCGTCAAATAATCCGCCGTGCGCGGATCGGTCGGATTCTTGAAGAGTTGCGCGGTGGGCGCGTGCTCCACCAGCTCACCCAGCAAAAAGAATGCGACCGAATCGGAGATACGCGCCGCCTGCTGCATATTGTGCGTAACGACCACGAGCGTGCAGGTCTCTTTGAGCTCGCAGGCCAGCTGCTCCACCACCAGCGTCGACACAGGGTCGAGTGCCGAGGTCGGCTCGTCCATCAGCAGAATGTCGGGCTGCACGGCAAGTGCGCGGGCGATGCACAGACGCTGCTGCTGGCCGCCCGAAAGACCCAGACCCGACTCTTTGAGCTTGTCCTTGACCTCATCCCATAGCGCAGCGCGACGAAGGGAGTCCTCGACCAGCTCATCCAGCGCAGCGCGATCGCGCACACCCATACCGCGCGGACCATACGCGACGTTGTCGTAGATGCTCATGGGAAACGGGTTGGGGCGCTGGAACACCATGCCCACGCGCTGGCGAAGGCGGCAGATGTCATAGTCGCCCAGGATATCTTGATCATCGAGCGCAATCTTGCCCTCGATGCGGCAATCCTTGATGCCGTCGTTCATGCGGTTAAAACAGCGCAGCAACGTGGACTTTCCGCAGCCCGAAGGCCCGATGAACGAGGTGATCTGCTTGTCGCGGATCTTGATATTCACGTCCTTGAGCGCATGATGGTCGCCATAGAACAGGTCGAGGCCCTCGACGTCGATGCGCGTCGGCGAGGCGGCAAGATCCTCTGCCGTGGGGCGAGTCGCATCCCCGACCTCGCGCTCGTGCGCGGCCTCGGCCTGCGCTTCCATGAGTTCTTCAAGCTCCGTGGGCTCCGCAGCCGCAGCAGCCGTCATACCGCATACCTCCATATCGATCTCAATTCAGCAGTATCGATAGTAGGAATCGCGGCTCATATGCACGTGAGCGCATTGTCAAGTGTTTGTAAGGGAACGCTGGCTATGCGGCGGGCAGCTCGATGGTGAATATCGTGTGTTCGGGCGTCGATTCACATGCAACGGTACCGCCGTGTGCCGCGATGATCTCCTTGGCAATAGCAAGGCCCAGACCGGCACCACCGCGATTGGTCGCACGCGCCGCATCCAGGCGATAGAACTTCTCAAAGATCACCTTGAGCTTAGCCGCAGGAATAGGATCGCCCTGATTGATAAAGCGCACGCGCACGCCGCCATCGTCTTGGCGCCCGGCCTCAATCGTGATAGACGAGCCCTCATAGCTATAGGCGACGGCGTTTCTCATGATGTTGTTAAACACGCGGGCCATCTTGTCGCCATCCACGAGCACCGTTAGGTCCTCGCGAATATCAACTTGGGCTTCCTTATGCTGCTCGTTGAGGATGGGATAGAACTCGTCAGCCACCTGAGCCAGCAGCAACCCCAGATCAACATAGCCGCGCGTGAGCACGATATCGTGGAAGTCAAAGCGCGTGATGTCGAAGAACTCCTCGATGAGCGCATCGAGCCGGTGCGCCTTGTCGAGAGCCACGCCCGTAAAGCGCGCACGTTGCTCAACCGGCAGCTCAGGAGCCTCTTGCAGCAGCGAAAGATAGCCCACCACGCTGGCAAGCGGAGTGCGTAGGTCATGCGCCAAGTACGTGACCAGATCGTCCTTGCGATGCGACTCGTCACGCAGAGCTTGCTGCACCTTGCGCTCACGGTCACGCACGCGGTTAAGGGCGCCCTCGACCTCCAAGAAGTCGCCGTCGATGTTGTCCCAGGTGTCGGGGTGATCGATCAGGCGATCTTGAATACGAGCGGCCAGCACACAATCGGCATGCTGCTCGCCCTGCTCGTAGCCCTGGTAGTACAGGGCGCGACCGCACAAGAACAGCACACACACGGCAAGCGCCAGCACAAAGCCAAGCATGTTGAATACAAAGCCGGCATCGAACAACACCGGCCCTTCGATGCCGCCGAGCGCCATGGCGCCAATCGCCAACGTCATGGCCCACGCGGCGCCGCCAATCACCATGCAGCGGCGCACGATCTCAAATCGATCGATCAGCAAAAAGCCGACAAGCAGCACCGTCAAGATTCCAGCGATGTTATCGATGCCAATCAGCAGCAGGCTCAGCAAAAAGAGCAACACCGTTGCAAGCGCGCGATTGTCGACGACCGACCTCACGTATTCAAAGAGTCGATCGGGCACATCGAACGCTTGCCTATCGTCTTTTGTCATATCCACTTCCCCACCATCAAAGGCGTTATTCGATTATGTAGCCGACGCCCCAGACGTTTTTGATAAAGCGTGGCTTTTGTGCGTCGTCGCCGATCTTTTCGCGCAGGTGGCGAATATGCACCATCACCGTATTGTTGGAGCCGGGCATAAAGTCCTCGTTCCACACCGCGCGGAACAGGTCCTCCACGGCCACCACGCTGCCGCGATGCTCGACCAGATACAGCAAGATTGAATACTCGGTGGGTGTGAGGCGTACCGGCGCACCGTCCACCGTCACGGAACGAGCGTCGCGGTTGATCTCCAAGCCGTCGAGCTGAATGGTCGGCGACTCGGCCGCCTGCGCACGGCTACCGTAGCTGGTATAGCGGCGAAGCTGAGCGTGCACGCGCGCGATGAGCTCCAGCGGACGGAACGGCTTAACCACGTAATCGTCCGCGCCAAGCGAAAGGCCCTCGATCTTGTCTTGCTGGGCATCGCGCGCCGTCAGCATGATCACGGGATAGGTATGGCTGGAACGGATCGTACGCAGCAGCTCAAAGCCATCGATATCGGGCAGCATGACATCCAGCAGCGCCAGATCGAATTCCTGCTCCAAGATTGCCTTGGCAGCATCGGCCCCGCTATAGGCAATCTGGACATCAAAGCCCTCTTTGGTTAGGTAGATACCAACCAAGTCGGCGATGGCCTTTTCGTCATCAACTACCAAAATGCGCTCGTTCATGCGTGCTCCTCTCGCGCTCCATTATGCCCGAGGCGACGCACGCCACACACAACAAGCGTGGGTGATTAAGTCGGCCTTAAGCACCCTTGTGCCCATTCGAGCGCGGATGTGGACCACGCACGCACGCGATGATCGCCGACGACGGCAAACGATATACTCTAGTTCCAGAAGAGACCATCCCGTCGAAAGCGAAACCTGTGAAGACCCTCACCTCTTTTGCAAAGCGCTCAGCCCAGCTTGCCGCCGGCTTTGTCTGCGCTATCGCCCTTGCCGCTGGCGTACCCACCGTCGCTGGCGCCCAAGTGCTCACGACCGACAATGTTTGCGGCAAAACCGCCGATGCGCGCGGCATCTCGGCCGAAAACCTGCCCGATATCGATGCGACCAATGCCCTCGTCATGGGCAAAGACGGCACCGTCTACTATGGGCGCGGCGCCGATGGGCAGGTCAAAATCGCCTCGATCACCAAGGTCATGACCGCAATCCTAACCGTCGAGAATTGCAAGATGGACGAGAAGGTCACGGTGAGCAACGCCGCAGCCACCGTGGGTAATTCGACCGCCGGCTTGCTCGAAGGCGACGAGCTTACCGTGGAGCAGGCACTGCGCGGCCTGATGATTCCCTCGGGCAACGACGCCGCCATCGTGCTCGCCGAATATGTGGGCAAGAAAATCGACCCTAAGACCAAAGACGCCGAGGCCACATTTGTGAAGGCCATGAACGAGCGCGCTAAGAAGCTCGGCTGCACCGGCACGCTTTTTGAAAACCCGCATGGTCTGGACTTTGATGAGTGGGCTGGCGATATGCACTCAACCGCACACGACGTAGCGCTGATGATGCAGGAGGCCATGAAAAACAACACGATCCGCGAGGTCGTAGCGAGCGAGGATTCCTGGATCGAGGTCACGGGCGCCGACGGCACCGACCATTCGCATTCCATGGACACGCATAACTATTTGCTGGGCCAAGATGGCAACATCGGTGGCAAGACCGGCACCACCGACGATGCAGGCTATTGCTTTACGGGTGCCTACAACCGCGATGGCGACGAGATCTACACCGTCGTTTTGAACTCCACCACCACCGACCAGCGCTTTACCGATACCGCAACCCTTGCCAATTGGTACTACGGTCACAAGGTGACGGTCGCAATCGCCAACACGCAGGAAAAGACCGCCAACGGCAACCCGCTTATGGCACGCATTGGTCAAACCGACTGGACGGATAAGACGATCGACGCCACGCTCGCCGATCCCACAGCGCAAGCGACCGTGTTTTCCCTTGCCGGCGAGGTGACCGAAAAGGTTAGCTACGACGATCTTTCGGGCACGGTGCATGTGGGCGACAAAGTGGGCAGCGTTACGCTCAAGCAGGACGGCACCAAGATCGCCGTCATGGACCTGGTTGCCGACGAGGAAGGCTCGGGGCCCAATCCCATCGAGTGGCTCCTTGTGAAGCTCGACCGCCTGGGCCGCCGCATCGACAACCGCCCGCTCACGGCAGAGAGCGAGACCGTAGCCAAGGCTCCTGAGATGTAGGGCGCAAGAATAATAAGCCCACTGAAAGGAGGCGTCCGAAAGGATGCCTCCTTTTTTTGAGGGTTCGAATCCCCAGCCACCATTCTTGATAATAAAAAAGGACCCCAAATGGGACCCTTCTTCAAATTCATACTGGCGGAGAGCTGGGGATATCCGGGCATGCTGCGCATGCCCTCCGGCTTCAAAGCCTGGCGGCTTTTCGCCCACGGGCTACAAACGCTTTCGCGTTTGCTTAACGCCCGTGCCCTCTCGGGTTCGAATCCCCAGCTAACGTTCTCCATACCAAAAAGGGCCCCTTACGGAGCCCTTCTTTAAATTCGTACTGGCGGAGAGCTGGGGATTCGAACCCCAGATGCCCTTTTGGGGCA
>UQVT01000031.1 GCA_900544465.1 uncultured Collinsella sp. | reverse complement strand
TTTGCAGAAGGGGCGATAGAACAAAACGCTCAGCACTACCACGGCAATGAGAACGGCAAGTTTCCAGGTAAAGAGCTGCCCCAGCGCAGATCGAATGCCGGCATTGGCAATGGCCAGAGGAATGGCGCCCTCGAGCACACCCTGCGGACAGATGTACTTACAAAAGAACGGATCTCCCATCCCCAGGTCGTTGACCACCAGCACAGGCAGCAATACCACAGCAAACAGCAGCACGAAGTATTTGATATACGTAAGCGCCTTGAGCTTTTTTGTCGAAAGCTTTTTGCCGGGAATCTTATGAAGCAGCTCCTGCAGCCAGCCAAACGGGCACAAAAACCCGCATACAAAGCGTCCCAGCAGCACGCCGAGCAAAATGAGCGTACCGGTAACATAGTAAGAAAAGTTGAACTTGGACGAACCTACCACCGACTGGAACGACCCGATGGGGCACGCACCCGATGCCGCGGGGCACGAATAGCAATTAAGTCCAGGTACGCAAACTGTCTTTCCCGCGCCCTGATAGATACTTCCTTTGGCAAAGTTTGGCAGGTGAATATTGGTGACCAGCGTCGCCGCCGCCTGAATGAATCCGCGAAATCGGGCCAAAACATGCGACGCAGTGTTTTCTCTTTTATCCAATTCCGATACACTCCAAGCACAGCCTAATCGCTTTGGCCAGCACGGCATCCGCCTCGCCACGCATAACACCAAAGCACACCATGGTAATTCCGACGATCAACAAAGCGACCTGTACCACGGGTTTTACCGCTTTGAACAACTCGACCACTCCTTTCGTTACGCGACCATTGGACCATATCGACTATAAAATCCGTGTTAAGCGCGATTTGGAATGTGCAAGGAGACTGTTATGCGTATTTTGATCGTCGAAGACGAGCGAGCACTGTGCGATGCAATCGCGCGCAGCTTGCGAAACTTGGCGTACAGCGTCGACTGCTGTCACGACGGACAGGAGGCGCTCGACCTGCTGGGCGTCGAAGTCTTTGACCTCGTGGTACTCGACCTCAACCTTCCCCGTATCGATGGCATGACCGTGCTCAGGGAACTTAGGAAAACCGACTGCGAGACCAAGGTGCTGGTTCTGTCCGCACGTGGCGAAGTATCCGATAAAGTCGCCGGACTCGATGCCGGCGCCAACGATTACCTCACCAAGCCGTTTCATCTGGACGAGCTTGCGGCAAGGATTCGCAGCCTTACCCTCAGGCGCTTTACACAAAGCGACATAGTTTTAACCTGCAGAAAGCTCCGCTTTGACACCAAGGCACGCATCGCTTCCGTGGACAGCGAGACTTTATCTCTTACACGCAAGGAAACGGGAATCTTGGAATACCTGATGCTTAATCAGGGGCGACCGGTAAGCCAAGAGGAGCTTATCGAGCACGTTTGGGATAGCAGCGTGAACAGCTTTAGCAACGCAACCCGCGTTCACATCTCGTCACTCCGCAAAAAGCTACGCAGCGCTTTGGGATACGACCCGATTCGCAATCGGATTGGAGAGGGCTACGTTATGGAGGATGGAGAATGAAAGGGCTTTCGCTGCAATGGCGAATAACGATTATGACGGCACTGCTCACGTGTGCGGCATGCGTGCTGACGAACTGCCTGGTCGGCTATACGGGCTTGCGCTACATGGATGCCATCGGCAGCGACATCTCGGCCTTTAACGCAACCGGTGAAGATTCGCTCCAGGCGTTCGACCCAACGAAAGCGGCCCTCGATGACGAGGTCACGATCGTCGTAAACGACGCACAGGAGTCTTTTGGCACGACAGCCTGGTACATCACGGCTGGAGTCACACTCCTTGGCGGCGCGCTGGCATACTTTGTGAGCGGCCGTGCACTCAAACCGCTACGGGCTTTTGCGGCCCAGGTCGAGCGTGTGCAGCCTGACAACCTAAGCGAAATCAGGCTCAGTGAAGATGTGCCCATCGAGCTACAACGATGCAGCGCCTCTTTCAACGACATGATCGCCCGTCTTGGCGAAGGGTTCTCTGCACAGCGTCAGTTTACCGGCAACGCCGCACACGAGCTGCGCACCCCGCTCGCCCTTATGCAAGCACAGATTGAACTATTCATCTCCGAGCACTCCGGTTTGCAACCCGAAACAGCCGAGCTACTCGGCCTGCTACAAGAACAAACCGAGCGCATGTCTCGAATGGCCAAGGTATTGCTCGAGATGAGTGAGCTCCGCAGCGTTCCTTGCGAGGACGATGTGGAGCTTGGCCCCTTGTCCGAAGAGGTCCTCACCGACCTTGCGCCACTTGCCGAAAATAAGGGCATAGCCCTCAATTGTGCTGGAGACGCTTTAGTAATCGGGAACGATGCGCTCCTCTATCGGCTGGTGTTCAACCTGGTCGAAAACGCCATCCGCTATAGCCGCGCCGACTCGAGCGTTACCGTCTCCATCTGCGACAACGACAGCCACGTGTTCCTGCGAGTCGAGGACCAGGGCCCGGGAATACCCAAGCAGTACCGTGAGAGCATCTTCCAACCGTTCTTTCGCCTGGATAAATCCCGCAGCAGGGCATACGGCGGCGCAGGACTCGGGCTAGCGCTTGTTTGGGAGATTGCAGCGCTTCACGGTGGCACGGTAGAGGTCGAAGCAAATTCCGAGAACGGAACCGTGATGCTCGTGACCCTCTCAAAGGGGGCCACCACGTGATCCGACTGTCCAGGAGTCCCACTCGACATTGTGAAACGCGTCCCAAAACTTGGACATGAGAAATGGGAGACAGTTCGCATCTATGCCGAGGACGAAGTCCTGGCGGGGATTCAGGATGCGCAGAGGAAGCTTGCGGCAGAAAACCCCGACAGAGTCGTGACCGTCGGCGGCAACTGTATGGTGTCGCCTGCCCTCTTCGATTACCTGCACGGGAAATACGAGAACGTTGGAATCGTCTGGATCTATGCGCATCCGGATGTATCCACGCTGAATGATGGCTACCCCAACGCTCACGCCATGGTACTTGGCAGCCTTTTGGAACAGGGTGCACCGCAACTCGTTTCGCGGATGCGGCATCCGGTGTTTAAGCCGAGCGATGTCCTGCATGTCGGGCTACAGCAGCTCCACGACTATCAGGAAGTTTGCTTAAACAAGCATAGGTGTTGCGGTTTTAGCCGATGTCCTCATGGAGGAAAACGACATGCTGGGTCTGTCTGATTAAAGTCCAACAGTTTCCATGAGGCATCTAGCACGGTAAAAGCTAAAGACCCGGGAGACCCCAAACTGTCAACCATCTTTACGGGTGCAAGGGAAACGGGCAAGACAGCCCCCTCTCGCTCCTATCCGAAACGGCGCTTGAACACGGCTGGATTGCAGCGAATGTCTCCGCCATGCCCGGCATGCTCGAAGATATCATCGAGCACACAAAGGAGGCCGCAGGCCGTTACCTCTCGCAGCCCCATACACGCGTGAGCGGAGTTCAAGTTGGGCAGCGGGGCGGTTTAGCGCGCCAATATAATCAAATCGTGCACTTCCATAGCCTCTCGTCTACGTGGTGTACCGTCGTCTCCCCTTTTATCAGAGTTGGGCGATTTTCAGGCACCCGAGCTGAACTCAAATTGAACTCAACGATGCCTTATCGGTCGAGGGCGTCCTAGCGAGAATATACAGAGGCGCACATTTCGCAGGGAACCTCCCATTCGTTATCATATCGGGATGCTGTCAAGGCAGCGTCAATGCGTTCGACCTACACCTTCTCGCTTTTCGAGGCCTCGTCTGCAGGACCATCGGAATCGATACGGAATCGATCGGCATACCATTCATCCGAAGCAATCACCTTATGGAGCATCTGGAGATGCAGGTCGACATAGTGGCAGAACGCCTTGCCGCATTCCACGAGAGGCGCATTGTTTCTCTCGTTGGGCTCGGCTCCAAAATTAAACTCGACCTCATAGCCCTCCCCAGGCACACCCATGCTCGGCAGAATATCAATGGAGAAGTGGACGAATCCAGACGTCACCTTGTATACATCTTTTACCTTTGGATCGAACTTCTCGAGTAAGTCTTGAAGTCTTCCATCGGACATCTTCTCACCCGAGAAATCTTTCAGCTTGTTCACAGGCACACCTTGAAACACCTGCTTGAGAAAGTCATCCTGGTCTTCGGCGGCGAATAATGCGAATGTCCGCAGGCAGACTCCAACCTGTGCGCGGAGAAGCTGGGCGACGCAAACAAGATTCCTCGACTCGAGCATGGAGATGAATCCGTCTATCAGTCTCATCGCATACTCAGAGGAGGATGCCAGATATAGATCCCATTGGGTAAAGTCGCCGTTCATGAAGGGAATCACTGCATTGCGCTCGGCGACTCTCAAGGCACTCAGGCTTTGTTCTATTTTCTCAGCTTCTTGTTTGAACTGTTCGCTATCCAAAATGCCCCCAAATGCCGGCTTCTCAACAAATCAAAAAAGCAAGAGAGACAGAGATTAGGTTCCTGCTCCACTGAACCCACGCTTCCAGTCGAGACACTCCTCCTCGAAGATCTCCCCAGAGTCCCGCCTCTCGCGCCCCTCACGGAACTGTCCATATCAGTGTAGCCAATCCAAGCACAGCCCCACCGCACGGCCCAGTCGCTTCCGGTCCTGCGTGGCCCCGTGAAGGCGGAAGGGCGTGGTTGTCGTCATCGCGTTCCTTTCTCCTCGTACCTTTTTGGGCATGCGTCACGGGCCCCCGCGCGGCGCTGAGAGCGAATCGGCGCAGGCTTGGGGCCAGTTGCGTAGAGGTTGAGGTTCGGGTTTCGCCGGCTTACGCAGCTTGGCGGGCAGAGCGCCCGGGCTCGCTGCGCCTAGGGCGCGGCGGGATCCGCGACGCCGGAGGTGTCGATCTCGCCCAGATTGGCGAGCTGCTCGATGAGGGGGAGGCCCATCGGGTCGTCCACCTCGACGCCGCCGAGCACGATGGTGCTGTCGCGTGTGTCTATATGGGTTGTGAACACGGCCGGGTCGAAACCCGAAGCGATAAAGCCAATGCCCGCGAGGACAACACCCGCGGCAACGAGCCCGCCCGCCACGGCGAGGTAGATCTTCTTCGCACTGGTCATGGTACTCACTCCTTTCTACGCCGCGAGATGCGCGGCAGCGCCGCCCTTCTCGCCCTTACCCTTCCAGAAGGGCGAGGCGGCCTTCCTCGCCCAGAGCGCCGAGAGGCGCGCAATTTGTTTTGAGGCTGCCCAAGCGCCAGCACCAACGAAGAGCGCCACGCCGACGAGGCCGAGCCCCACGCCCGCCGAGGCGAGGGCGTACGGGAAGTGGCCGATGATGACGCCGCTTACGGCAAGCAGGAGCTCAACTACGCCCACGCCCCCGAGTGCCACCGCGACGATCCACACGCAGAGCGCCAGCACCCAGATGCAGATATAGACCGTGACGGCCACGGCGGCGAAGGCGGCGAGCAGCGGCACCCACACCGGGGAGCCCACGATGGCCAGCACCCACAGCAGCGCGGTGCTGCGCCGGCGCGTCCTCGCGATCGCGCGCGGCACGGCGGGCAGGTCGTCGAGCGTGGCCTCCGCCACCTCGCCGGGCGTGCCCATGGCGGCCACGGCCTCCTCCTCGCTCATACCGTCCTCCATGCGGTCGGCGATGGCCTCCGCATAGAACGCCTTGGTCTCCTCCACCTGCTCGGCCGGCAGGCAGGCGAGCAGCTCGCCCAACCGGCCCAGAAACTCATCGCGCGTCATGGTGCGCCTCCTCAACGTATGCGTAAATCTCCCGTACGGACGGCCACTCGGCCAGGAACTCCTCGATGCGCGCTCGCCCGTCGTCCGTGATGCGGTAGTACCGGCGCAGCCGCCCGTTGTGCTCGGCGGAGCGCGCCGTGATGCACCCGGCCTTCTCCAGGCGCTTGAGCAGCGGGTAGAGCGTCGACTCCGTGAGCCCCATGCTCGCCGGTACGTCCTTCACGATCTGGTAGCCGTAGGACTCCTCGCCGGAGACGGCCGCGAGCACGCAGGCCTCCAGGAAGCCGCGCTTCATCTGTGCCTCCATCCGCACACCTCCTCTCGTCATATACTGTGCTATACACACTATACGATGCAAGGTATTAAACGTCAACTCTCATCGCGAAGGTTCTCCGGCCCCTGCGCGCTGCGAACGTGATGTCGCGGGACGGTTGGCATTATGCATGAAACGTCAAGTAACGCTCTTTTGATCCACTTCCACTCGGCCCCATATGCCTTGCACAACGCCCCCTTCGACCTCGGAATCAAGAGAGCCGCTAGGCTGGACATGCCGGACGGTAAGGTCCTGGACGCCATGGTGGACTTCTCCGATGCCATGGGGGTCATGGGTCTACGCCGATGGAGGCCCACACACGCGGCAGGGCTCGCCCGTCACCGCTGGTCGCCGGACGGTCCCCACGCCTCGCTCGCCAACGCGCAGGCGACAGCAGCAGTCCAGCGCTGGCTGGAGACGCCGGAATGCCCAGAAGATGCGTTTCCCATCGCTGCGGCAGAGCTTTTTGTAGGGGCGGCAGTTTTTCCTAATGTCGAGGCCAGCTAGGCTTCAGTAGCCACCTTGGGAGCATCGCCAATAGACTCTTCCTTTATACGTTCGGCATAATCGTAGGCGATACCCACAAATTCCGGTCCCGAGCAACAGGAGTACAATTGCTGCATTGTTGCCAGCTGTTGGGAGATGGAAGATGGACTGCGATGGCTACCCATGCATTCCCATGCCGTTGATGTGCACCGCCTTTGTGCCGGGGCAGATTGACGCTGCGGTTGCAGGCATTTCCGGCCCCGATTCGCGCGCCATTGCCACGGCAGAAGCGCTGTACTTTCGCGGACAGGCCGCCCTCGCTGCCAAGACGGCGCGTCCCTATCTTGACGCCACCAATCCCGCGCTTCGCTATTCCGCATGCTTTATCTGCGGATACGCCAGTCTGTCGCTCAACCGTATCGCCGACGCCCGCCGGTGCCTTGCTGGCATCCTCGATACGCCAGCCGACGAGGAATCACCCGCCATCCACGCCACGCATATCCTGTTCGCCTCGGCCGCGAGCGTCCTGCTGCACTTGCCTTCCCCGTATTCTGCCGAAGAGTTTTATCCGCTTGCGGCGCATCTGCCCGAAGGCCTGCGCCTGTTCGCCAGCTACGTGATGGCGCATGCCCTGTACCTGCGCGGCGAATACGGACGCAGCCTGGGCATGGCGGAAAATGCTCTGATCATGAAACAGGGAAGTTATCCCATCTCGGAGCTGTTCCTGCACCTGGCAGCTTCCATGGCATGCATGAGCCTCAAGGACATCGACGCCGCAAAAACGCACTTCGGAGCTGCTTGGAACATTGCGCGCCCCGACGGCCTTATCGAGCTCATTGGCGAGCACCACGGCCTTTTGCAGGGGCTCATCGAGGCATGCCTAAAATCCCAATACCCCGACGATTTCGCACGCATCATCGAGATTACATATCGATTCAGCTACGGCTGGCGGCGCATCCACAACCCCGATTCGGGCGAGGACGTGGCCGACGATCTAACGACCACGGAATTCACCATGGCCATGCTCGCCTGTCGTGGGTGGACCAACGTCGAAATCGCACGCCATATGGGAGTATCGCCGGGCACCGTCAAAAACCGCCTATCAGGAGTGTATGCCAAACTTGGTATCGGAACTCGCGCCGAGCTGGTCGCGCATATGTTGCGTTAGCGACCGGGCCGCCAAACGCATCGAACGCGCTCCGGAACCCGGCACTTCGCTCGATTAATTTGGACATTTTGACCCTTGAACGGCACTACCGCCACGTGACGCCTTCTCGCAAAATTGGATTATTTCCACCGATACCTGCGGGATGGGAGCCAAAGATGCTTGATCGCCGTTCGTTACTTGTTGCCGGAGCGTCCTCGCTGGCGAGCATTATGTTGCCGCGCGCGCCGGGAAGCGCAAACGCCTTCATACTGCCGTTCGCCCCCACCGAGGCATACGCCGATGAAGATGATCCCTTCAAGGTCTTGGTGCTCTCGCGCACCATGTTTGGTGTGGTCGTGGTCGACGTCGCCAACAAGAATACGCCCATCACGGGTGCCCAGGTCACGCTTACATCGCGCTATGCCGCAGGCAAGCAGCTCGCCGCCACGACCGATGACGAAGGCACCGCCATCTTTGAGGTCGCGCCACTTTCGGAAGGCTATGTAGACGAGGCGACGCTTCTCGACGCGTACGACTTTAACGGCGGCATCTCCATTAGCATGGCGGGCTACCGCGATGTCGAGATTCCCCTTGCGCGTATCCAGGGCGGCACCGCCATTACCGCACCCACACGTCCGCTCTCCGATGGCGAGCCGTACTTTCGACAGCTCACGTTCGACGAATGGGACATCCAGTACGCCGACGCCACGTTTATGGCAATGCCAGCGGACGAAGCAGCAAACGACCAACCCGACACGCACGCCTTTACCGTGCAGGCCCATCTGCCGCAGGGCGGGCAGGCAACGTTGCATATCAATAAAGTGATGCCCGCTGCGGGCAGCTCGCCCGAAACCGTCACGCAGATTGGCCAAGTCAAGGCCAGCGCATCGGGCGCGGATAATCTGGCGACGTTCACACTCGAAGACAAGTTTCTCGACGCAGCATCGGGTCTTCTGAAAGAAGGATGCAAGCTGCGCTTTGTCCTCGACTATCAGGGCAAAACCTACACGCTCTCCTCCCCCATGGCCGTTGTCACCGCGCCGGCCGCAAAGGCGGAATCGGGCTCGACCACCATCATTCCCACCACTATGGACCAAGAGATCACTCCGTTTGATTTCCCAGCGGCGTTTCCCGGCATCGGCGGCAACAAGTTCACCTGCTGGATGCCCTCGTTCCCCATTCTGTTCGATTTCTCGTTTGCCGGGTACGTACTGTTTGGCGGAGGATACAAGCCGGTCGGCTACATGAACGATTCGGGCAACCCTGATCCGGAATACTGGAAGAAATCGCCGCGCGAGTCGGGCGCCAAGCAGGCAAACCGCTACCTCGACGAGATGGAGGGGAAGTGGAATCAGTACAAGAGGATGAGTGCCGGTTCGGGCACCGATCCAAGAAACACCAAGCTCCTTCGCCACCATTGCACGCCGCTGTTCACGATGGATATCGCCACACAGCTGTACGGCTCGCTCGCCTACGATTGGGTGGGCAAAACCTGGGGTAACAACAACGACCCCGCATACGGCAATATTAAGGCCCTCTTCCAGGTAAGAACCGACCTCAATTGGACCGAGCAGTTTACCCTAGGACCGGTGCCGTTTTTCCTAAACGTCAACCCTTGGGTGCTGGCAAAACTGGCGCTCGCCGTGGGCGCCCACACGCACGGTAGCGGCGCGGCGTTTTTCAAGAACATTTCGCTCGACTATTCCAACACGTCGGGATCGTTCACCATCCAGATCGGGCTTGCCGTCACCTTTGGCGCCGGCGTTGCAGGCGTCGCCTCGTCTGCCGTGCGCGGCGCCGCATCCCTCACGCTGTTCATTGGGTACGAGAAGGCAGATGGACACCAGCTTCCGCGGCTGCGCGTGGGTGCAGACGTCGATGTCGATGTGATACTCCAGTTCGTAATGTTCAAGTGGACCACCAAAGCTTGGTCGGGATCGTGGCCCACACTCCTCGATTCGTGGAATATGTCGGTGAACAACGGCGACCAGTATGTACTCCAGTGCTCTGAGCTTGCATTGGGTGGGGATACGCCTTATACGCTGGATGCCTGCTTCGGCTCGGCCGGCAACGCCGAGGCAGGTGGTGTGCCGCAGTTTATCGCATCGGCCACCATCGTCACCAACGCCGAGCTACTCGCACGCGCCGAGGTTAATGCCACTGCCGCAAACGTCGCGCCTGTCGTACGCGATTGGGACCGGGCGGTCACGCGCATTGAGCTCGAGGCGGATGCAGAGAGCGACGACACGGGACAGGTCGAGCATTTCGTCCACGCACTGATAGAGAACGGCGAAAACGCCGCGCCGATGTATGAGTATACCTACATCGTTCAGGCAACGAACGCCGTTGCGGACCCCAACGCCAATTCTGTCGGCGTGTCGGAGGACGAGCGTGGCGGCATAAAACCCTCGAGCGACAACGTGCTATTTTCCGGCGTGCTCAGCGAAGCCCACATGAAGCTAACGATGATTGCCGGCGTGGAGTGCCTATTCCGTATCGCCTCGGTGCGCTACGGCGACAATGGCCGCTCGCGCCTGGTGGTGCATGCAAAGACGAACGGCACGTGGTCTGCCCCCATGCCCGTGGACTTCCCCCTTGGCTTTGGCGAGGGCGACGTGGAGCGCGACGGCATATTCGATTACGACTTCGACGTAGTGGAATATACGGACGGAAGAGAAAACCAGGACGCTTACGTGCTGCTGGTCTCGGGCGAGCGCCCCGACGGCGACAACACCCTTTTCGATACGGCAAGCACAGCCGGCATACTGTCCGTTGTGCGCCTGCGCATAAGCAACGACGGAGTTCGCGTGATGTCGCACACGTCGTGGCGCAGCATCTCGCGCGGCCGCCTTCAGGAGGATGGCCACCATTGTCTGCAGTGTCCACGCATCACGGTGGGCAAGACGCTGGTCGACGGGCGCCTGTCGGGCGCTTACCTCCACCGCCGCGGAACCACCGCAGAAAAGGCGCTGGGCAATGAGGCAGAGGTTGCGCTGGAGTGCTTCACCCTGTGGTCGGATGATTTGGGCGACAGCCTCACGTTCCGTCAGGTCCTCCGCTTTCCGCAAGCGCCATCGAGCATCGAGCTGGGCGTACCCGAGAATATCAACGGCAAAATGGTGGTGCCCGTTGCATACGAAACTGCAAACGGTTGTGGCTGCGCATCGTATGCCGTGATCGGCCAGTCCATCGCGGGTTGGGGCGTTATGCCACCAGATGCCACAGTACCCCACGCGGTGCCGTGGCCACAACATTCGGGCTTTTTGGCAACCGTCAACGAGCAACTGCAGCATATTACTTGGACGCGAGGAGCATCGGCATTTGCAACGCAGCCCGTGGGTGCCGCAGGCTGTGGCCCGGCATCGTTTAGCGTAAGCAACAACGGCAGGTGCGTGCTCTATGTAGAGAACACCGATGGCAAGGTGGGGCAAACCTACGACGAAGAAGGCAACCCGGTAGCAGTGATGGGCAAGCACTTCCGCATCTTCGCCAGCACCTTGGCAGGCGATCTGTTCACGGAGCCGTTCGTGATGTGCGAGCTGGACCATCCCGTCGATCAGATAACGACATTTTTGACGTCGGGAGGCATGCTCTCCGCGCTCGCCACGCACATTGTGAGCGCGGAGAAGAGCGAGGCAGAGCTGCACGGCATCGAAGTGCCCTTGGTGGCGTGTGCCACTCCGACGGGCGCGGTCGCTACCTCGGGCGCGGTGGTGCCCGGAGCAGCAGGCGAATCCTTCATGGTCACGGTGCGAAACGACGGCAACACCTTGCTGACCGCCGGCACGATCGATCTGTACCGAGAGGGCTCCAGCCAGCCGTTCTCCAGCGCATCCATCGGGTTCGGCGCGAACGCACGCATGGCTTCGATCTTTGATCCAGAGCTTGCCGAGGACTCTTCGGACAACGATATGGCACGCGTGAAATACGCGCTCGAGACGCTGGGCGCGCGTTTTGCAACGCACCCGCTGATAGCCGACAACGGCAACGCCGTGCTGGCACCGGGTTGCACGGCACAGTTCCGCATGAGCTTCGCCATCCCCGAGAGTTGGAGCGATGAAGTGGGCAAACGTGTAACGCTGTATGCGAAGGCGCGTGACCTGGTAGCGCTCGATCCCGTAACGCTCGAGGAAATTCGACCGGGCGCAAACTCGGCGCTGGGTGCCGTACTGCATGAGCTTCATGTGCCTGACGCGGCATGCGAGCGCTCAGAAGTTCAGGTCGGCGTATGCGGCAGCGCGGATACGACAGGACTTCACGACGCCCCGATGACAGCAGACGGCGATGGCGGCTCGAGTGGCGGCGGTACTGACGAGAACGGCGGCTCCGGCGGAAGCAGCTCCGGCAGTGGCAAGGACCACGGCAATAGCAAGCGCTCCGGAAAAGCGGGCACGCTTGCGGGCACGGGCGATGTCAACGCTCCCCTTACGGCAGCCGCTGCAGCACTCGCCGCGGCAGGCGCCGGCCTCGTCGCCTACAGCGCCCGCCGCACGGCGCTCGAAAAAGACACCGCCAAGGAGGTCAATTCGGATAAGCCTCACTAGCTCCTAGTTACTTTTGTGAGAGACGCCGACTCAGCTCATCGAACACCAAAAGGGGCTGGTTCTGGATACCCAGAGCCAGCCCATTGCGCATTAGTTATCGTCAGTGGAGTCGAGTTCTGCCTCGAGCTTGGCACGGCGTCTTTTCGCCGTGAAAAACGTTGCGCACAGGCCAGCAAACGTGGCCGCGAAAATCGTCGCACCGCAGAACACGCCCGTGGCCAGGTTCGCCAACCAAAAGACGCTTTCGAGCGGTACTATCTGCGCCTCAGCGATACAGCGCATTGCGGCAATAACAAGCGCGAACGCGGCGCCGCTAAGACCGCTGAGAAGCAGGAAATATCCAACAGGAAGATGCTCGGTTTGCCCAAAACGATTGGTATCGACATAGCCCTTCCGCGTTTGCAGTCCTGCGCAAATCAACATCACGAGAACGAGCCACAAATACATGGCTGCCTCGAACGGCGTTGCAAAGCCATGCGGCATTTCACTGGCGTCGCTGTGAACCCACGCAACCTGTCGAGCTATAAACTGGTAGAAAAATATCATCAACATGCCAAACGAAAGCAGCACGAAACCAATCTTGTAGATCTTCGCGCTCTCAGCCTCCAGGCGCTCATCCTTTGGGCCGGCATATTCACGCCACTTTTGCACGAGTTTTAAATCTTCAAATTTCATAGCGAACTCCTAAAGAGCGTTAGGGTCGACGTCGATCCCGTCTTCCCAAAACAGATCGTTCAACGTAACGCGTAGCGCTTTGCAGATCGCCACGCACAAATTGAGCGTGGGGTTGTAGCCGCCCGCCTCGATCAGGCCGATGGTCTGGCGCGTAACGCCCACGGCCTCGGCCAAGTCAGCTTGCGAAAGGCCAACCGCCGCGCGCGCCGCCTTCATGCGTAGGTTCTTTTTGCCCGGCATGGAGTTCCTTTCGTAGTAATGGACAGATATCCGTTGCAACATGACAGAAATATATTGCATATATCAGATAATGTCAACTATATCTGTCATTATGAAAACCATATTCGTCATCGCCATGCGGACATTACAACTTCGGTTCACTATTCAAACTTACTCGGGCAGAACCGACTCGGTTTTGTCCGAGTAAACTCGAGCATAAACTGATCCATGCGATACAATTAACTCGGACAAAACCGAGTCGGAAGGAACCGAGTAAGTGGAATTTATTGGCAGGGAGCGTGAGCTCACCCGTATTAAGAAAACGCTCAAAGCACCCGAGCAGCGCAATGTTCTCATTTACGGCAGGCGTCGCGTCGGAAAAAGTGAGCTCATCAAGCAGGCGCTAACCGATTTGTCGGACGTCGCAACGGTCTATTACGAGTGCCGCCAAACCTCCGAGGCAGACAACCTCGAGAGTCTGTCCGTCCTTGTTGCTGAAGCGCTGAGCTTTCCTCCGCTCGCCTTCACAGGCATCCGCGAGCTCATCGAATTTCTGTTTGCCCAAGCTAAAGACAAGAACATTACCCTCGTTCTCGACGAATACCCCTACTTGAGAGATGCGGTTAAAGGCTTAGACAGCATTCTTCAGACCTCAATCGACGCCCACAGGGAAGACTCACGTTTAAACATTGTCCTGTGCGGCTCCTACGTTGAGATTATGAAATCCCTCATCGAGCATGAAAGCCCCCTCTACGGGCGAATTGATCTCGCGCTTGAGCTTAAGCCCATGGATTACTTTGACGCTGCGAAGTTCTATCCCGCGTTCTCGCCCGAGGACAAGGTGCGGCTCTATAGCGTTTTTGGCGGTATCCCCTTTTACAATCGCCTCATCGATCAATCCCAAAGCGTACGCGACAACATCATCGAGCTCGTCACGGAACCTGGCGCCCGCTTAGAAAGCGAGGTGCCGTCCTATCTCAACGCCGAGATCTCGAAGATGACCAACGCCAACGAAGTTTTCGGGGCTCTCGCACAAGGCTACTCCCGTTGGGGGGACGTGCTGGCACAGTCGCACGTCTCGAGCGGGCCGGCCATGGCAGACGTGCTCGACAAGCTCATGTCACTCGAAATCGTCCAAAAGCGTGCACCCATCAACGACCCTACGAACAAGCGCAAGTCTGGCTACTTTGTAGTGGATCCGCTTTCGCTCTTTTACTATCGCTATGTTTTCCGCAATGCCTCTGCGCGTCAGCTGCTCGACCCGGAAGTCTTCTATGATCGTCACGTCTTCCAAGACTTCGAGGAAAACTACGTTCCTCATATGTTCGAGGAGATCTGCCGTCAATACCTCGTGCGGCAAAACAGGACCGGCAAGATCGAACCGGCTTTCGACGCCATTGGCAAGTACTGGTACGACGATCCCGCAAACAAAGCGAGCGGCGAATTCGATGTGGTAACGCAAGACCCCGAGGGCTACGCATTCTACGAAGCAAAGTTCCGCAAATCCCCCGTCACGCAAAAAATGGTCGACGAGGAAATCGCTCAAGTTGAGGCAACGGGGCTCAAGTGCCATCGCTACGGGTTCTTCTCCCGTTCGGGCTTCGAAGCTGGCGAAAGCGATCGAACCGTCTTCATCGACCTGCCGCAGATGTTTGGATAGGACAGGACAGGTCCCTCCCGCATTCCAAGCATTCATTATCTAATCGAACGATTGTTCGATGGATTTCGTGTTGGGTGGAATCGCCTGTGGGCTGGGCTATGCTACCTTGACTATCTATATGACTTAAACGCAGCAAAGGAGCA
>UQVT01000030.1 GCA_900544465.1 uncultured Collinsella sp. | reverse complement strand
TGCGGACATCGGCGAACTCGGGGTTGTTGATGATGATGCCGATGGCCTTGGCGGTGTCCATGGAGGAGCCGCCACCGATGGTCACGATAGCGTCAGCCTCGGCGGCCTTAAAGGCCTCGACGCCGTCCTTGACGTTCTGGATAGTGGGGTTGGGCTTGATCTCGGAGTAGAGGCTCCAAGCGATGCCGGCGGCGTCGAGCTCGTCGGTCACCTTAGCGGTAACGCCAAACTTGACCAGATCGGGGTCGGAGCAGACGAAGATCTTCTTGTAGCCACGACGCTGGAGCTCGCCGGGGATCTCCTTGATGGCGCCGGAACCATGATAAGAAATGGTATTGAGAACGAAACGATTAGCCATTGATAGCCTCCCATCGTGTGCGGGGCACCTATTACGCCCCGCGCTATAAGTTCCATCCTAACGCTTTTGAAACAAAAAACGCGTGAGAACGTCAAAGGTGTTAAAGCGTTTCAACAGAATAACGGAGCCCTAGTTCTTCCCTCCCGACAGCAGCGAAGGCTAGATTATAGGAGCAATCGCCCAAAGACTGCGACCGACTCAGTCTATAAATTGTTTCTGTTTTAGCAATATATGTTTGACAATACGTTTATAAAAAGATACTTTGTAGTGAATAACATGCATGCAGCAAATAACGTCATTCATTTTGTTAGAAATTGCCCATGCGGTTATTGCAGCTGCATCTACTGCAACGTACGGCGTAATTCTCCGCACGAAGCAGAAGACGGTTCCAATTCGATCGAGGCGATGACACATGGTGGCTAGTGGTCCTAAATCGAGCAAGACGGCTACAAACGAATATCGAATCTCAATTGAAGGTAACCCTTATCCGCATACTCTGGCTCTCATCAACCCAGCGGGAGACAGCCTCAACATCAAAAAACATGGGTTCACGGGTCCACTAGGACAGCTATTGAGTCTTAAATATACCGTTTATGACGATGCAAATGAAAAACTCTTCACTGTCGTCGACGGTGGTTTTAGCAACATGCCCAGGGTTGCGCTCATCATCGAACACGAGGAAGTTGCGGTGTTTGATTATGGCCTAAACAGACTTGAGATGAAGTGCATAACGAACATACCGAATTACACAATAAAAGGTAACTTCCTATTTGGAGATTACGATATATTCAGCCAACGGGAAGTGAAACTATCTTCAGTTATCGTCCTTCAATGTGATAAACAATCGTGCTTTAGCATACAGGTTTTGGATAAAGCCGAATTAGCCGCCGCAATTGGAATACCTACAGCCATTGCCCTTCTTAGGGCTCGGATTGAAGAGCATCTCGAATAAATCGCAAAAAGCAGTTCGTAACAACATTCAGGAGCTAGATAGTTTTTTTCCTGGCTCCTGGAACCGTATTACATAGTCTGCAAATTGTTCAAAACCATGTCCATGATCCGCAATAATGGCGGCATGCTTTTTCATCTCCTGCGTAAACGCTACTTTCAAAAAGGATATCGAAACACTATCTAAATTGTTGCAAGACTCATCCAGACTAATAATAGAATAGCTGCTCAGAAAGGCTCTACAAAGCAATAAAGAGGACAGTTCTCCGCCTTGATTATCAACTTGATTACTGTCGTCTTATTTTGAATAAAAAGCTCTGACATATGTCCATCCCCTTAACTAATAATCATAGCTGGAAAGATGACATTTTTATTCTATAGCCTCAAGCAACACGCTTTGCTGACGTCAAATCTTGTCATTACAAACATGCACCTTAGCGCTTAAGACTCCAAAAAAAAGGGGCGGCCGAGATGGCCGTCCCCTCCCCAATATTGATCAGTGCGGCAAAGGGACAGCCCCTTTGCCGCATTCGGTTACTTTCGGCAGCCCTCTTTCCAAGCCTCGGCCGCAACCTTCCAGCGTAAGCGCAAGTCGCGCTCGCGGTCGATGAACATGATGGCAAACGCGACAAACAGCAGCAAGCTCGCCACGACGATGGCGTGCAGGCCCATGCGCTCAATACACCAGTTGCCCAACACGGCGCCAAACACAAAGGTAAAGATCACGCCAAAGTACAGCAGGCCGTTTTCCAAAAAGCCGCGCCTGTGGGTGATGATGTAATCGTCCACGTTTTGCAGCGCGTTGCGCAAGTTGCCGATGCACATGGTCGTAGCGATGCCGTGACCGTGGATCTTGCGGAAGCTCTCGACCTGCATGCCGCAGGCAAACGAGGTGAGGCAGTTGGCGAGCAGGTTGTAACCGCCACCGGGGATAAAGCTCACACCCAGCAAGATGACGGCTTCAAAGAACACCGTCACCTGGCGCCAGTGAATCACGCTGCCAAACCGTTCGTGTACCAGGTCGGCAAGCATAATGCCCACGGCAAACGACACCACAGGGAAGAAGTAGCGCCCCGCAAGTGTCCAATTGCCCTCCGAGATGCTCACGCCCACCAGCAAGATGTTGCCCGTCTGCGCGTTTGCGAAAACATGGTCGCGCCCAATGTACGAATACACATCCATAAAGCCGCCGGCGAGCGCCAGGATAATGCCCAGTTCGATGGACTCCGATATCTGTTTGGCACGCTGCATCGTCGTGCATCCTCCTTGTTGACGACCCTCTCGTGCGTTGGCGGAAACATAGCCGCCGTTCATACTGTAACCCATTGACAACATGGCGTGCGCGCGAGACGGCTCCTTCGACACGGGGATACACAGTCTGGAAACAAACGGTGGGCGCGGCGACGCTCCCACTCACTAGTCCATGTACTCCCCCAGTCTTTTTAGCCCCGTCCCAAAAAGACTGGTTACAATTACGTGCAGCATACAGACACCGGGAGGGATCGTGGCAAAAAAGCCTCAGCACGCTCAGAACAACCAGCGCAGTCAGCAGGGCAAACAGGGCCAGCAGCAAAAGCGCGGCGGCAAGGAGCAGGCCACGGTCGCCCGCACCAAGCATTCCCAAGCGACGCCCGCCCGCCCCTGGCGCCCGGGCCGCGATAAATTCCTCCCCGTCAGCCGCGCCGACATGGATGCGCGCGGCTGGGACCAGTGCGACTTTGTCTACATCTGCGGCGACGCCTACGTGGACCACCCCAGCTTTGGTATGGCCATCATCAGCCGCGTACTCGATGCACACGGCTACAAGGTGGGCATTATCTGCCAGCCCGACTGGACCGACCCCGCCAGCATCACGGTGCTCGGCGAGCCGCGCCTGGGCTTTTTGGTCAGCGCCGGCAACATGGACTCCATGGTCAACCACTATTCGGTGACCAAGCACCGCCGCCACACCGACGCCTATACCCCCGGCGGCGAGGAAGGCCACCGCCCCAACCGTGCCGTCACGGTCTACGGCAACCTCATCCGCCAGACGTTCAAGGACGCTCCCATCATCATCGGTGGCATCGAGGCAAGCCTGCGCCGTCTGGCCCACTACGACTATTGGCAGGACAAGCTCAAGCGCTCGGTGCTGCTCGACTCGGGCGCCGACATCCTCATCTACGGCATGGGCGAGCACGCGATCGTCGAGATCGCCGACGCGCTCGACGCGGGGCTGACCGTCGATCAGATCACCTATATCAACGGCACCGTTTACCGCACGGGTTCGCTCGACGAGGTCTACGACTACGACCTGCTGCCCAGCTGGGACGACCTTACCGCCGACAAGCTCAACTACGCGCGCAGCTTTAACGTGCAGCAGCAGAATATGGATCCCATCACCGGGCATCGCCTGGTAGAGCCCTACCCCAACAGCGTCTATGTGGTGCAGAACCCGCCGTCGGCGACGCTCACCACCGACGAGATGGACGAGGTGGCCGAGCTCCCCTATGCACGCGATTGGCATCCCGACTACGACGCGGCAGGCGGCGTGCCGGCCTTTGCCGAGATCAAGTTTTCCATTAGCTCCAACCGCGGGTGTTTTGGCGAGTGCTCGTTTTGCGCCCTCACCTTCCACCAGGGTCGCGTGCTGCAGATGCGCAGCCACGACTCGATCATGCGCGAAGCCGAGCTGCTCACGCGCGATCCTGAGTTTAAGGGCTACATCAACGACGTGGGCGGACCGACGGCAAACTTTAGCCGCCCTGCCTGCGACAAGCAGCTCAAGCACGGCGTGTGCAAGAACAAGCGCTGCCTGTGGCCGAGCGTATGCAAGAACATGGTGGTCGACGAGAGCGGCTATACGCAGTTGCTGCGCGACCTGCGCCAGCTGCCGGGCGTCAAGAAGGTCTTCGTGCGCAGCGGCATCCGCTTTGACTACACCATGGCCGACGCCTCGGACGAGTTTTTGCGCGAGCTGCTGGAGCATCACGTTTCGGGCCAGCTGCGCGTAGCGCCCGAGCATGTGAGCGACGCGGTGCTGTCCGTGATGGGCAAGCCGAGCCGCGCCGTCTACGACGCGTTCTGCCGTAAATTTGAACGCCTGAACCGCGAATACGGACTCAAGCAGTACGTGGTGCCGTATCTGATATCGAGCCACCCGGGCTCAACCATGAAGGAAGCCGTGGACCTTGCCGAAGCCGTGCGCGACATGGGCTACATGCCCGAGCAGGTGCAGGACTTCTACCCCACGCCGTCCACCATGTCGACCTGTATGTACTACACCGGCGTGGATCCGCGCACCATGGAGCCGATCTATGTGGCGCGCGACCCGCATGAGAAGGCCATGCAGCGCGCGCTCATCCAGTATCGCAAGCCCGAGAACTACAAGCTGGTGCGCGAGGCGCTAGAGAAGGCCGGGCGTCGTGATCTGATCGGCTATACCAAGCATTGCCTGATTCGCCCCGTGCCGCCACGCCCGGGCGAGACGTCTGCCGGCGGTGGGCATGGCACCGGCAAGAAGGGCGGCAAGGCCCACGGTGGCGCCGCCGGCAAGGGGCCCAAGGGCAGCAAGGGTCACGGCGGTATGTCCCGCGCGCAGAACACTGCCGGTCGCAATCGCGCGGCACAGGGGCGTCAGGGCGCCAACGGAGGCGGCAGACGCAACTAGCGCGGCGAGGCGGCATGCCGCCGTTGGCGACACGACACGCCCCACCAATAAAATGCCGCTCGCTGGGGCGTCGCAGAACGATTCCCCGGCGAGCGGCCGATTAATATTGTCTATCTCAAAACGTCGTTACTTTTTGTCGAAACGACCATAGAGCGCAAACGAGAGCGCCGCAGAGATAACCCAAGTCAAAGCGATGCAGACGACAATCATGATCAGGTTCATGGGATTGCCGCTTGGATCGGCATAAACGGGCAACGAGGTAATGCCGGGCATAACAAAGCCGAAGCACTTTGCGCCGAGAACAACGGTAAGCGCACCGCCAATGCCATCCGCAATCATCGCAGCGATAAGCGGAGTCCTGTTAGGAACCTGAACGGTAAACAAGGCGGGCTCGGAAATTCCCATAAATGCTGAGAAGGCGCACGTCATTGCAGCGGACTTGAGCTTTTCGTCGGTCATGCGCAGGGCTGCACCAAAAGACGCACCGCTTTCGGCGAGGTTATGGCAGAAAGAGATCGGGAGCAGATAGTCATACCCAAGCGTTGCGATATTGGAAATCTGGATAGGGCTCGTTGACTGATGCATGCCGAAGAGCACGATAAGCGGCATAAAGAAGCCCAGCAGAAAACCGGCAACGGGGCCTAACGTCGAGAATAGCCAGACGATACCGTTGGCAAGACCAAGACCGCACCAGGCACCAATCGGAGCGAGCACAAACAGGTTGACGGGAATCACGATAGCAAGGGAGAGCGCCGGAACGACAACGAGCTTAAAAAGATCCGGCACGACTTTGTCGATTGCACGATATACAAAAGACAAGCCAATGACGCCAAAGATAACCGGGAACACGGAATCGGCGTAGCTAAAAATCGGCACCGCAAAACCGAACAGCGCAAGGGGCGTCTCGCCCGTACCGACAGCGTTGACAATGGTCGGGTACATCAGCGATCCGGCAACACAAAGCGCAAGCGAACGGTTGACCCGGAACTTATCAGCTGTAGACATTGCCAGCAAAAACGGCAAGAAGTAGAACGGGATATCCGAAATCATATTGAATATCGCAAAGTCGCCGGCACCCGTGTCGATTCCAAAAGCCGCGATAGCAGCCAGGATGCCCTTTACGATGCCTCCCGCCACCAGTGCGGGAATGATAGCGGAAAAGATGCCGGTGATGATATCGAATACGCGAGCCGAACCTTTTTGGAGCTCAGGCTGCTCGGCGTCGGCGGAGACCTCGCCACCCATCCTGTCACCTAGCATGGGCTCCAATTCGTCATATACCGACCCCACGCTGGCGCCGATGATAACTTGCCACTGTCCGTCTTTAACCTGCGCGCCCAAGGCGCCGTCAAGCGTCTTAAGGGCCTCCAGGTCTGCCTTGCTATCGTCCTTCAGGTTGAATCTGAGCCTTGTAATGCAGTGCGTTGCCATAACAACGTTATCGGCGCCGCCCACGAGCTCGAGGACACGAGCGGCCAGTTCCTTCTTGTCTGCCACGACAATCACTCCTACCCAAGATCCTCGCCATTAGTGGCGATACATTTCTGATACCAATAGAAAGAGTCTTTACGCGAGCGCTCCGCAGTGCCGTTGCCGCAATTATCCAGATCGACATAGATAAGCCCGTAGCGCTTGTCCATCGTAAGAGGACCGCAGGCAACAAGGTCAATGAATCCCCAGATCATGTATCCGCGCACGTCAACGCCATCGATCACCGCTTCTTTAAGGCACTTTATGTGCTGGCGCAAATAATCGATTCGATACTCGTCGTGGATGCTGCCATCCTCCTCGACTACATCAGATGTACCGAGGCCGTTCTCGGCGATATACAGGGGCAGCCCATAGCGGTCATACATCTGGTTAAGGGTAACCCTCAGGCCAATGGGATCGAGCTGCCAGCCCCACTCACTCGTCTCGAGATAAGGGTTCTTGTTTGCCATGACCAGATTTCCCGCAGTCTTCTCCCATCCCTGATCGCAGGTGGATACCTGGGAAAAGTAGTACGAGAAGGCCAGGAAGTCGACCGTGTTGCGAGCGATGAGCTCTTCATCGCCCGGCTCCATTTGAATCTCGATATCGCACGCGTCGAAATAGCGATTCATATAAGCGGGGTATTTTCCACGAGCCATCACGTCCGTATAGAACCAGTTGGAATACTGGTCGTCGTGAATAGCCTGCATGTTATCTTCGGGACGGCAGGTGGCGGGATACGTACAGAATCGAGCGATCATGCCGCCAACGGGAGTATCGGGCGAAAGACGATGGACAATCTCGACGGCACGCGCATTGGCAACGAACTCGTGGTGCAGGCACTGGAAGATGGCTCGATCGAAGTTCTCCCCCTCTTCGTCTTTGACCAGACAGACCCCGTCCCAAGGCGAAAAACGCGCTGCATTGAACTCGTTAAAAGGCAGCCAGAAATCGACCAGATCGCCCAATTCCGTAACGATTGTCTCGACATAGCGGGCGAAGAAATCAATCGTCTTGCGATTCTTCCATCCCCCATATGTGGTGACAAGATTTACCGGGATGTCATAGTGGAGCATGGTGACGAAGGTTTTAATGCCGTGCTTTTTGCACTCACCCAGCATGCTTCGATACCACTCGATGCCTTCGCGGTTAGGCTCAAGATCATCTCCGTTAGGATAGATTCGGCTCCAGCAAATAGAAGTGCGGAACAGCTTGAGGCCCATCTCCGCAAAAAGCGCGATGTCCTCACGGTAGTGATGATAGAAGTCGTTACCGCGCCTAAACGGGTAGAACTCAACACCATCATCTGCGAGAGCGTTCATTAGTTCGTCATGGCAGAAGGGGTTGTTTTGATGCTTGTCCTCAATCTGGTCATGAGTCCAGGTACCATCCAGCCATCGACAATCCTGCGTCGACTTTCCCTTTCCGCCCTCATTCCAGGCGCCATCGGCCTGCGAGCACGATATGGCTCCGCCCCATAAAAAGTCGGAGTCAAACCCATGTTTTAACTTACTCATTTGCCCTCCTTGATCGGATGCTCCAGCGGATAACCCAATACTAGGAAGAACAAGATGCATAAGATATCGCATAGAAAGCGTTTGTTTATAACATTTTTTTAGATATAATACCGTTTAAGGCATCGATTCTACCGTTCACCCCTGGAGCACCCCATGGATTCGAATCTCAAACAGCTGCTCTATACGCATACCGAGACCGAAGAGTGGCATCGCACACATCCGGGAGAGCTCAGCCCGCGATATAACAGGGTGGAAACCACAACCATTAACGGCGAAGAGGTCTATCTGTTTGATTGGAAAGAAACTCTCGACGAAAACCCCGTGGGCCTTATCAAGGAGTCGCGCTTTACCGATATTCCTCCTCATATCAATCGGGATATGGAGCTTAACTACGTGTACGACGGCGTCTGCACGTTTATCGTCAACGGACGGCGACTACTCCTTAAAAAGGGCGACGTGCTCATTTGCAACACCGGCGTAGTCAGAAGCGTTCCATACGTTAAGGGCGAGCATGATATCGTCATTTCGATCGTCTTCAAAAAAGAAATGTTCGATTCGTTGTTCCTGAGCCAGCTACCCGGCGCGTCACCATTAACGAATCTTCTATTTGATTTTGTGTCCAAAAACCGCGAGGCCCGAAAATATCTCATTCTTCCAGAGGAATACGCCCGACATGCGCGACGCCTCATCGAGATGCTCTTTATCGAATATCACTTTAAAGATGCCTATTCCAATGAACTCATGAGGCACCTCGCCGTCAGCCTATTCCTTGTTCTCATTCGAGGACTGTACCGACGCTCCGCAACTGATAACCAGGCGATCATGTCGGACGAACGCATCGTGTCGATTCTGAATCATATTGAGCGAAGCTACGGCGACTGCACACTCGAAAGCATTGCGAGCGATACGGGTTATAGCACCAGCTATCTCAGCAGCTTGATCAAGCAAAAAACCGGTAAAACGTTTTCGCAAATCAAGCTCAACCAGCAGCTCACAGAGGCGGCATATCTTCTCAATAACACCGAGCGCAGCGTGCAGTATGTAGCCCGAAAAGTCGGCATCTCCAACATGTCATTCTTTTACTCAAAATTTAAAGAAGCATTCGGCGAAACGCCAGGTGCGTTCAGGACGCATCGGTCTAATTAAAGGCGTTATTACTCAGACCGATCAGCTTCGCGCGACACGGGAATGCGCAATCGAAGCAGCGAGCGCATCGCCTCTACCAGCACAAAGCCGGCGATGCCAACCGTGACCACAACGTCGAGCGGTGTGCCCACAAACCACAGCAGCCCCATGAGATACGACCCGGCATTAAAGGCAAAGTGCAGCAGGATCGTGTAGCGGAGCTTTCCGGTGGTCACGAACACCCAACCAAAAATGAGGCCGGCAGCGCCCGCATAGCAGCCCTGCACCCAGTTCATATGCATAAAGCCAAAGATGGCCGCCTGCAGCACGATTGCCGCGGCGATACCCCACGTGCTTGGGGCCGCCCAGGGCACCATGGCGCCGTCTTGCGCGTTCGCGCGGCGCCGGCGCTTCCAGAGCGAACGGCACTGTGGATTAAACGCACGCAGCGAAAACTCAAAGATGATGCCGCGCACCAGCAGTTCCTCGCAAAACGGAGCGCCGAGCACCGTGGTCAGGACGGCAAGAAGGCTGGTATCGCCCATGCCCGTTTCCTCGACGAGCTCGCTATAGTCTGCCGCGACCTCGGGCAGCAGCGACAGCACGCCGTCGCATAGGTAGCTAATGACCACCTGCATGGATAGGCCGATCACGACAACGCAGGCAATGCGCTTCCATGCCGCGCTTGCTCCCCCACCGAGCGGGCGCTCGCCTTGCCGGCGTGCCATGAAGGAGCGGGGCCACAGATAACGCCACCACAGCAGCGCCATCAAAAATGACGCCGTCTGAGCGGCAGCCTGGAACCATTGAATATCGAGGTTGTCGATCGGGAAACCCGTCAGCACCGACACGGCATCGAGAACTGAAAACAGAACCACGCTCAGGGCTATATCGGCAGCGACAACGCCAAAACAGGCAAGCGCCCACGCCATCGCATTGAGCATGCCAACCTCCTCAAAACCCGGCACTTAGGGACGTTCCTTAACTGCCGGCTGAAAAGGAACGTCCCCAAGTGCCGGCAGTTTGGGACAGTCATTGTTGATGAGAATCGGGCGCAGCGCCAAAAGCCCCGCTCGGCGAGATGTCGAACGGGAAGGTGCCGCAGCGATTGAAAGCGGCGATGAACATGCGGATGGCGTTGGACGGTGTGGTGCCCACGAGCTGGGTTGCCGCCGCGAAGGCCGCCTTTTCCTCGGGCAAAACCTTCGCGACAACCGGGGTCATGTGTTCTGCCATGGCGCTTCCTTCTTGAAACGACGGTGGTGCGGGTGGATGCGGGCCACGCGGCTGGGCGACGGGCTGTGAAGGCAACCCGATTGGCCCGCATCTGGAGTTTGTTCTACGGCGTTGGTATTACTTTGTAATCCTAAGTATTACCCCGTAGATAGAATACCATACCCGACCCCATGGAGACAGAAGAAAACGAATCATTTTATTGTTGAGTTAGCGCCTGAAATGGATTTTAGAGCGTGATGATATCCGAGATATCGAGGGCCCGAGCGTCAGCGGCATCGTGCGTGGCAAGCAACAGCATGCGGCCGTCGAGCAAGTCGAGCACGACCTCGGCGCATGCGTCGCGCGCAGCGATGTCTAGACCGGTAAAGGGCTCGTCCAGAATCACTACGCCGCCCGGGCACAGCAGGGCTCGGGCAATCTCGACGCGACGACGCTGCCCACCCGAGAGCTCAGCCACGCGTGCATGCACATCGATCCCCGGTACCAGCAGGCGCAACAGGGCTGCGGCACTCGAGGCATCCACGCGCGCGTCGGCGCACACCAGCACATTATCCAAGGCAGAAGCGTCCTCGACCAGGCGCACATCCTGAAACACCATGGAGCACGGTGCGCACTCCCCCGCCGCCAGCGCAAGCAACGTCGACTTGCCCACGCCCGAAGCGCCCATCACACAGGTGCGTCCACCGGCGGGCACATGAAGCACCAGCCCGTCGAGCGCCGGCGCCCAAGGCGCGCGATCGCCCACGGCAAGCGCAAGCTCCGCTGCAGCACCATCGCTCGCAGCCCCTGTACGCCCGCGCAGTCCATGCCCATGCGCCCGCACGGCAGTTCGCCACGCCACGGGCCCCGAAGCCCGCAGCAACCACACCAGCACGCGCTCGCATGCCCACGATGCCGCCACGACCAGCACGGTCCACGCCAGCAGGTCAGCCGTCTCGATGAGCAGCTTCGCCTGATAGATGCGCTCGCCCACGGTGCCCGTCGCCATGCCGATGAGCTCCGCCGCCACGCCGGCCTTCCAGCTCATGCCGATCACGGCACGCGCGCACGAAAGCACAAACGGCAGGACCTCGCGCCAGGTATGGGCGCAAAACAGACGCCAACCCCGCACGCCATGCAGATGAAACATCTGCTCCAGCGACTGATCAACCTGCGTCAAACCCTCGACCAGCGAAAAATACACGCCCGGCAGCGCCATCAAAAAGACCGCGGCGATGCTCACGCGCGCCGACCCCAACCAAATGAGCAGCAGGACCACCACGCAGGCAACCGGTGTCGCCTTAACAAACGAAAGCGCAGGCGCCACCAAGCGGGCAAACGTCAGCGACCGCACCGAGGCTCCCGCCATCACGACGCCGCACACCGCGGCAAGCGCCAGCCCGCCCAAGATACGCGCACCCGAGCCTGCCAGAATCGCCCATGTGCCGGCATCGCATACCAGTCGTAGCAACGCCACCACGACAGCGCCCGGCCCCGGCAAAATCAACGGCTGCGCCACGAGACCCGCCACCAGCACCCACACGGCAAGCCAAAAGGCGGCAACGGCACCTGCTGCCGCCACCGCCTTCATACGCTCTGCCATTTGTCGAGCAAACGCACGCACGGGCTACTCCATGTAGTAGAAATCGTCAGCCGGGAGCTTGCCGCCCACGGCGCTCGCGTCCGCATCGGCCAGCACCTGCAGGCACCCACCGAGCGCCGCCTTCATATCCCTCCCCGTCTGGCACACGAGCATGCACCCGGGAATCGCTTTTTCGGCAATCGCGGCGTTATCCACGATACCCGCATCGACCACGGCCTGAGCCCAGTCCGCCGGCGCCGCGTTCACGTCCTCAACGCTCGCAGCATGGCAGCTCAGGAATTCCGCCACGGCCTCGGGATGCTCCTCGGCAAAGGCCCGACGCACCACGGTCACGCCCGTCAGCAAACGGGAGCCCGTGTCGCCCGCCAGCTCATCCCACACATCGGTCAGACTCACCGGCGCCGACAGCTTGCCTTCGCTCTTTGCGATGGCAGCGGTCTTGAACGGCTCGGGCAGCACGCCCACGGCAGACGGATCGGCAAGCAGCACCGAGAGCACCTCGGTAGGCTCGCTCTTAAACTCGAGCGCCACCTGACCGGCCAAGCCCGCGCGCTCCAGCAGGTAGTTCATGACGTACTCCGGCGTGGTGCCCTTGCCCGTCATATAGACGGTATGGCCCGCCAGATCGCCAAACGAGGCCACACTCGCGTTACCCGTCACCACGTTCAGCACGCCCAGCGTGTTGATGTCGATGACCTGCACCGCACCCTCAGTCTTGTTGTAGAGTACGCTCGCCACGTTGGCGGGCACCAGGGCGATATCGATATCGTCCTGAATGACCTTGGGCACAATCTCATCGGCGGCAGTATTGATCGCAAAGTCGAACTCATTGTCCGTCTCGCCATCGGCTGCCCGGTCCATAAACTGCACCAGACCAATCGAGGTCGGCCCCTTGAGCGAGGCGACGCGCACCTCGACCGGCTCTGCAGCAGCACCGGCGCCGTCCGTGGCAGCCGAGCCCGCGGCGGACCCGGCACCGGCAGCCCCGCCGCCACAGCCCGCGAGTGCAAGCGACAGCGCACCCGCGGCAAGCGCCGAGGCAAACCCCCGGCGCGACAGCTCAACATCAAACGCGCGCATCGCTAGCACGTCCCCTCGTTAGGCATCGTCCATGCGTGATGGTCGGTATGCAGCAGATCCTCAGCCAGCGACGAGAGCGGCTCGCCCAAGAACTCGCGGTAGCACGCCTGGACATCGGGATTCTCGTGCGAGAAACGAATGTCCGCAGCGGCATCCAGGCCCCAGAGCACCTGGCCACGCTCGGCTGCCAGCTCGCAGCCGTCGTGGATGGGCTGACCGCCGCCACCGACGCAGCCGCCCGGGCACGCCATAACCTCAACGAAGTCATAGCTCACGCGGCCGTCGCGAATCGCGTCGAGCAGACGGGCAGCGTTGCCCAGCCCGTGTGCCACGGCGACGCGCACCTTGGTGCCATCGATATCGGCCACGGCCTCCTTCCAGCCGTCCAGGCCGCGCACATCGGTAAAGAAGTCGGCGTCGGGGTTCTTGCCCGTCACCAGGTAATAGGCCGAGCGCACGGCGGCCTCCATCACGCCGCCCGTGGCGCCAAAGATCACACCCGCACCCGTGCCAAAGCCCAGCGGCGTATCGAGCGGCTCCTCAACTAGCGTATCCACGCTCACGTGGCTCGCGCGGACCATGCGCACCATCTCGCGCACCGTCAGCGCAACGTCCACATCGGGCGTGCCGCCCTCGCCCACCATGCTCGGCAGCGCGCACTCGGCCTTCTTGGCCGTGCACGGCATCACGGACACCACAAACAGGCGCTCGGGCTCCACGCCCAGCACCTTGGCGTAGTAGGTCTTGGCGATGGCGCCGAACATCTGCTGCGGCGACTTGGACGTGGACAGGCTGTCGACAAACTCGGGGTAACGCGCCTTCACAAAGCGTACCCAGCCCGGGCAGCAGCTCGTGAACATGGGCCAGCTGCGGCTGTCGCCCTCGCCCTTGGCGGCCTTACCCAGGCGCTCGAGCAGCTCGGAGCCCTCCTCCATAATGGTGAGGTCGGCCGAGAAATCGGTGTCGAACACGTACTCAAAGCCCACGCGGCGCAGCGCACAGGCCAGGCGCTCGACGGTGGCCTCATCGCGCGGAATGCCGAGCTCCTCGCCCCAGGCGCTACGCACGGCCGGCGCAATCTGCGCCAGCACGATCTTGTCGGGATCGGCGATGGCGTCGAACACGGTCTCGGTATCGTCACGCTCGCGCAGGGCGCCCGTCGGACAATGCGTGATGCACTGACCACACGCGACGCAATCGGTCTTGCCGATCGGCGCGCGCCCGCGGGTGCCCACGGCGGTATGCGTGGCGCGGTTGGTCAGGTCCCAAATCCCTAAGCCCTGCACGCTCTCGCACACCTTGATGCAGCGCATGCATTTAATGCACTTGTCGTTATCGCGGATGATGGGGAAATCGAAGTCCCAGCCCTCGCGCGCCAGGTGCTGCTCGTACGGCAGATAGAAGATGCCCAGGTCGTTGGCGATGGTCTGCAGGTTGCAGTTACCACTGCGCACGCAGCTCGTACAGCGCGAGTCGTGTTGGGACAGTAGCAGCTGCACGTTGGTGCGACGCGCCTCGCGGGCCTTGGGGCTGTTGGTGTGGACCACCATGCCGTCGAGCACGTAGTTGTTGCAGGCGGCAACCAGCTGGTCACAGCCCTCAACCTCGACCACGCACACGCGGCAGCCGCCGATCTCGTTTAGATCGCGCAGGTAGCACAGGGTGGGAATCTGGATACCGACGGACTTGGCCGCGTCCAGGATCGTGGTGTGCTCGGGCACCACGACCTCGCAATTATCGATAGTGAGCTTGACCATATTGAGTGCTCCGCTTTCGGTGTTATCGCTGACAGTGGGGTTGTTGAGCTCTACCATTCCAGGTTCCTCCCTCCGCGGAACGCGCCAAAACCAAAGTGGTCGCAACGCAGGCAGCGGCTTGCCTCCTGGCGCGCCTCCTCCTCGGTAAGGCCCTGCTCGACCAGATTCCAATCGTGAATACGCTCGCCGGCCTCGCGCTCACCCAGCTCGC
>UQVT01000029.1 GCA_900544465.1 uncultured Collinsella sp. | reverse complement strand
AGAACCCCAGCCTTCCAAGCTGATGACGCGGGTTCGATTCCCGTCGCCCGCTCCATATGATTTGCTTTCGGCTTTGACCCCTTTTGGGAACAAAGCCGTTTTCGTATACATGCCGGGCGACGGGAATCGAACCCGACGGGGTGCGGAGCTGAGAAAAAGCGTGAGCTTTTTCCGGCGCAGCACGCAAGGGCCAAAGGCCCGCAGCGAAACAAGGATTTGCGAAGCAAATCCTTGGACTTCCCGTCGCCCGCTCCATGTAATTTGCAGGTCAGAGGTACGTTTACTTCTGGCCTGTTTTGTTTTTGTCCGCCCCCGCGGGACATGTTCATGAGCAATGCTTGTCCCAAATCGTAAGAAAGCAGTGATTGCCATGGCACAAAATAAGGCAGAATATCCCACCCCCGACTGCCTGACGCCCGCCGCGGTCGAGGCCAAGACCGAGGCTGCCGGCATTACCAAGGCCAACCTGCCGGTCTCGAAGGCCTTTTTGCTCGCCATGTTCGCCGGCGCATTCATTGCCTTCGGCGGCCTGTTCTTCACGGTCTTCCTAAGCGATGCGTCTCTTGGCTGGGGCGCCCAGCGCTTCGTGGGCGGCCTTGCTTTTTGCCTGGGGCTGGTGCTCGTGCTTATTTGCGGCGCGGAGCTGTTTACCGGTAACTCGCTTATGGTCTGCGCGCTTAAGAGCAAAAAGATCACGCTTGTCCAGATGCTCAAAGCTTGGGCTATTGTGTGGGTCGGCAATTTTGTCGGCGCCCTGTTCGTTGTCTTTTTGGTTTACATGGCAGCCATTTACAAGCTCAACGGCGAGGCCGTCGCCAACACCATGGTGAGCGTCGCCGCCGGCAAGGTTTCGATCGACGCCGTCACCATCTTCTTCCGCGGCATTCTGTGCAACATCTTTGTGTGCCTGGCCGTATGGATCGGTACCGCCGGCAAGACTGTTGTCGATAAGGTCGTGGGCATTTTGCTGCCCATCGCCGCTTTTGTGGCCTGTGGTTTTGAGCACTGCGTTGCCAACATGTACTTTTTGCCTATGGGCATTTTGATGCACTCCTGCGGCTATGGAGCCGATGTCGCCGGCGCCGATGCCCTCAACGCCGCCGGGTTGGCGCTCAACCTTTCGGTCGCAACGCTGGGCAATATCGTGGGTGGCGCCCTGATCGTGGCGCTGGGCTACTGGTTTATCTACGCCAACAAAGAGGCCTAATGGCCCCAAGCCATAACCGACCAAAAAAGGACAGGTTTATTTTGGCAGGTTTTAGACGAGGCGCTTCGCCGTCTTGTCGCGAGCTGCCATAATGGACCTGTCCCTTTTGCATGCGCATCGCCACATTTTGGCCGATGACGACCAATGGGGACCTGTTTTTTATTGAACATGTCGAAAGGCTTTCCATGAGCGACTGCGAATCCATGCCTGCCGAGGTGCGCGACCGCCTGCGCTCCATTCCCGCCGTTCACGAGCTGCTGGCCGAGTGGCCGGTTATGAAGGCTGCAGGCGATGCGGGCGACACGATTGTGCGCGAGGCGATTGACGCCGAGCTCGATGCCGAGCGCGCGGCGATTCGCTCTGGCGCCCCCGCAAGGAACAAGCGCGAGCTCGCCATGGCTATCGAGCGACGGTGCCACCGCCTATCGCTGCCGACCCTGCGTCCTGCCGTTAACGCGACGGGTGTTGTGATTCACACCAATCTGGGCCGTGCTCCGCTTGCTCCCGCAGCGGTGCAGGCGGTGACCGATGTCGCCCGCAACTACAGCACGCTTGAGTACGACGTCTCGACCTGTGCCCGTGGGGGCCGCAAGGAGCACGCCGCGCGTCTGCTGCGCACGCTCACGGGGGCGCAGGACGCCCTGGTTGTCAACAACAACGCCGCGGCGGTGCTGCTGGTGCTCTCCGCGCATGCGTGCGGCAAAGAGGTCATCGTGAGCCGCGGCGAGCTTGTCGAGGTGGGCGGCAGCTTTCGCATTCCCGACATCATGGCGGCTTCGGGCGCCAAGCTTGTCGAGGTGGGCTCTACCAACCGCACGCATCTGGATGATTATCGATGCGCCATTACGCCCAACACGGCGATGATCCTCAAAGTACATCCTTCCAATTACCGTATCGAGGGCTTCCACGAGGAGGTTTCCGCGGCGGAGCTCTCCGCGCTGGCGCACGAGCACGGGTTGTTGCTATACGAGGACCAAGGCTCGGGCGCTTTGCTTGCGGACGGTGTTCTCGCCGATGCGGGGGAGAAGCCCACGTTCGCCTCGCTTTGCGCCGGCGTCGACGTCGTCTCGTGCTCGGGTGACAAGCTGCTCGGTGCTTCGCAGGCGGGTATTATTCTCGGAAGCGCCCAAGTAATCGCCGCCTGCGCCTCGCATCCGCTTATGCGTGCGCTTCGCCCTGGCAAGCTCACGCTCGCAGCGCTCGAGGCCACTTTGCGCCTGTACGTGACCGGTCCCGAGACGGCACATCGGGAGGTCCCGGTGCTCAGCATGCTTTCGGGCGCGCAGGCCCCGCTCGAGCGTCAGGCCAAGCGCCTGCATGACCGCATGCTGCGCAAGCTTCGCGAGGCTCAGTGCGAGCAGGCCGTGGAGCTGCAGGTCGTCGAGGGCGCCTCTGCCCCCGGCGGAGGATCGCTGCCGACTGTCGAGCTCCCAACATTTTGCGTTGCCGTCTGCCCCGTCGATGGGCGCCTATCTGCCGATGGCCTAAAGCGTGCCTTGGTTCAGGAGCCCGATACGCCGGTTGTGACGCGCGTACGGCACGACCGGGTATTGTTTGACGTTCGCACGCTTTTGCGCGACACCGACCTTGACCTGTGTGCGTCTGCGTTGGTGGATGCCGTGCGAGCGGGTTTGCGTCGATGACCGCACGCGAGCTTGTCGAATGTCCCGTTGTCGTCGGAACGGCAGGACACGTCGACCACGGAAAGTCGGCACTTATCGAGGCACTGACCGGCAAAAACCCCGACCGTTTGGAGGTCGAACGGCGCCGAGGCATGACTACGGAGCTCGGCTTTGGCGAGCTCGAGCTTCCCAGCGGCAAGCTTGTCGGCCTGGTCGACGTGCCCGGGCATGCGCACTATCTGCGCGCCATGGTGCAGGGCGCCACCGGCGTGGACGTTGCGTTGCTGGTGGTTTCCGCCGTTGAGGGCGTGATGCCGCAGACCCGCGAGCATGTTCGGGTTCTGGAGCTTTTGGGTGTGACGCGCATGGTCGTCGCGCTTACGATGCGCGACTTGGCCGATGACGAGATCGCCACATTGGCAGAGCTCGATGTCGAGGCGTTTCTTGATGGGACCGTGTTTGCGGGGGCCTCGATAGCGCCGGTGTCCTCCAAGACGGGGGAGGGCCTGGACGAGCTGCTCGCGATGCTCGATAACGCAGTTTGCTCGTGCTGGTCGGAGCGCCTGGAGGCGGCCGTGGGCTCGGGCGCCGCGCCTCGTCTTCCCATCGACCGCTGCTTTAGCATTCACGGTACCGGAACTGTCGTGACGGGTACGCTGCACGACGGGCCCGTATCGGTTGGCGATGAGCTCGTTGCGCTGCCGTCGCGTACACGTTGTCGCGTGCGCGGAGTGCAGGTTCACGGGGATACCCAGTGCGCGGTTCCGGGCCAGCGCGTCGCCCTGAACCTGGTGGGCGATGGCGTGGCGGGCCTCAAGCGTGGCGAGATGCTTGGCGTCGAGGGCCGTGTGGGCCAGACACTGCGCTTTTTGATGCAGCTGACATATGTGGGGCGCGATGGCGTGCGACCCGGCGTTCTTGCTTCGGGTACGCGCGTGCACGTTATGGCGGGCACGGCCGAGGTGCTTGGCCGGATTATGCTATTAGACGACGAACCGCCTATTGCGGTCGGCGAGACGCGTGTGGTACAGGTGCGCCTGGAGCGGCCGCTGCCATTGCGTGCCGGCGATCATGCGGTCATCCTGTCGTATTCGCCAATTTTGCTGCTTGGCGGCGGACGCGTCCTGCTATCGCGCTGTCGCCGCGCACGGGTCCTGTCTGCGGGGGAGCGCGCGTTGTATGCGGCGCTTGAGACGGGAGATGTCGCGAACGGCGTACGCACGTGGCTGGCGCTGCAAACGCTGCCTGTTGCCGCTGCCGGTGTTGCCGCAGTGCTCGATCTTGTTACCAGCGATACCGAAGTCGTTTTGCGTGGGCTTGTTGCCCAAGCTGCCGTGCGCGAGCTTGCTGCGGGCGATGCGGTGCTCTACGCAGATGCCTCGGCTCTCGATGCTGCAATGGATGTGCTGGCGTCGGCCTTGTCCTCGATGCACGCGGCGGCCCCCAAGGAGATCGGCTTTACGTTCGATGCGGTCGCGCATGCGGCTTGGCCGGGCGCCGGCAATGATGTCGCGATGGCACTTATTGCCGAGGGCTGCGCGCGTGGCGTGTGTGCCGTCGACGGTGCCGAGGTGTTTGACCCGCATTCCGCCGCCGCGGCGATACGTGTGGTGCGCGAGGCTAGCCAGCGTATCGTTGCCCTGTTGGACGAGGCGGGTCTTAATGCGCCGACACTTCCCGAGCTGTGCGAGCGGCTGCGGCTCGATCGCGACACCATGACGCGTGCCCTGCGCGAGCTTTCGCTCAGCCGCTCGATCGTTAAGGTCGAGCGCGACGTTGCCTTGTCCGCCGCCGCCGAGGCTCATGCGCGTGAGGTTGTTTCAGCGGCTATCGAGACTGCCGGCGGCGCCGCCACCACGAGTGTGCTGCGCGAGGCCCTGGGCGTGTCGCGCAAACGAACCATCAGCATCTTGGAGCACCTGGATGCCGTGCGCTTTACGGTGCTCGACAAGGAGGCCGGAGGCCTGAGGTCGTTGCGCTCGGGGCAGTCAAAAGAGCCCCGTCTCAAATGAAGTGCCATGCCGGTTTGGTAAAATACCGCCACGCTTGGGAGCGGATGGGCTCCGGTGGGCCCCGCGGTCCTCAAAACCGTTGCGAGGCGTGCAAAACGTCTTGGATGTGTTCGATTCACATACGTTCCCGCCAACGCACCTCGCCAAACCACCACAAAGGTGCCTGTCCCCAATGTGGTGGTTCGGAACATGTGGACGAAACAGCTTCGAAACACGCGATTTGTACGTCGGGTGCTCAAAAACGCTTCTACCTGCATCGTAATCAAAACGAAACATCTGCTCGTCGGCTTATGCGAAATTTTCCCGCAACAGTGCGATATTATCCATAAACGATAAAGTTCGCGGCGCATGGGGTGCCGCGATCAACAATTTTTCGTTTCCCATCATTGGAGGAAGCATGAGCTACACGCAGAAAGTTCTCGACGAGCTCAAGGCCCGCTATCCCGAGCAGCCTGAGTTCATCCAGGCCGCGACCGAGATCCTCGGCACCATCCAGCCGGCGCTCGACGCCCATCCCGAGTACGAGGAGGCCGCCCTGCTTGAGCGCCTCGTCGAGCCCGAGCGCATCGTTATGTTCCGTGTCCCCTGGGTCGATGACCAGGGCAAGGTTCAGGTCAACCGCGGCTATCGTGTCGAGTTCAACTCTGCCATTGGACCCTACAAGGGCGGCCTGCGCTTTAACCCGACGGTCACCCTGGGCATGCTCAAGTTCCTGGGTCTGGAGCAGATTCTCAAGAACAGCCTGACCACCCTTCCCATGGGCGGCGGCAAGGGCGGTTCCGACTTTGACCCCAAGGGCAAGTCCAACAACGAGATCATGCACTTCTGCCAGTCCTTCATGACCGAGCTCTATCGCCACATCGGCCCCAACACCGACGTTCCCGCCGGCGACCTGGGCGTTGGCGGCCGCGAGGTTGCCTACCTGTTCGGTCAGTACAAGCGCCTGACTAACGAGTGGACCGGCGTCCTTACCGGCAAGGGCCTCTCTTTTGGCGGCTCGCTCGCCCGTACCGAGGCCACCGGCTACGGCCTGGCCTACTTTGTGGACGAGTACCTCAAGAGCCGCGGCGACTCCTTCGAGGGCAAGAACGTCGTCGTTCACGGCTCCGGTAACGTCGCCATCTACGCGGTCCAGAAGGTCTCCCAGCTCGGCGGCAAGGTGCTGGCCTGCTCCGACACCCATGGCTGGGTCGAGGATCCCGACGGCATCGACTACACCGTGCTCGAGCATGTCTACAACAAGAAGCGCTCTGGCCACGACAAGGGCGTTACACTCGCTATGTACGTTGACGAGAAGCCCAACGCCGTGTGGCACGAGGGCGACGGCCGCGGCGTTTGGCAGCTGCCCTGCGACATCGCGCTGCCCTGCGCTCGCGAGAACACGCTGCTGCTCGAGGATGCCCAGGCGCTCGTCGCCAACGGCTGCAAGGTGGTCGGCGAGGGCGCGAACATGCCCACGACCATCGAGGCCACGACCTACTTCCAGGAGAACGGCGTTGCCTTTATGCCCGGTAAGGCTGCCAACGCCGGTGGCGTGCTCGTGTCCGGCCTGGAGATGAGCCAGAACGCCGAGCACCTGTCCTGGACCTTCGAGGAGGTCGACGGCAAGCTCGAGCAGCTCATGCGCGGCATGTTCCACAACGTGGACGACACCGCCAAGGAGTACGGCCAGGAGGGCAACTTTGTCATGGGCGCCAACATCGCCGGCTTCCTGAAGGTCGCCGACGCCATGCTCGCCCAGGGCGTCTGCTAAATCTTCGCTCGACATAGCATGCGATAAGGCTCCCAGCTATCTGGCTGGGAGCCTTTTCTATCCCGGAGGACTCCTCATATCTTGCGGTGAAATACGGACTGTTTAGCGCCCCAGAATGGCTAATCAGTCCGTATATCACCGCAAGTTATGGATGGGTGGGTGGATTTTGTCCTAAAACGGTGTGCGGCTCCTCGTTTGGTAAACTTAAAAGTACTGGACAAGTGAAGAGATGGGGGAGAACGTGCTCAAGTTCGGTACCTACGTCCGTGTTGGAAACGCGGCCGAAGCCTATGAGCTCTTGCAGAAGAACCGCAACAACAAGATTGTGGGCGGCGGCATCTGGATGCGCCTGGGTTCGCGTCGCGTGGCGACGGCGATTGACCTTTCGGCCTGCGGACTCGATCAGATCGAGGAGACCGAGACCGAGTTTCGCATCGGTGCCATGTGCACCCTGCGCCAGCTCGAGCGTCATGCCGGGCTCAACGCGCTTGTCAACAATGTCTTTGAGTTCGCCGTCCACGACATCGTGGGCGTGCAGCTGCGCAATACCGCCACGGTGGGCGGCAGCATCTACGGCCGCTTTGGTTTTTCGGACGTGCTCTCGGCCTTTTTGGCGCTCGATTCGTATGTTGAGCTGACGGGCGCCGGCCGCGTGCCGCTCGCCGAGTTCGTCGACATGGGTTACGTGCGCGACGTGATCGAGCACATCGTGGTCGTTAAACACGACTACCGCGCGAGCTATGAGGCCGTGCGCAAGGCTGCGACCGACTTCCCCTCGCTCAACGTCACCGCCGCCTGGTGGGACAACAGCTGGCATGTCACCGTGGGCGCCCGCCCGCTGCGCGCGACCCTGCTGCAGGGCGAGGCATGCGGCCTTACTGCCGAGCAGCCTTCCGAGGACGAGCTTCGCGCCCTGGCCGCGTCCGTACGCGCACTGAGCTATGGCACCAACCTGTGGGGCTCGGCAGACTACCGCCGCCGCATCTCGGCCCCGTTGGCGATTCAGGCCGTGCGCCGCGCCGCCGGCATCGAGCTTTCGGCCGCGCTTGCCCGCGAGCTCGAGGGCGTGCAGATTCCTAAGTTTGCCACGGACGAGTATTCCTGCCGCCGCGTGCCCGGCGTCGATTCTAGCGAGGTGCGCTAATGGCTGCCAAACTCATCGATCTTTCCTTTACGCTCAACGGCCGTAAGGTCAAGGTCCAGATTGCCCCCGACACCATGCTCTTTGCGCTTTTGCGCGAGCAGGGTTGCGCGTCGGTGCGCTGTGCCTGCGAAACCACCAACTGCGGCCTGTGCACGGTGTGGCTCGACGGCGACCCGGTGCTGAGTTGCTCGGTTCCCGCGGCGCGCGTCGAGGGTCGTACCATCACCACGCTTGAGGGCCTTAAGGCCGAGTCTGAGGCACTGGCCCGTGCGATGGCCGCCGAAGGCGCCGAGCAGTGCGGTTTTTGCGCCCCCGGCCTCATTATGAACGTGCTGGCGCTTGCCCGCGCCGCCAAGGAGGACCCGAGCCTCGTCGCTACACGCGAGGAGCTCTCGCGCCAGCTCGCCGGCAACCTCTGCCGTTGCAGCGGCTACGAGAGCCAGCTGCGCGCCATCGTGCGCTTCCTCAACGAGTTCGGCGTGCCGGTGGGCTTTGAGATGCCCGAGCTGCCGGTCAACGACACCAGCTGCGACGGTGTCTCCTACAAGCAGATCACTCACAAGCAGCCCAAGAAGGACTCGAAGGCCCTGCTCGAGGGGCGTCCCGTCTACACGGGCGACTTGGTGCCCGCCGGCGCCCTGATCGTCAAGCTCAAGCGCAGCCCCTATGCCCGCGCCAAGATCCGCTCCATCGACACGTCTCGCGCCCTTAAGGTGCCGGGCGTCGTGGGCGTCTACACCTACGAGGACGTGCCCAAGCGCCGCTTTACCATCGCCGGCCAGAGCTATCCGCAGCCGAGTCCCTACGACCGCCTGATCCTCGAGAACCTGGTGCGCTACCAAAACGAGGAGGTTGCGATCGTCGCCGCCGAGACCGAGGAGGCCGCCGACAAGGCGCTCAAGCTCATCAAGGTCGACTACGAGGTGCTTGAGCCGCTGCTCGACTTTACCCAGGCGCTCGATAATGACATCGTGGTCCACCCCGAGGGTGACGTGACCTTTATGTTCCCGCAGGGCGGCGACGTTCCGCGCAACCTGGTGTGCAGCGGTACCAGCGATTTTGGCAACCTTGACGAGGCCTTCGCCCAGAGCGACATTGTCTTTACCCGCACTTACACCAGCCAGGCAACCCAGACCGCGCCGATGGAGACCTTCCGTGCCTTCGCGACGACCGACGCGTTCGGGCGTATCTCGGTGACCACCTCCACGCAGGTGCCCTTCCACGTGCGTCGCATGGTCGCGCAGTCGCTCGACATTCCGCAATCACAGGTGCAGGTTATCAAGCCGCGCATCGGCGGCGGCTTCGGCTCCAAGCAGACGGGCTGCTGCGAGATCTTCGTGGCGTTCGTGACGCAGCAGACCGGCCGTCCGAGCTACTGCTGCTACACCCGCGAGGAGACCATCACCGCGGGCAACTCTCGCCACCAGATGCAGATGACCGTCAAGTTGGGCGCCATGAACGACGGCACCATCACGGCCATCGACCTGCATACGCTGTCCAACGCCGGTGCGTACGGCGAGCACGCCACCACGACGATCGGCCTTTCGGGCCACAAGAGCCTGCCCATCTACAACCATGTGAAGGCGAGTCGCTTTAGGTGGGACGCCGTCTACACCAACACCAACCGCGGCGGCGCGTATCGCGGCTACGGTGCCACCCAGGGCCAGTTTGCCGTGGAGAGCGCCGTCAACGAGCTCGCCGACATGCTGCACATGGACCCTGCCGACCTGCGCCTCAAGAACATCGTGCGCGAGGGCGAGATCATGCCGCAGTACTACAACGAGAAGCTCAACGCCTGTGCGCTCGACCGCTGCCTGCTGCGCGCGATGGACATGATCGGCTGGCGCGACAAGCCGCTGGCCGTGGACCTGGGCGACCGCGTGCGCGCCCTGGGCTGCGCGCTCACCATGCAGGGCTCGGGTATCTCCAATATCGACATTGCCGGTATCGACCTGCGCCTGGAAGAGGACGGCTTTATTACGCTTATCACCGGTGCCACCGATAACGGCATGGGTGTCGACACGATCCTGGCGCAGATTGCCGCCGAGGAGCTGGGTGTGGAGAGCTCGATTATCGTGGTGCGCGGCGTGGACACCGACGTGTCGCCGTTCGACGCCGGCTCGTACGCGAGCTCCGGTACGTACGTGACGGGCCTGGCTGCCAAGAACGCCGCGACCGAGCTGCGCGGCAAGATTTGCGCCAAGGCCGCCCGGATGTGGGATGTGGATGCCGCCGACGTGGTCTTCGACGGCCAGTACGTGCGCCTGTCCGACGAGCGCGCCGCCCGCGAGAGCGGCCGCTACCTCACGCTGCGCGACTTTGCCAACCTGTGCGTCAAGAACATCGACGGCGGCGACGCGCTTACCTCGCACGCCTCCGCTTGCCTGCCCGTTTCGCCTCCGCCGTTTATGGCCGGCATTGCCGAGGTCGAGGTCGACAAGGCCACCGGCAAGGTGACCGTGGTGGACTACGTCGCGGCCGTCGACTGCGGCACCGTGATCAACGAGGCGCTCGCGCGCGTCCAGGCCGAGGGCGGCATTGCCCAGGGCATCGGCCACGCGCTCTACGAGATTGTCGAGCATGACGACCGCGGCCGCCTGCGCACCGGCAACTTTATGAGCTACAAGCTGCCCACACGCCTGGATATCGGCAGCATTCGCGTAGCCTTTGAGCCGAGCTACGAGCCGACGGGCCCGTTTGGCGCCAAGTCGATCGGCGAGGTCGTCATCAACACGCCGCTCGCCGCCGTGGCCTCGGCCGTGGCGCACGCCACCGGCCACCAGGTCCGCTCGCTGCCGATCACGCCCGAGAAGGCCCTGCTGGGGGAGTAGACGAGGAGGCGCTGTACCCGCTCATTGCCTAGCCCGGGGAAACTGCAGCCCACTTTTCAACTGAATTGTGGGCTGCAGTTTCCGTTTGAGGGCCTTGGCGGAAAGTGCATCCCGGAATAGGGGCTCAAAACGGGTTGCAGTTTCCGGTTGATGGCTATAGCGGAAATTGCATCCCATTCCGAGGCCCCAAACCGGGACACGCTTTCCGGCGCATGGCCAGCATCGCCAGGCTGCCGAGTCCTACCGAAGTTGCGGTGGAATAGGGACTGTTTTGGAGGACTGGAGCCCCAAACAGTCCCTATTCCACCGCAACTTATGAGATGGGGTGGCGTGCTCTATTGGCTTGCACTCGTGGTGAGGTCGTGAGTCTGTAAAACGTGTGCGTGCGCTTGTCGCTCGTATCTGCTATCATTCCTAATCTGTGCGCTCATGCGGGCGTGGCGGAATTGGTAGACGCGCCAGATTTAGGTTCTGGTGGGATTCCCGTGAAGGTTCGAGTCCTTTCGCCCGCACCATCGCACCTGCGTCGGCCTTGGCCGTCGCGACACTTTGTTGCATAAAGGTACCAGCACCTCAGATAAGCTGGGCAGTATGAGGAGGAACGTGTTGAACATCACCGCTTCTGACGTCAAGGACGCCAAGCTCACCGCTACGGTCACCATCCCGGCCGCCGACGTCGACGCCGCGATCAAGAAGGCCTACAAGGAGACCGCCAAGAAGTACCGCTTCCCGGGCTTCCGCGCCGGTAAGGCTCCCCGTCCGGTCATCGACTCCGCTCTTGGCGCCGAGGCTACCCTCGCTCAGGCCACCAACGACCTGATCGCCGCCAACGAGCCCGCCGTCCTCAACGAGCTGGACATCGTCCCCACCAAGAATGGTGACTACAAGGACCTCGACCTCGCCAAGGATCACGAGGACTACACCTACACCGTCGAGTTCTCCCTGCGTCCCGCCGCTGAGCTCTCCTCCTTCGACGCTGTCGAGATCGAGATGCCCCCTGCGGAGGTCACCGAGTCCGAGATCAACAACCAGGTCGAGATGCTCCTCAATTACCGTGCCACCTTCGAGGACGTCGAGGGTCGCGCCGTCGAGGCCGAGGACTACGTCACCGTCGACCTCAAGGCCGTCGAGAACGCCGACAACTTTGCCGCCGAGGGCCGCATGCTCATCGCCGGTAGCGACAGCAACCCCAAGGAGTTCAACGAGGCCCTGATCGGCGCCAACGTTGACGACGTCAAGACCGTCACCTGGACCGACGAGGTCGAGGAGGGCGAGGAGGCCGAGACCCACACCGTCGAGGTCACCGTCAAGGGCATCAAGGTCCGCAACACCCCCGAGCTCACCGACGAGCTCGTCAAGTCCGACTTTGGCTTCGACAGTATCGACGCCATGCGCGACGCCATCAAGATCGAGATCGAGCAGGACAAGGCTTCCCGCCTCCCGGCCGAGAAGGAGAACCGTTGCGTCTCCGCTCTCGCCGAGCGCCTGCAGCTCGAGGAGATGGACGCCGATTACGAGCAGTCCGTCTTTGAGGAGCTTGGCCAGAACTTCCTGTCCAACCTCGCTGCCCGTGGCATGACGCTCGACACCTGGCTGCCCGCTTCCGGTCTGACCATGGAGCAGTTCATCGGCGATCTGCACAAGCAGGCCAACGACGTTGCCCGTGAGTCCCTGGCTCTGGACGCCCTCGCCCGCGAGCTCAAGATCGAGGTCACCGAGGATGACATCAACGCCGAGTTCGAGAAGGCCGGCGTCAAGGACGTCGAGGCTTCCAAGGCCGAGTTCATCGCCGATGGCCGCATGCCTGCCGTCCGCGAGTCCATCCGTCGCTCCAAGGCCGTCGACCACCTGGTCGAGAACGCCAAGGTGACCGAGGTCGACGAGACCGCCAAGGACGCCGAGTAATTCTCGCCACCTTGCCCGCGAGCGCATGCGTGCGCCCGTGATGGGGTAAAGTTATACACCGGTTATCCGGTTGCTTCGTACGGTGCCAGCCAATGCATAGCATGCGGGCACCGTACGTTTATCTAGAACCAATTTGGTCCGCAAGAGAGAAATGGAGATGCGTATGATCGCCAAGTTCGATTCCGCCCTCGTGCCATACGTTATCGAGCAGACGCCGCGCGGCGAGCGCAGCTACGATATCTATTCGCGCCTGCTCAACGACCGCATCATCTTTTTGGGCGAGGAGATCAACTCCGTCAGTGCCAACCTGGTCGTTGCCCAGCTGCTGCATCTTGAGAGCCAGGATGCCGAGAAGGATATCTCGCTCTACATCAATTCGCCCGGTGGCGAGGTCTACTCCGGCCTGGCTATTCTGGACACCATGAACTTCATTAAGCCGCAGGTCTCCACCATCTGCGTCGGTATGGCCGCGTCTATGGCCGCCGTGCTGCTTTCGGCCGGCGCCAAGGGCAAGCGCTTCTGCCTGCCGCATTCCAAGGTCATGATTCACCAGCCCAGCGGCGGTGCGCAGGGTCAGCAGACCGAGATTGAGATCGTGGCCGAGGAGATCAAGAAGACCCGTCGCGAGCTCAACCAGATCCTGTCCGACGCCTCTGGCCAGCCCATCGAAAAGGTCCAGGCCGATACCGAGCGCGACAACTACCTGACCGCTGCCGAGGCCCTCGACTACGGCCTGATCGATCGTATCGTCACCTCGCGCGACCTCGCCGCGAAGGATGCCTAGGATGGCAGGAAACATGCAGGACAACTTTGACGAGAACGGCAACCCCATCCGCTGCTCCTTCTGCGGAAAAGAGCAGGGCCAGGTCCGTCGCCTCGTAAAGGGCCCGACCAACATCTTTATCTGTGACGAGTGCGTCGCCGCCTGTTCCGAGATTCTGGAGGAGTCGCTGGCTTCGGACTTTATGGACGCTGCCCGCAACGGCAAGCTGCCGGGCTTCCTCAACGACCATGGTCAGGCTGCATCGCAGCCCGCCGTGGACCCCGAGACCGAGGGCTTTGAGCTCGAGGACGACCGCCAGGTCATCACGCACGTGCCGACGCCGCACGAGATTTATGACGAGCTTTCGGCCTATGTTATGGGCCAGGAGGACGCCAAGCGCGCCATGTCGGTTGCCGTGTACAACCACTACCGCCGCGTGATTGAGGGTGGCGCTGCGCTTTCGGCCTTTGACGACGGCTTGGACTCGCAACTCGACGATGATATGGATGATGTGGAGCTCGCCAAGTCCAACATCCTGCTGCTCGGTCCCACTGGTACCGGCAAGACCCTGCTCGCCCAGACGCTTGCGCGCATCCTCGAGGTGCCGTTTGCCATCGCCGATGCCACCGCGCTTACTGAGGCCGGTTACGTTGGCGAGGACGTGGAGAACATCCTGCTCAAGCTCATCAACGCCGCCGATGGCGACATTGAGCGCGCACAGGTTGGCATTATCTACGTGGACGAGATCGACAAGATCGCCCGCAAGGCCGAGAACCTCTCCATCACCCGCGACGTTTCGGGCGAGGGCGTTCAGCAGGCGCTGCTTAAGATCCTTGAGGGCACGGTGGCAAGCGTTCCGCCCACCGGCGGCCGCAAGCATCCCCAGCAGGAGCTGCTGCAGATCGACACGACGAACATCCTGTTTATCTGCGGCGGTGCCTTTGTGGGCCTGGATAAGATCATTGCTGATCGCGTGGGCAACAAGGGCGTGGGCTTTAACTCCGAGATTGCCGGCCCCACCTCGGTCGACGAGAACGACCTGCTGCGTCAGGTACTCCCGCAGGACCTCAACGCTTTTGGCATGATCCCCGAGTTTGTGGGACGTACGCCCGTCGTCACCCAGACGCAGGCGCTCGACGAGGATGACCTGGTGTCGATCCTGACCGAACCCAAGAACGCCGTGGTCCGTCAATACCGTAAGATGTTCCAGCTCGAGGACGTTGAGCTTGAGTTTGAGGACGCCGCCCTGCACGAGATCGCCCGCATGGCGCTCGCCCGCAAGACCGGCGCCCGCGGCCTGCGTTCCATCTGCGAGGACGTGCTGCAGCAGACGATGTTCGACCTGCCCAGCGAGGAGGGTGTTTCCAAGGTCATCGTGACTGAAGCCTCCGTAAAGGGCGAAGAACAGCCCCAACGCATCTACGGTTAAATAGCTTGAATCCAGGCCCCGCGGCAACCACCGCGGGGCCTGCCATTTAGGGACAGGTTTATTTTGGTCGGTTTTATATGGGAAACTGTCGTTTCCCCTGATAAAACCTACCAAAATAAACCTGTCCCTTTTCGGCAGGTATGCCTGTGCTATTCTGTGAGATTGTCAAGTTAGTACCTTCAGACTGAAGTAATCGATACCTAAGGCGTGTCCGCCTGCTTGGTTTTCGTAGATTCCGCACGAGCCGAAGAGCACTAAATGTGCTCTTCGTGCGAG
>UQVT01000028.1 GCA_900544465.1 uncultured Collinsella sp. | reverse complement strand
CTGGCAAGGCTCGCCATAACGATAAGGTCGCCCGTCTTGGGCATGTTACCGCCAGATGACTTGGTCGTTGTAGTCGTCGTGGTTGTAGTGGTCACCGTCTTGGAGTCATTTTGCTCTTGGACTTGGTTGTCAGCACCGCTCTTGTCGTCGTCTTCGGGCTGTTTCTTTTCGCCCTCGGTCTTGCTCTCGTCCTTCTTCTGACCGGACTTGTCGCCCTTCTCATCAGAGCTAGGACCCTTATCGGATTCAGCCTTCTCGGAAGCCTTGTCCTTGGAGTCGCCCTTTGCGGCTTCGGTCTTTTCCGTGGAAACCTGATCAGAGTTGTCCTTGTTCTGGGCCGAGCCGTTATTGACGCCAGCCATCAGCGAAGAGCCCAGCGTAGAACCAAGCTGCACGGAGAAAGAAGGCTTCTTGTCCGGCGAAGCAACGGGAGCGTCCGGCGCCTTATTCGAGTCGTCCTTGGAAGCATCGGAATCAGAAGCGGCGCCAGTGTTAGAGTCATTGCTAGAACCAGTATCGGCGGAAGAATCGCTCGAGCCAGTGGAAGAGTCAGAGGAACCAGCGTCGGTCGAACCAGAGGCGGCGCTGCCCGTATTGCCGGCAGAGCTTGAAGACGAATCGCCCGCAGCAGAGCCGTTCGAATCGGAGCCGTTCGAGGTGGAACCGTCGTTGATAGCGCCACCAGCAGAGCCATTACCGTCAGCATCGGTCGAGGGCGCATCCATCCTGTCATCGTTGGCATCGTCACTCGAGCCGTCATTCGAATCAGGCGTCGGCGAGGGCGCCGGCGTAGGCTCGGGCTGCACGGGCGTCGCAGCGGCAGCGGCCTCGTCCTCGGCGATATAAACCAAGCAGTCCTTCAGCTCGTTGCGGTAGCGGTTCTTCCAGCCCTCATGATACTGGGGTTGGCTCGAATACTTGGTCGCCACGTTATTGACCACGCTGTAGGAAAGCGCCGTCACAAACTCGCGATCGGACATATCGTTGGAAAGATTCGCCCAGCGGAAAAAGTCCCTGCAGCCACCAGTGCCGCACATGTTGGTAATGCTCCACACCATGCCCTTGACGCAGTCGGCGCGGCCCGAAATATCAATACCCAGGCCGCTCTTGAGCCACGCCTCGGTCACCGCATAGTACGAGTTGTACGCATAAGCATCTTGAAGTGCTGAGAACTCAACAGGATCGGTGTTGTAAGCACCCTGGAAGGCCTCCTGCGCAATACGGCCCAACTCGGTGAGCTGACCGTTCTCGTACATGGCATTGCTCGTGTTGGAAATCTCGCTGCCGCGATCAATCGCATCCTTGAGCATGCTGTATTTTTCGGGGTTGTAGTTGTAGACCTGCTTCATAAACGGAATGAGCGACCAACGGCGGTCGAACTGGTAATAGCCCAGCGCGTTATAACCGTCGCCATACGAAAAGCCCTGGTTATAGTTGCCATGGCTCTCATATTTGGTGAAGTACTTCATCTCGGGAGTCACGTTGACAAACGAGACACCCTGAACCGACCTCAACACGCCCGAGAAGGACTGTTGGGTGTAAAGGCCCTTATCGATATCGGTGGCATCCGAGGCAACGCCCGGCGTGGGCTCCTCGGCAGCGGCGGGTGCCGGCGCGGAGACGGCGCCAAACGAAAGCGCCAGCGTCAGGCCTGCCACAATAGCGGAATGCTTGGGCTGCATAAGATCCTCCCTGCATTGGTGTAGTTAAAGTGCAGTTTGCAAAGATAAAAATAAGTATTGCAGCTCGCCCGTTGTTGCACAACAACCCCTCGGTAAACGGCAACAACCCTCCGCGAAATCTTAAGGAATTAGACAAACTGGTCGTCGGGCGCCAACAGAAGCTCGCCGTAACGTTTCGTCAGCCCGTCTCTCAACTGACAGAAAGCGGGAATATAGACGTTCAAGATGCGCTGAATCAAATCTTGAGCGAGCTTGTTGTCGTAGATATGGACGTTCGTATTGCGGTCTCTGAGCATATCCAGCCAGGCTGCCTCATCAATAAAGTCGTAGAATCGGTAGGACTCCTTCAAGATGGCACGAGGAGACCCCGACGCGGCAAGCGTGGCGCCCTCATACTCGAGCAGACGCTTAAGGAGCTTCCAGCTCAGTTCAAATTGAAGATTGAACTTATTAATCAATCCACTCTGAACAAAATCATTGTTGAGATCCTGATTGGGCGCATCCTCAAGATTCGCCAAGGCGCTAACAAAGTTCTCATATTTTTTCATACAGAATCACACCATCCTTGGCAATCTCATCGAGCAATTGCTGCGATAGGGACTCGTCGAGATTGACGACATCTACATCTAAAAGAGTATCAAGATGTTCCTCGATCAAATATGAGAAACGGCCGAAATCCCGGCAACCTGCTACGGCGATGTCAATATCGCTCTTGGGCAAGTTGTCGCCTCGAGCACGAGAACCAAACAACACGACCTTCTCGGCGTCACATTCCCGAGCAAAAACTTCGATTTGCTTGTACACCTTGTCGAGAGATGCCATTTGCACCCCTACAGCTTAATGTCAAAGTTGATTTCGGGGACGGCGGCCAGGTCGGCCAACGTCACGCCGTCGACGTACTTTTCGATCACGTCGTCCAGGCCGCGCCAGAACTTGACGGTCGAGCACAAATCGCTGCGGGTGCAGCTGTTGTCGATGCCGTCGCACGCCACGGGCGCCGTGCTGCCCTCGACGGCGCGCAGGATGTCGCCGGCACGCACCTCGGCTGGATCCTTGGCCATCATGTAGCCGCCGCCCTTGCCGCGCACGCTCTTAAGCAGGCCCGCCTTCATAAGCGGACGAACCAGCTGCTCCAAATACTTTTGTGAGATATGCTCACGGTCGGCAACCTCGCGCAAGGCAATCTTGCCCTCGGCGTCGCCCAGCGCCGCGATATAGATCATCAGCCGGAGGGCATAGCGGCCCTTGGAAGAAATGAGCATACCTACCCTCCCATCGCATCTGGGACAACATAACCAGGTCTGTTTGTCCCAAATCTTAAGTAAGTGGGACAAACAAACCTTGTTATTTTGTCCCACATCTAGAAAAGTCGAGTGGATTAGTCGGGTTTTCCCTTGACTAACGCCGAACCCATAGTAACTTTATTCCGAGAAGATTCCTAGGGTTTAGTACACCTATGAGTACACCATATACAGAGAGGGACAGCATGAGCGCAAATCCGCTGCTTTCCATCGATGGTCTCACCGCCTCCGTGGACGAGAAGACCATCCTCCACAATGTCAACCTCAACGTCGCCGCCGGTGAGACCCACGTGCTGATGGGCCCCAACGGCGCCGGCAAGTCCACCCTCGGCCACCTGGTCATGGGCGACTCCGTCTATACCGTCAACGACGGCCGCATCGTCTTTGACGGCCAGGACATCACCGAGCTCACCACCGACAAGCGTTCGCGCGCCGGCCTGTTTCTGAGCTTCCAGGCCCCGGTCGAGATCCCGGGCGTGCCGCTGTCGAGCTTTTTGCGTGCCAGCATCGCTGGCCGCCCCGGCCTGGAGATGAAGGGCAAGGAGTTCCGCCGTCGCGTCAAGGAGCTCGCGGCCGAGCTCAACATGGACACCGCCTACCTCAACCGTGAGCTGGGCGTGGGCTTCTCGGGCGGCGAGAAGAAGAAGGTCGAGATGCTCCAGCTTCTGCTGCTGCAGCCCAAGCTCGCCATCCTGGACGAAACCGACTCCGGCCTGGACGTCGACGCCCTTTCCACCGTCAGCCACGGCATGGACGCCTACCGCAAGAGTTGCGACGGCTCCATGCTCATCATCACGCACAACACGCGTATCCTGGAGCACCTGGATGTCGACCGCGTCCACGTTATGGTCAAGGGCCACATCGTACGCGAGGACGACGCCTCGCTGATCCCCTGGATCGACAAGAACGGCTTTGAGACCTTCGAGCGCGAGGCCGCCGAGCAGCGCGCCCAGGCCGAGTCCGCCGTTGCCGAGCAGCAGGCGTAAAGGGGCGACGCAATGGCCAAGAACCGCACCGAGGTCGCGGACATCGACCGCAGCCTCTACGACTTCACCTATGGCGAGGAGGGATTCGAGCGCCTCGACGCCGGCATCACGCCCGACATCGTGCGCGAGATCAGCGCCAAGAAGGACGAGCCGCAGTGGATGCTCGACCTGCGCTTAAAGTCCCTCGAGATCTTCAATCGTTTTCCCGACCCGACGTGGGGCCCCTCCATCGAGGGCCTGGACATGGACAACATCGTCACCTACGTCAAGCCCAACACCGACCAAAAGCACGACTGGGAGTCGGTGCCCGACGACATCAAGAACACCTTTGAGCGCTTGGGCATCCCCGAGGCCGAGCGCAGCTACCTGGCGGGCGTCGGCGCGCAGTACGACTCCGAGCTGGTCTACCACAACATGCAGGACACGGCGTCCAAGATGGGCATCGTCTACTCCGGTATTGAGGAAGCCCTGCACGATCCGCAGTGGGAGCCGCTCATCCACGAGAAATTCATGACGCTCATCCCGCCCACCGACCACAAGTTTGCGGCCCTGCACGGCGCCGTGTGGTCGGGCGGCTCGTTTGTCTACGTTCCCAAGGGCACCAAGTTGGACTTCCCGCTGCAGAGCTACTTCCGCCTTAACGCCAAGGGCGCCGGCCAGTTTGAGCACACGCTCATCATCGTCGAGGACGATGCCGACCTGCACTTTATCGAGGGTTGCTCCGCGCCCAAGTACAACGTGGCCAACCTCCACGCCGGCGCTGTGGAGCTCTTTGTGGGCAAGCGTGCGCACCTGCGCTACTCGACCATCGAGAACTGGTCCAAGAACATGTACAACCTCAACACCAAGCGTGCGCGCGTGGACGAGGACGGCGACATCGAGTGGATCAGTGGCTCCTTCGGCAGCCACGTGGGCTACCTCTACCCCATGAGCGTGCTCAACGGCCGCCGCGCCCGCTCGAGCTTTACCGGCATCACCTTTGCCGGCGCCGGTCAAAACCTCGACACCGGCTGCAAGGTCGTGCTCAACGCACCCGATACCTCGGCAACCGTCGAGACCAAGGGCATCTCTAAGAGCGGCGGTATCCAGACCTTCCGCAGCTCTATCGTGGCCACGCCCAAGGCCGAGGGCTCCAAGGCAACCGTGAGCTGCCAGTCGCTCATGCTCGACGACCAGAGCCGCTCCGACACTATTCCGGCCATGGACATCCGCGCCAAGAACGTCGACATCGGCCACGAGGCCACCATCGGCCGCATCGGCGACGACAAGGTGTTCTACCTGATGAGCCGCGGCATCTCGGAGGAAGAGGCCCGCACCATGATCGTCAACGGCTTTGCCAACCCGGTCTCCAAGGAGCTGCCGCTTGAGTACGCCGTCGAGATGAACAACCTGATCAAGCTGGAGATGGAAGGAGCGATCGGATAATGAAACAGGAAACCAACACCGCTGCTACCACGCTCGAGCAGGTTAATGCGATGCCGGCAGCAACTTGGGGCTGGCTCAAAATGAACCAGACCAAGCTCGAGCTTTCGGACGAGCTTTCCGCCGCTCCCGCCGAGGCCGTTGAGGTTGAGGGCTTGGAAGAGCAGTTTGCTGGCACGGCCGACGCCTTCGATACCGCCATGGACGCCATGGCCGAGCGCTTCCCCGAGCGCCGTGCCTCCGCCCCCGGCGACGCCGCCGACCGCGCCCGCATCACGCCCGAGACCGAGCTCGACGTGCCCGCCGCCTCCGTCTACCAGGCCGGCGCTATCAAGCTCGAGGAGGAGCTCTCCCCTGCCGAAGCCTTCGAGACCGGCATGGGCGAGGCTGCCTGCACCTATCTGATCGACCACGCCACCAAGTGCATCGTCATCGATGTGCCCGCATACCAGCACGCCACGGTTACCGTGCGCGTGAGTGGCGCCGACGCGGCGGCGGCCATCGCCGCTATCGATGTCGTCGCCCGTCCGCAGGCAACGCTCGACCTCGCTCTAGCCCTGGACTCCCCCGTCAGCGGCCAAGGCGTCGTGGGCTCCGTGCTGCGCGTGTGCGCTCACGAGTACGCCACCGTCAACGTGACCTGCACACAGACGCTCGATGACAGCTGGATCGCACTCGATGACACCGGTCTATTCCTAGACGAGGGCGCGCGCGTCAACGTGCAGCACACCGTCCTGGGTGCCGGTGCCAGCGCCACCGGCCTCGCCGGCGATCTGCTGGGCGACACCGCCAAAGTGACCATCGATACCGATTACCTAGGTGCCCGCGAACAGGTGCGCGACTTTAACTACGAGCTGCGCCACCGCGGTCGTAAGACCGAGTGCGAGATCGACGCCAACGGCGTGCTGACTGGCACGTCCAAGAAGGTCTACCGCGGCACCATCGACCTCGTGCACGGCTGCAAGGGCGCAACCGGCACCGAGCGCGAGACCGTGCTGCTCGCCAACAAGGGCGTCGACAACAAAACCGTCCCCGTCATCCTCTGCGACGAGGACGACGTCGCTGGCAACCACGGCGCCACCATCGGCCACGTCCGCGACGAGCAGCTGTTCTACCTCGCCTGCCGCGGCCTTGACCAAAACGCCGCCGAGGACCTGTTCATCCGCGCCAAGCTGGAGGACGCTGCGCTTTCCGCCACCGATGAGCGCACCCGCGCCGCCGTCGTCCGCCTGGGCAACAACTTGATCGATAACTTTGAGGAGGAGCTCGCATGATCGACACCGAGCACGTTAAATGCGATACCTGTACTGCCCCCGAGCCCATGGAACTCGACGCCAGCGACGAGGCCTCGCGCGGCTGGCCTACCGTCGACATCGAGACCAATCCCTACAAGGCGCAGTTCCCGCTGTTCCAGCAGCACCCCGAGATCGCCTTCCTCGATAGCGCGGCCACCGCGCAGCGCCCCGCCTGCGTGCTCGACGCCGAGCGTGACTTCTACCAGCGCATGAACGCCAACCCCCTGCGCGGCCTGTACTCGCTGTCCGTCGAGGCCACCGAGGCCATCGCAAAGGTGCGTCAGCAGATCGCCGACCTCATCGGCGCCGCCCAGGCCAACGAGGTCGTCTTCACCCGCAACACGAGCGAGTCGCTCAACCTGGTCGCCAAGAGTTTTGCGCCCACGGTGCTGGAGCCCGGCGACGAGGTCGTCATCACCATCATGGAGCACCACTCCAACCTGATCCCGTGGCAGCAAGTCTGCCGCGCGACCGGCGCCAAGCTCGTCTACCTCTACCCCACCAAGACCGGTCAGCTCACCACCGAGGAAGTTCTTGCCAAGGTGGGCCCCAAGACTAAGATTCTGGCCGTGGGTCAGGTCTCCAACGTGCTGGGCGTCGAGAACCCGGTCAAGAACCTCGGCAAACTCGTGCACAAGTACGGTGGCTACCTGGTCGTCGACGGCGCACAGTCGCTGCCGCACATGCCCGTTAATGTGGCCGACCTTGGCGCCGACTTCTTCGCCTTTAGCGCGCACAAGGCCATGGGGCCCATGGGCATCGGCGTGCTGTGGGGCAAGATGGACCTGCTCAACGCCATGCCGCCCATGCTCACCGGCGGCGAAATGATCGATTCGGTCACCGAGCAGGACGCCATCTGGGCGCCCGTCCCCGAGAAGTTCGAAGCCGGCACGCAGGACGCCGCCGGCATCTTCGCCACGGGTGCGGCTCTCGATTACCTGGTCAACACGGTGGGCTATGAGAACATCCAGGCCCGCGAGCAGGCGCTCGTCCACTATCTGATGGGCGAGCTCATGCAGCTCGACTTTGTCCAGATCATCGGCTCCATCTATTGGGACAATCACCATGGCGTCGTGAGCTTTAACGTCAAGGGTATCCACCCGCACGATGTCGCGAGCATCATGGACATGGACGGCGTCTGCATCCGCGCCGGTCACCACTGCGCACAGCCGCTGCTCACCTGGCTGGGCGTCGAGAACCTTGCCTGCTGCCGCGCCAGCGTGGCCTTCTACAACGACAAGGCCGACATTGACAAGTTCATCGCCGGTCTGCATCACGTTTGGAGCACGTTCAATGGGTAATCTGTACACCTCCACCACATTTATGGAGCACAACTCGCACCCCGACTATAAGTACGAGATGGACGCTCCCACGCACGAGCACGACGGCATCAACCCCAGCTGCGGTGACGAACTCACCTTGCAGCTGCGCGTCGAGAACGGCGTGATCGAGGAGGCCTCGTTTACCGGGCACGGCTGCGCCATCAGCCAGGCCAGCGCCGACATCATGGCCGACCTCATCACCGGCGAGACGGTCGAGGAGGCTCGTCGCCTGGCAGGGCTTTTCCTGGCCATGATCCGCGGCGAGCAGCTCTCCGAGGAAGACCTGGAAGATTTGGACGAGGCCGCCCAGCTCCAGGACATTTCGCACATGCCCGCCCGCGTCAAATGCGCCGAGCTCGCCTGGCGCACCCTCGACGGCATGCTCGAGGGGCAAGCTAACCAGTAGCGTATGCCCCGAATCCAAGGTTTTTGATTGCAGAGCCGCCCGATACGGGCGGCTCTGTTTTTTCCTAATGAGCACAGATGCACAAAGTCCGCGCGTCCGGCGCCCCGTCTGACATTTGCCTCACAGTCAGACGCGAACACGGGCGTTTTCCACAGCACCAAAGGCCTGCGGCAGGGCCCCGGGCCCGCCAAGCAATGCGCCAAGCCCCGTTCTGCGAAGCTCCGACTCGCTTCGCGCCTACCGCAGACGGGTCCCATAGGGAGCGGCGTGCATTTTTGCGAGTATTCAGCACGCCAAGCTGTGTGTATACACATCGAAAGCGTTAATCAACGTCTTTAGGCGCATATATATTGTGTTTTAGAACAAGCATCGCGGTCTGACGGGACGCAGGCACGTGCTTCGGGGGCGCAACGGCGAGAATCAATAGCTTCGGGACCCGTATGTTGCAAGATTGCGGCGGTGCCGACAGCACCACGATGCTGAAAACTCGGTTTATTGCACGGCGCAGACGGGGGTAGGCACGGGCAAATCCGGACTGAGCCGTTATTTTATGCAAGATGGCGATTGTTCTATGCATATTAAGAAGTGCAGTTACCGTACCAAGCTTTTAAACGCTGGTTGCGGCGTATGGACGACCCCAGCTGCGGTGAACAGGCGACCCTACATCACGTTTCCGCCAGCCCTCATCGCCGTTCGCGCGCGGGCGCGCACGATACGAGAGACGCTACTTTTGCCAATCCCGGTATAGCGCTCAATCTGGCGCACCGTGAAACCGGCATCGTGCAATCCAACAATAACGGTATCACGCTGCGCCGGCGGTGCAGTTTTAACCCCATTGAGCGGAACCCCGAGGCTCTTCGCCATCTTGTCGGCAAAGGCGTGGCGTTCCCACTCTGTCTCTTTCATATCGCACAGCGCCGGCTCGCTACCGTCGGGCGTCGAAAGCGAATAGGCAGCAAAGGCCTCGGCAGAACCAAAAAGCTCAAGCACGCAAGAAGGATCGCAAAATCCCCTCGTGGCATCTGCCGCATCACTGTCGTAAGCGCGCAGATGTTCCGCAAAGCTGCTCCAGGGATAACGCTCGATTAGGCTAACGCCCGCCTCCTGCGGATCGGCGTGTACGGAACGAATAGCCTCCATCACCTGCCAGTCGGTATCGAGCGAGCGCCGGTCAAAACGGTTCTGGAACAGATGGCCCGTGCGCCCCGTGTGTTTATTGAACCGCCGCGCGTACGTCAAGAGCAGCCGGTGCATCGCAGCGCTCATCCTGTCCTCGTAATCTGCAAGCACCAAATGCACGTGATTGCCCATAAGGCACCAGGCGATAACCGTCACACCCTCCTCGCGGCAGCACTCGCGCATCAGCTCCAAAAACTCCCACCGGTCCTCATCGCCCTCAAAGATGAGCTGCTTGCCCGTACCGCGGGCACAGACATGGTAAAAGCCGGTAACCGTTCTCCAAACGCGCTGCATGGCGCTCCCTTCGCCGGGATCTGCTTGCCATCCAATACAGCACGATTGAAGCGTGCCATCAAAACATTCACGCAAAACAATACACTCGCGCGGCCAAAGGCAGTAAACAGGCGGCGAACGGCACCGTTGCAACAGGTCAACCCCTGCAACACTTACAAGAGCCGACCAAAAGCTTGCCCAAGACGGACCCCCTCTACGGAAGTTCACGACCACAGAACATAGAGTTAAACCGTTTCAATTAAAACTTCCGGACTTCTCGCTACGAAAACTGAGCCGTTCGCCGAATATTCCGTGCATTTCGCGGTATTATAGGGGCTGCATGTCATGTCCCTTTCGAAGGGTCGCCCGGCAATCGCCAGCCACGACCCCCAGACGGGACGCCAACACGATAGAGAGGAGAGGCATGCAGTACTCACAGGAAGTGGAGAACATGTGCCCCGTTGCCAAGGGTGCATACCACGGCCCCGCACCCATCCCCGAGGAGGGCAAGTGGGTCCAGGCTAAGGAGATTTCCGACATCTCCGGTCTTACGCACGGTGTGGGTTGGTGCGCACCTCAGCAGGGCGCCTGCAAGCTCACGCTGAACGTCAAGGACGGTCTCATCGAGGAGGCCCTCGTTGAGACCATCGGCTGCTCGGGCATGACCCACTCTGCCGCCATGGCTTCCGAGATCCTTCCCGGTAAGACCATCCTCGAGGCCCTCAACACCGACCTCGTCTGCGACGCCATCAACGTTGCTATGCGCGAGATCTTCCTGCAGATCGTTTACGGCCGCAGCCAGACCGCGTTCTCCGAGGGCGGCCTGCCCGTGGGCGCTTCCCTCGACGACCTCGGCAAGGGCCTTCGCTCTCAGGTCGGCACCATGTTCGGCACCAAGGCCAAGGGCGCTCGTTACCTCGAGCTCGCTCAGGGCTACGTCACCCGCATGGCTCTCAACGACAAGAACGAGATCATCGCATTCGAGTTCCTGAACCTCGGCAAGTTCACCGACGCCGTCAAGGCCGGCAAGACCCCCGAGGAGGCCATCGCTGGCGCTATGGGCCACTATGGTCAGTGGGAGAACGCTGCCAAGTACATCGACCCGCGCACCGACGAGGAGACTCACTCCGTCGCCAGCGTGTTCCCGGTTCACGAGTAGAAAGGGAGGGAAATAACTATGACTGTTACGTTCGAAGGTTACGAGCGCCGCGCTGACAAGATCAACAAGTGCCTCGCCGACAACGGCATCGCCTCCCTCGAGGAAGCTCTGCAGATCTGCACCGACAAGGGCTTCAACCCGCGTGAGATCGTCAACAACACCCAGTCCATCGCCTTCCAGAACGCCGAGTGGGCCTACACCCTCGGCTGCGCTCTCGCTGTCAAGCGTGGCGCCAAGTCCGCTTCTGAGGCTGCTGCCATCATCGGCGAGGGCATCCAGGCCTTCACCGTTCCCGGCTCCGTCGCCGAGGACCGCAAGGTCGGTCTGGGCCACGGCAACCTGGGCGCTATGCTGCTCTCCGACGACACCGAGTGCTTCGCCTTCCTGGCCGGCCACGAGTCCTTCGCTGCCGCTGAGGGTGCTATCGGCCTGGCTCTGAACGCCAACAAGGCTCGCAAGAAGCCGCTGCGCGTTATCCTCAACGGTCTGGGCAAGGACGCTGCTCAGATCATCGCCCGCATCAACGGCTTCACCTACGTGAAGACCCAATTCGACTACTACACGGGCGAGCTCAAGGTCGTCGAGACCATCCCCTACTCCGATGGTCCCCGCGCTGCCGTTAACTGCTACGGTTCCGACGACGTCCGCGAGGGCGTTGCCATCATGTGGCACGAGAACGTCGACATCTCGATCACCGGTAACTCCACCAACCCCACGCGCTTCCAGCACCCCGTCGCAGGCACCTACAAGAAGGAGCGCATCGAGGCTGGCAAGAAGTACTTCTCCGTCGCTTCCGGTGGCGGCACTGGCCGTACCCTGCACCCGGACAACATGGGCGCCGGCCCTGCCTCTTACGGCATGACCGACACCATGGGCCGCATGCACTCCGACGCCCAGTTCGCCGGTTCTTCCTCCGTGCCTGCGCACGTCGACATGATGGGTCTCATCGGCATGGGCAACAACCCCATGGTCGGTGCCACCGTCGCCTGCGCTGTCGCCGTCGAGGAGGCCCTCAAGGCCTAATCGCGCCCGCGCGATGCTCATATAGTTGAGCTTTGGAGCCGCTACCCACCCGGGTAGCGGCTCTTTTTGTTTGCCCCGTCTCAAATTGGTTACTCTTATTAAAGGGTCCGATGTATCAGTTGCGGTGAAATACGGACTGAATTGCATCCATACAGGCCAAAACAGTCCGTATTCCACCGCAACTTATCAAATGGGCCGACCGAAGTGGCCGAGTCCACCTGACGCCCACCTGCCATATTTGCCCTTTACCGATTTGCCGAGTCTTTGCGGCCCCATTGCCGATCACCCGTGCGACAATGCGCCGGACGAGAAAGGAATCCGATGGAATCGACTGATGTACTGGTAATTGGATCTGGCATTGCGGGCCTTTGTGCCGCCATCGAAGCGGCACGCACGGGCGCAACCGTCGCTGTGGCAAGCGCCGGCAAGACTATGAGTGGATCGAGCTTCTTCCCCGGAACCTGGGGCCTGGGGCTTATCGGACCCGTTAACCAAGACGACGAACAAGACCTCATCGACACCATCCAGACCGTCGGTGGCGGCGTCGCCGACCCCGAGCTTGTCCAGACGTTTGTCCACGGCATTCCCCAGGCAATTGAATGGCTCGAGCAAGACCTGGGCGTTGAGCTCCAGCGTCCGCAAAGCGCTGAGAGCGCTCAGCAAAAGCAGTTTATCCCCTGCTTTGACCACAAGACGCGCATGTGGCGCGGCCTCACCCGCAAGCCGCTTGAGGACGCTCTGACGACCCGGATCGAGTCGCTCGGTATTCGCCTGCTCCCCCGCCATGAGCTTATCGACCTTGTTGAGGACACGAACGGCAGAATCATCGGAACCGTGCTCTACGACCTCACCGAAGATCGAATCGTGCCCTTTGCTGCCAAGGCCACGATCATCGCAGCCGGTGGCACAGGCGGCCTGTTCGAGCGCAGCCTTACGTCGGCTGATGTACTCAGCTCCTCGCAGGCCATCGCACTGGCGCACGGCGCATCGCTTACCAATATAGAGTTCATGCAAATGATGCCCGGCTTCATCGAGCCCAAGCGCAACCTGGTCTTCAACGAGAAAACCTGGCGCTATGTCAAGTTCGACCAGCCGGCAGATATTGCCGATGACAAGCTAGACGACCTGCTCGAGCAACGCTCTGGATATGGTCCCTTCACGTCACGCTTAGCCTCCCGGGCTATCGATCTCGTCATCGATCAGGCTGGTGCCGAAGGCCTGGCACTCCACTACGACTTCCCCCGCGAGGATGTCCCAGAGTTTGTGCAGACCTTTGCCACCTGGCTGCAAGACGAGCACGGCATCGCCCCGACTGACGAGATGCGCGTTGCGATGTATGCCCACGCCGCTAACGGAGGCATCAAGATCGATAAGACCGCGCACACGGGCGTTGAGGGCCTCTACGCTTGCGGCGAGGCGACAGGCGGCATGCACGGCGCCGACCGCATTGGTGGCTTGTCAAGCGCCAACGGCATCGTATTCGGACGCATCGCGGGCGCATCGGCAGCCCTTGCAGCGCAGAAAGAGCCTGAGGCGGCCCTGAAGGCGGATATCACCCTCCCCCAGTACGGCATTGCCACAACAGACGCCGAACACCTGACACGCAGCCTTAAACACACGATGAGCACCTATTGCATGATCAACCGCACCGAGACGGGCCTATCCGAGGCACTACACGAGCTTGAGGGCTTGAAGACAGAGGCAACGACCTTGAGCACACAGAAAGCCCAGGACAGCGAAGTCGCAGCCCTCGCCCGCCTGCAATCGCAGATTCAACTAGCACAGGAAATGGTCAAAGCCATGCGTAAGCGAACCGAAAGCTTAGGTTCGCACTATCGAGCAGACTAAATCGATTCTCACTTTGAGTTTGATCACAACTTCTCAACATGCATCGAGCCCCGTAAGCATGATTCCCCTAAGGAGAACACGCCTACGGGGCTTTAGCCGTGTTTCCCTAAGGGAATCACGGTGCAGATTACTCAGCTCCGCGCCCTTTCGGGTTCGACCCCATGCGTGGTCAACAAAAAACGACCAGCCTGAGCCAGTCGCTTTAACAATCTTTGGGTGGGCCGTCAGGGGGTCAGCCTGCTGCGCAGGCGGTCGCTGCGGCGCTTCGCGCCTTGCGCGCTGCGCTGGCAAATGCTTACGCATTTCCTCAGCTCCGCACCCCGACGGGTTCGACCCCATGTGAGGTTAACAAAAAAAGCGACCAGTCTAAGCCAGTCGCTTTAACATGCTTTGGGTGGGCCGTCAGGGGGTCGAACCCTGGACCTTGGGATTAAGAGTCCCCTGCTCTACCAACTGAGCTAACGACCCGATATCAACACGAAGCAAGAACTGGGGTGGGTAAAGGGACTCGAACCCTCGACCTACGGGACCACAACCCGTCGCTCTAGCCAACTGAGCTACACCCACCGTGTCCTGTGCGCTTCGCGCTCGACTATTATTGCAAGGAACGCCACGCGATGCAAGCCCCAATTTTCAAGAATTTTGAAAAGAGTTTTTCGGATCCATTTCGAGCAAATCCCACCGGTTTCATAGGAGTAAACTTGCCCCACTGCAAATGCTCGAAAGGACCGGCATGAAAGAACTCTCCAACCGCACGGCAACGTTTACCGATTCGATCATCCGCCGTATGACGCGCATCTCCAACAAGTATGGCGCCGTCAACCTGTCGCAGGGCTTCCCCGACTTCGATCCCCCGGCGCAGCTGCTCAATAGTCTGGGCACCATCGCCACCGACCCCAAGCCGCTTTACCACCAGTACTCCATCACCTGGGGCTCCCAGGCCATGCGCGAGGCGCTCGCCGCCAAACAGGAGCACTTTATGGGCATGCCGGTGAACCCCAACGAGAATATCGTAGTCACTTGCGGCTCCACCGAGGCCATGATGGCCGCCATGATGACGGTCACGAACCCCGGCGACAAGGTCGTCATCTTCTCGCCGTTCTACGAGAACTACGGCGCTGACACCATTCTCTCGGG